>NZ_JBAFXA010000008.1:0-255084 GCF_036662815.1 Pelagibacterium mangrovi | reverse complement strand
GCCACCTTCTCCCTCAAGGGGAGAAGGGGAGCTGGGGCCGGTGCTGCGGACGGTCCATTTGTCCACCCCGGGATAACCCCGGTGTGACGGCGGTGGGGTAGGGAGGGTCGGGGGATGCTTCTGGCGGTTGTGTTTTTGCTGGCTCAGCACGCGCCGACCGCACCGACAAACACATCAAGCTTGACACTACCGTAACAGTGTATTACTCATATAGCACACTATACGGAAGCACACATGACGCAGTGGCGGGACGACCAACCGATATTTCTGCAAATCCGGCAAAGGATGATCGAGATGATCCTCAACGGAACCATCAACGAGGGCGATGCCCTGCCCTCGGTGCGGCAGGTGGCAGCCGATCTTTCGGTCAATCCATTGACCGTCACCAAATCCTACCAGTCGCTGGTCGATATGGGGACGGTGGAAAAGCGCCGGGGCATGGGGATGTATGTGACCGAAGGCGCGCGGGCTGCGCTGCTGGCCCATGAACGGGAAAAATTCCTCAACGAAGACTGGCCGGCGATCGCGGCGCGGATCGCGGCGCTGGGGCTGTCGGTTCAAGCATTGCTCAAGGACGGGGATCAACAATGACCACGGAAAACCCAATCGTATCGGCACGCGGATTGCGCAAGCGGTTCGGCAAGTCCGAAGTTCTGCACGGGCTCGATTTCGACATTCCGGCCGGGCGCATCTACGGCCTGGTGGGCCACAATGGCGCCGGCAAGACGACGACGCTCAACGCCCTGCTGGGGCTTACCCAGTGCGAGGGCAAGATCGAGGTGCTGGGGCTAGACCCCTTCGCCAACCGCGCCAAGCTGATGAACAATGTCGCGTTCATTTCCGACGTCGCCTCCCTGCCCCGGTTTCTGAGGGTCCGCGAGCTTTTCGCGCTGCTGTCCAACATCCATCCCAATTTCAGCCAGGACAAGGCACGCGATTTCCTCTCGGGCACCGACATCAAGCCCGAAGCCAAGATCAAGAACCTTTCCAAGGGCATGATCGCCCAGCTCCACCTTGCCGTGGTGATGGCGATCGACGCCAAGCTTCTGGTGCTGGACGAACCGACGCTGGGGCTCGACATCACCTATCGCAAACGGTTCTACCGCCGGCTGCTCGAAGACTACATGACCGAGGAACGCACGCTTTTGATCACCACCCATCAGGTGGACGAGATCGAATTCATGCTCTCCGACATCATGTTCATCCGCGACGGCGAGTTGATCGTCCATATGCAGATGGAGACGGTGAACACCAAATTCGCCCAGCTGGTGATCTCCGACCCCGCCCGGATCGAGGCGGCGCGGGCGCTGGGACCGGTGTTTACCGAAAGCCGGTTCGGGCAGACGGTGATGATTTTCGACGGGGTGGAGCATGAAAGGCTTGCGCCCCTGGGGCAGGTTTCGACGCCGAGCCTGTCGGACCTTTTCGTGGCGCTGATGCAGCGTGAAACCTATAATGCGGGAGCCGCCTGATGGCCGCAATGATCGCCCTTATCAAGCGAGAATATCTCGAACATCGCGGCGCCTTCATCTATGGGCCCGCCCTGCTGCTGGCGCTGATGCTGGCGGCGGCGGTCTATGCGGTGTTCGGCACCGATTTCCGGGGAGATTTCGCCAACGAGTTGCCCACTGTGCTGCGGTTTTACGAAACAGCCTTCGCGCTGGCCGTCGCCGGATGGCTGATCTATCTGATCATCATGCTGTTTTTCTATTATGCCGATGCGTTTTCGGCCGACAGCCGCAACAATTCGATGCTGTTCTGGAAATCGATGCCCCAGAGCGATCTCAAGATCTTTTCCGCCAAGGTCGCGACCTCGCTCACTGTCTTTCCCACTGCCATCCTTCTGGCGCTGGCGATCACCGGGCTGATCGCCTATCTGCCGACCGTGGTGGCCAGCAATTTCCTGGGCGGGTTCGCGCCGCCATCGTTCGCGCAGACGGCGGGGGCATGGCTCAACATCATGCTTTCGGCGCTGGTTTTGTTTGCCATTGCGCTGTTGTGGTATCTGCCGTTTTTGGCCTGGGTGGGCTTTCTGGGCACGATGGTCAAACGCTGGGCCATGCCGCTGGCCTTCCTGATCCCGGCGATCATCGGGCTTTTCGAGCGGGTGATTTCGCGCAATTTCCTGGTCGACGGCGTTTTCTGGTCGTTCATCACCGATCGGTTCGAGCTGAAATTCGCAGGGCTCGATTTCGAGGGTTATTGGCTGACGGGACAGCCCTGGAACGGGCTGGAACTGGCGGCGCTGATGGTTGCGGGGACCGATTGGGTGCAACTGGCCGGCGGAGTCGCCGTGGCGGTGGTGCTGGTCTATGCGGCCAGCGAATATCGTAGGCGCTATGTGCTGACCTAGGGTTTTGAGTGGTCGCGGCCCCGATTCGAGCAGGTGCGGAGTATGGCCGAGGAGCAAGCCCTTGAGAATCCGCAAAATTTGCAAACCTACTCAAACTATCGTGCGGAGCTGATGGAGCCAAAGCGGGTTGCCAGAGTTATCGATTCGGGCCACGATGGTTCCGGTTTCAACCAAGCGAAAGGAGGTGATCCAATGTCTAGTGAGATCCGCGCAGGCGGGAGTGACTTTGGGTATGAGGTGGTTTTGACGAGGCAGCCCTCGGCAAAATAGCCTTCCCTCCGAACCGCTTGGTTCATAGCGGTCCGGCTTAAAGGACACGCTTGGAAAAACACTGGCGGTTCAGTCACCTCGTGTGGCGATTTCATGGAAGGACTGTTCGAGAGATCGGGCAGTCCTTTTTCTTTTGGCCGCTTGATCGGCCGACCTCTTGGGCCTAGATTATCCATCGCCTCTTCACGATGAAGAGGCAGAAACGTTCTCAGGGCGGGGTGAAAGTCCCCACCGGCGGTAACAGGCAAAGGCCTGAAGCCCGCGAGCGCCTCATGTTCAACCATGAGGGTCAGCAGATTCGGTGCGATTCCGAAGCCGACGGTCATAGTCCGGATGAGAGAGAACGGGATATTGCGTCTTTCGGGCGCCCGTCATTCCTGTTTGGGATGCGGGGTGTGGAGAGAGCGTCGTCTCCCGTAACCCTGGGGAAACTGGTTACGGAAAGGACGACCAATGAACCAGATTTCCTCTGCCAACCACGCCCCGATGCTGGGGGCCGTGTTCATGCTGGGCGCGGGGCTCGCCTTCGCCACGATCAATATCCTCACCCCGATCATCACCTATCAGATGGGCGTGCCCTCCACCGCCGTGGTGTTCTGGCAATATGTCATCGCGACGATTTTCGCGCTGCCGCTGATCCTGCGGATCGGGTTTGCCAAGCTGCGCACGCGGCACCCCTATTGGCATGAGACGCGGGCCTTTTTGTCCGCGCTGGGCGTGCAGTTCTTCGCCTTCGGTTTTGCCGTTGGCGTGCCGGTCTGGCAGATGGTGGCGCTATCGATGACCGGGCCGTTCTTCATCCTGATCGGGGCAACCGTGTTTCTGGGCGAACGGCTGACGCCGCAGCGGCTGGGGGCGACGGTGGTCGGCTTTATCGGTGCGGTGATGGTTTCCCAGGTGGGGACCGAGCAGTTCACGCTGGCTTCGCTTCTGCCGGTGCTGGCCGCGCTGTGCTGGGGATCGGTTTCGGTGATCACCAAATATCTCAGCCGCGATGAGGAGCCGGAATCGCTGACGCTCTATATGCTGGTGCTGATTACGCCCAATCATTTCCTGATCGGGTTGATCCTGGGGATCGCGGTTGCGGTGCTGCCGGCCGGCGCCCTGCCCGCCGGGCTTGCCACCGGGTTCGACTTCGCGCTGCCGATGGGCGAGGCGCTGGGGCTGATCGTGCTGCTGGGGCTGGTGACGGCGGCGGCGCAATATGTGCTCAGCCTTGCCTATAAGGTTGCCGACGCCACGTATCTGCAGCCGTTCGACGATCTGAAACTGCCGCTCAATACGCTTTTGGGGTGGGTGGTGCTCTCGCAGGTGCCGGCGATGTCGTTCTGGCCGGGGGCTGCGCTGATCCTCGCGGCGTCCAGCTTTATCTTGTGGGCGGAACGGCGGAGCGGGCCGGGACAGTTGCAGGCGGCTTAGGCGACCGGCGTCGAGGTTAGAGCGACACCCACCGCCCGTCGCGATGGCTGTGGGCCATGGCGTGGACGGCACGTTCGATGGCGAGGCCGTTTTCGAAATCGATGATGTGCGCCGTTTCCCCGGAGATGGCGCGCATCACCTCGCGGGCTTCGATGATTTTGAGATCGTTGAAGCCCAGGCCATGGCCCGGAGCGGGGACGAATTTATCGTAGGGCGGATGGATGGGGGCGGTGAGGATGGTGCGGAAACCCTGTTCGGCCGCCCTGCCCTCGCGGGTAAAGAGCTGGAATTCGTTCATGCGCTCCTGATCGTAGGCGATGGTGCCGGCCGAGCCGAAGATCTGGAGCACGAGCCGACCCTTGCGCCCCCAGGTGGAGCGGGAAAGCTGGATGGAGCCGGCGATGCCGCCGGCAAGGCGCAGGAGGATGTGGGCGATATCGAAGGTTTCGACCTCGCGCGCCTTTCCCTCTGCAGTGGGCCGAGTGGCGAAGGGCTTGGCGAGATCGGCCATGATCCTTTCGACCGGGCCGAACAGCGTCGCAAGGATCGACAGCGGGTGGACGCCGAAATCGTCGGGCGCGCCATAGCCCGAAATCGCCTCGCTCTTTAGCGAAAAAAGCGCGACAGGATCGGCCATGAAATCCTCGTCCATTTCCATGCGCACCGAATGGACCGTGCCGATGGCGCCCTCGGCGAGCAATTTGCCGATGTGGCGGAGGAGCGGGTTCTGAATGTAATTGTAACCCAGCACCGCGACGCGACCCGAAGTCCTGGCCGCATCGGCCATGCGCTCGGCGTCGGCGAAGGCCGGGGCCATGGGCTTTTCGCACCAGACATGCTTGCCGGCCTCAAGCGCGGCGATGGCCATTTCGGGGTGGAAGGGGTTGGGCGTGGTGATCGAAACCACATCGACGTCCGGATCGGCGATCAGGTCGCGCCAATCGCCCGTGGCGCGGGAAAAGCCCAGCGACCGGGCCTGACGGGTGGCGAGTTCGGCATTGGCTTCGGCCAGATGGACAAGGCGGGGCGGGGCGACGTCGCCAAATACGGGAGCGACCGCGTTCCAGGCCAGCGCGTGACACTTGCCCATATAGCCGGTGCCGATGAGGCCAATGCCCAAACCTGTCATGGATTGCAGCACCCCAAAAAAAGACGGCGGAATATGAGAAATCTCATATTACCGCCGGAGGTTGCTCTTGCCCTTCGCGCTCTCGCGAAGACCTAGACGATACCCGGCCTTTCGTTCGACTGGCAAGATCATGGCAACAAAAAGGCGAACGATTCATCCTATTAATTGCAAAAATCCCACAGCCGGGTATCGATTTCTCCCAAACTACTGATATTCGGCGGCGTTCGAGGCGTCGACCAGCACCGTTCCGGTGTCGATCCACTCCTCGAGCGTTTCACCATTAGAGAGCGCGATCAGCGACTCGAT
The DNA here is from genome assembly GCF_036662815.1 of Pelagibacterium mangrovi. NCBI lineage: Bacteria > Pseudomonadati > Pseudomonadota > Alphaproteobacteria > Hyphomicrobiales > Devosiaceae > Pelagibacterium > Pelagibacterium mangrovi. The sequence continues at coordinate 249,607 of NZ_JBAFXA010000008.1, read as the reverse complement.
GGAGAAACGGCCCATGTTTTCGGGCGACTGGGCGACCGATGCGGTCAACTCGCCGGCCACGATCGAATTGGCAGCGTCGGGGTTGGCGTCGAACCCCACCACCATGACGGTCTCGAGCATCGCGGCCTGTTTCAGCGCTTCCACGGCGCCGAGCGCCATGTTGTCGTTAGAGGCGAAAATGCCCTGCAGGTCGGGATTACCCACGATGATCGTTTCAGCGACGGACATGCCCATGGCGCGGTCCCAATTGGCCGGCTGCTCTGCGACGATGTTGAGCCCACACGCCGAAAGCCCTTCATTGGCGCCCTGGGCGCGGGCCTGACCGGTCGACTGGCTGATCAAACCCTGGAGGATCGCGACATTGGCGCCTTCGGGGAGGTTTTCGCACATATATTCAGCCGCCAGCGCGGCACCGGCCTGGTTGTCGGTGCCGATGAAGGACACACCCTCATTGGTGCCGCGTGTATCGACGAAAACCACCGGGATATCCTGCGCGATTGCGGAGTCGACCACCGGGGCCAAGGCGTTTGGATCGGTTGGCGCCAGCGCGATGCCGTCGACGCCTTGCGCGATCAGGTCCTCGATCTGGTTGATCTGGGCCTGAACGTCGGATTCCTGGGGCGGGGCGACGACGATGACTTCAACGCCGGCCTCCTCGCCAGCGGCGATCGCGCCCGCTTCGACGGCGGCCCAGAACGGGTTGCCGGCGCCGGGGCCTTTCATGCCGAGAACGAAAGTCTGGGCGTTTGCGCCAACGGTCATGACCGAGAGCGCTATCCCGGCCAGAAGCACTGCTTTCATTTCCTGGTCCTCCCTTTTGACCATCTCCATTTGTTCATCGGCGTGGCCCGGCTGGAGATGACCGGGCCGGCCGGATTATCTGCGCACGGCAGCTCTGCGCCGGACCACGTCGATCCAGACAGCGAAGATGATAACCACCCCGATCAGCACCATCTGCCAGAAGGAGCTGACATTGTTGATGTTGAGCCCATTTCGGAGCAGCCCCATGATGAGGACGCCGGCCAGCACCCCGATCACCGTGCCGCGGCCGCCGAAGAACGAGGCGCCGCCGATAATGACCGCCGCAATGGCGTCGAGCTCGAGCATCAGCCCCGCATTGGGGAAGCCGGAATCGGTGCGGCCGGCGAGCAGAAGGCCGCCCAAGCCGGCCATGAGGCCGGAAATGACGTAAACCAGGATCAACACGCGATCGACATTGACGCCGGACACCCGGGCAGCCTGTGGATTGCCGCCGATGGCGTAGATGTGCCGGCCCGTCGAGGTTTTTTCGAGGAAGAACCACAGGCCGATAGCGCATACGGCGACGAGGATCAGGCTGGCGGGGATGCCGGCGGGCGGGGCGAAGATGCCGAGGTCATAATAGGCCTGGCCCAGATAGCGGACCTCGGGCTGGAGGCCGGAAATCGGGGCGCCATCGGTGACGAGATACGCAACGCCGCGCACCGCGTTAAGCGTGCCCAGCGTCATGATGAAGGGGTGCGGAAGCTTGAGCCAGGTAAGGCCGATACCGTTGACCAGCCCCACAGCGATGCCGACCAGCGGACCGACCATCAGCACCACCGGCCAGGGCAATCCGGCGCGGCTGGCAAGGGCGAGCGTCACCATGGAGAGCGCCATGGTGGAGCCCACCGAAAGGTCGATGCCGGCGGTGACGATCACCACAAACATGCCCAGCGCGACAAGTGCCAGCGTGGCGTTCTGCTTTAAAATGTTGGTGAGGTTCTGTGGCGTCAAAAAGACTTCGGGCCGCGAAAGCGCGATCACCACCATCATGACGATGACGACGAGAACGATGCCGTAGGTTTCGAGGAATTTGGAGAGTTTTGGATCGTAGAACACGCGCCCCCTCCCCTAGTGCAGCCTGTCATGGGCAAGGGATTCGGTGTGTCCCTTGGTGCCCATGATCCAGCCGATGACCTCGTTGCGCGAGGTCTGCCCCAGCGGGCTTTCGGCGAAATTGGTGCCCTGGTAAAGCGCCATCACCCGGTCGCAGCAATAAAAGATATCGTCCATGCGGTGGGAGATGATGATCACCGCAACGCCATGGTCCTTCAGCCGTTTGATGAGATCGAGCACCTTGCCGACCTCTTTTATGGCGAGCGCGGCGGTGGGTTCGTCCATGATGACGAGCTGGGCGTCGAACGCTGTGGCGCGGGCGATGGCCACGGCCTGTCGCTGGCCACCGGACAAATCCTCGGTGTTCTGTTCGACCGATTTCACCTCGATATGGAGATTGTCGAGGTGGTCCTTGGCCATTTCGCGGGCGCGCTTGTGATCGATGAAGGTGATCGGGCCGAGCTTGGTGCCCGGCTCGCGGCCCAGATAGATGTTTTCATAAATGGGCATGTTTCCGGCCAGCGCGAAGTCCTGATAGACCATCTCGATGCCCTTGGCGCGGGCGTCTTTCGGGCTGGAGAACCGGACAGGGCGACCATCGAAAACCAGATCGCCTTCGGACGGCTGGTAGAGGCCGGAGAGGATTTTCATCAGCGTGGATTTGCCGGCGCCATTGTCGCCCACAACACCCAGCACCTCGCCGTGGTCGACGCGGAAATTGACGTCGCGCAGCGCGGTGATGGCGCCGAAATATTTGGCGATGCCGCGCGCCTCGAGAAGCGCGGTGCCTCCTCCGGCCATGCCCTCTCCTCCCTCGCATCAAATGGAACAACTGATGCATATTATAGATTATTGTGGAATATTTATTCCATTTAGGGCAGAGTGCGTCAAGTCACAATCGCCCGATCCGAGGCAAAAATCGGCGTGAAATGGCGGGGATTTCTGGTGCGGCGGCGCGTTTTTTTTCAATTGCCGGCGCCGGATTGGCGATTGCCGGGGAAAGCGCGTGTTCGAGTATGGATGAGCGCGAACCGGCGGGGATAAGAAGAGGGCTTGGACACAACAATGGCGCGCGGGAGAGCGATGGACAGCCAGGGGCAGGCCGAGATGCCGCCGCGCGATTTCGCGGCGCTGCGCGAGCGGGTGATCGCGCGCTGGGAGGAATTGCCGCGCCGGCTGACGCAAGTGGCCGAATATGCGCTCAACAATCCCGACGACGTGGCGTTCGGGACGGCCGCTTCGATTGCCGCCAAGGCGCAGGTGCAGCCTTCGACGCTTGTGCGGTTTTCCCAGGCGCTGGGCTATCAGGGGTTTTCGGACCTGCAGGACGTGTTCCGCTCGCGCCTGCGCGACCAGGTGCTGGGCTATGACGAGCGCATGGCGCAATTGCGCGAGCATGGGGATGCCAGCCCGCGCGCCTCGATGATCCTCGAAGGTTTCGCGGAAGCCTCGGTGCGCTCGATTTCGCAACTGACCAACCGGCACGATCCGGCGGTTTTCGAGAGAGCGTTGGACGTGCTGGAGGGCGCGCGCACGATCTATCTCATCGGGTTGCGGCGGTCGTTTCCGGTCACCTCCTACATGGCTTATGGGATGGGCAAGCTGGGGATTCGGACGATATTGGTCGATGCCGTGGCGGGGCTGGCGTCCGAGCAGGCGGGGTTTGCCGGACCGGAGGATGCGGCGATCGCCATCAGCTTTACGCCCTATGCGAGCGAGACGGTGGCGCTGACGACGCAGGTGCGCGAGGCGGGGGCGCGGGTTGTGGCGTTCACCGATTCGATCTTTTCCCCGCTCGCGTCGCAGGCCGATGTGTGGTTCGAGATCGCCGAGGCCGATTTCGAGGGATTCCGGTCGATGGGAGCGACGATGACGCTGGCCATGGCGCTGACTGTGGCGTTGGCGGATCGGCGGAAGGCGGGGCGGTAGGGGGGGCGGTAGGAGGGTGTAAGCCTTTGCTAACGATGGTTGGTTTTGCAAAGGCTGCGCACCCCTCATCCGACCCGGCTTCGCCGGCCCACCTTCTCCCTCAAGGGGAGAAGGGAGCTGGGGCGGCGTTTCGGCAAGAACTCTAAATGCTGCCGGAGGTGCTCCCTCTCTCCTTCGAGGGAGAGGGCTGGGGTGAGGGTGCGCTAAGGTTCAGCACACGCTATGGCTGGTCGGGCCAGCGCTGCGCACCCGTCATCCGACCCGGCTTCGCCGGTCCACCTTCTCCCTCAAGGGGAGAAGGGAGCTGGGGCGGCGTTTGTGCAAGAACTTTAAATACTGCCGGAGGTGCTCCCTCGCCCGTTGGGGTGAGGGTGCGCTGAGGTTCGGCACGCGTTATGGCTGATGGGAAACTCAGTGCCCCCTCTCCGCCCCTTTGTGGCGCCTTCTCCCTTCGCGAGGGGAGAAGGAAGGCGGCGGCGCGTGCGCGGCCCTACCCGCAGTCGTGGGGGGATTTGGCCAGGCGGTCTTCGAAGTCGTCGCGGATTTCGGCAAGTGTCATGGAGGTGAAGCGGTCGAGGATGGTGGATTGGGCGACCGAGAGCGTGTCGCGGATGCGGGCGTTGACGGATTTTTCGACGAGGCAGCGTGGGTCGTCATTGGCAAGGCCCAGCGCGAAGAGATGGGGAGAGCCCAGGGCGCGGTAGATGTCGGCCATGGTGATTTCCTCAAGCGGGCGGGCCAGTTCCCAGCCACCATTGTGGCCCTTGGCCGAGCGCACATAGCCCGCCTCGCGCAGGCCGGCCATGGTGCGGCGCACGACGACGGGGTTGGTCGAAAGCATTTTGGCGATGGTTTCGGACGTGGCGGCGCCCTGGTGCGCGCTCATGTGGATCAGCACATGGAGCATGCGGGAAAGCCGGTTGTCGGTGCGCATGGCGGTTACCTCTTGTCCATGCCGTAGCCCGGCAGGGGCCGGGCCGTCAATCGAGGGCTTGAGCGGGCGGACTTTGCGGAGCATGCTTGGGCGATGAGCACGGAAATATCTCCAAGGCTATTGGCGATCGTGGAAGCGCTGCCGCTCGGGCGCGATATGCGCGTGCTCGAGATCGGCTGCGGGCCGGGCGCCATGGCGCGGGAGATGGCAAGGCGCGTGGGTGCGGGCAAGGTGGTGGCGATCGACAGGTCCGCCAAGGCCATAGCGCAGGCCGTTGCCGGCTCGGCCGACGATATCGCGGCGGGGCGGCTGGAATTTCGCCAAAGCGCCATCGAAACCTTCGAACTCGAACCGGGGGAAGCGCCGTTCGATATCGCCGTGGCGGTGCGGGTGGGGGCACTCGACGGGCGGCATCCGGAGGCCGGCATCAAGGCGCGGGCGGCCATCGGCAGGGCGCTCAAGCCCGGCGGCAGGCTGTTCATCGACGATGGACCATCGGTGCGCGAAATCGGGCTCTGAACGAGCCGTTGCGGCGAAGCCACAGGCAAAGTTGAATTGGTTAGCGAAGGGTTAGCGGGGCGGAACGAAGCCCCCTGCCCGGCGTTCATTTTGCCGCGGGGGAAGATCGGGCAAACCATTGCCTGGGTCGCGCCAACACCCTTGGCGCCCCCAAGGTTTGCCTGTGCAAACCAACGGAGATAAAACAATGAAATCCGCTCTTGCTACAACCGTCCTGGCGGCCACCGCCGGGCTCTTGATGGCCGGCACCGCCCTGGCCCAGACCGCCACGGCGACCGCCACCACCGATCTCAATATCCGCTCCGGCCCGGGGCCGCAATTCGAGGCGATCGGAGTGATCGGCAGCGGGGAAACCGCCACCGTCAACGGCTGCATCACCGATTCCATGTGGTGCGAAATCGATTTCAACGGCACGCTGGGCTATGCCTATTCGGACTATCTGACCGTGGAATCGGAGGCCGGCGGCGAGGTTATCGTGCTCACCGAACGTCCGCCCGAGCTTGTGGGTGTGGCCGAGCCTTCGACCACGGCCAATTCGACGATGACCGGCGCGGCCGGAGGCGCGATCGCCGGGGCGCTGCTGGGCGGGCCGGTTGGCGCCGCGATCGGGGCGGGCGTGGGCGCATCGGCCGGCATCGTTGTCGATCCGCCGGAAACGGCCCGCACCTATGTGACCTCCAACCCCATGGAGCCGGTCTATCTGGAGGGCGAAGTGGTGGTTGGCGCGCAGGTGCCCGATACCGTGGTCGTCCAGCCCATTCCGGAGTACGAGTACGAATATGTCTATATCAACGGCCAGCCGGTGCTGATCGAACCGGCGTCGCGCGAGATCGTGTACATCTTCCGGTAAGCATATCGGAAAAAATTGCCGGGGGCGGCCGAAAGGCTGCCCCTTTCACTTGTCAAACGCTGGGGCGCACCCAAGATGGATAAAGTTGCGCAGGACCGCCCAAGATGACCGACACCCCCATTGCCATTCTCATGCGTTTCGCCAAGCGGCTGGCCGCCGGGCTCGCCGCATCGCTGGCGCTGGTTGGGGCGGCCATGGCCGACAGCGTTCCGCTGGAAGTGAAAAGCGCCCAAGCGAGCTCGGACCCCACGACCGGGCTGCCGGTGATGATGGTGGAGTTGACCCCATCGGGCAGCAAGGCGTTCGGGGATTTCACGGCGCGCAATGTGGGCATGCGGGTGGATGTGATCCTCGAGGGCAAGGTGCTCACATCGCCCTATATCCAGACCCCGATCACCGGGGGATCGCTGATGATCTCGGGCAATTTCACGCCCGAGGAAGTCGAGACGATGGCGGAGCGGATCCAGGCCGTGGCGGGGGCGTTGCAGGTGCGGATTCCGGCGCCTTAGGGGGCTGGGCCTCGCTGCCCTATTTCTTTGTCATTGGAGGGCGTGAGCCGAGAGCGGCGCGCATACCTTGCCCCGGGACAACCCCGGGGTGACAGCGGCGGGGGACGAGGGAACGGGTCGGGGTATGTTTCTGGCGGTTGTGTTTTTTCGCCGGCTCAGCGCACCCCTCATCCGACCCGGCTTCGCCGGCCCACCTTCTCCCTCAAGGGGAGAAGGGGTGATTGGCGCGGGCGTTACGGCAAGCTCCCCTTCCTCTCCATCATTCCACCCTCTCCGTCGTCATTGTCGGGCTTGACCCGACAATCCAGAAGGCTGCTCCGAGGGGGGTTATCCCAGCCGCACGGCCTGGCCGGATTTGAGGCTTTCGCTGGCGGATTCGGCGAGTTTTTGGGCCATGAGGCCGTCGTGGCCGGAGGCGCGGGGGGATTGGCCGGTGTCCAGGAAATCGAGAAATTTGTGGATCTCGGCGGTGTAGGCGAGCTGGTAGCGCTCGACGAAGGAGGAGGGGATCTTGTCCTCGGTCCAGCCCTGTTCGTTGGCCAGTTCGACAGTGGTGTCGTGGATGTTGGCGGCGCGCAAAAGGCCTTTGGAACCATGGACTTCGATGCGCTGGTCGTGGCCGTAGGTGGCGCGGCGGGAATTGGTGATGACGACGATCTTGCCCGAGGCTGTCTGCATCTGGACCGAGGCAGTGTCGATATCCCCTGCCCGGCCGATTTCCGGATCGGTCAGAACGCCGCCAAGTGCATGAACGATAACAGGTTCTTCATCGCCCAGGAGGAAGCGGGCCATGTCGAAATCGTGGATCATCATATCGCGGTAGAGACCGCCCGAGCGCTCGATATAGGAGACCGGGGGCGCGGCGGGGTCGCGGCAGGTGATGGTGATGATTTCGGGGTCGCCGATTTCGCCCGAGCGCAGGCGCTTTTCGAGCGCGGCGAAGTTGGGATCGTAGCGGCGGTGGAAGCCGATCATCAGGGGAACGCCTGAGTTTTCAGCCACTTGCAGGCAGGCTTCGATGCGCGGGACCGAAAGAGAGACGGGCTTTTCGCACAGGATGGCCTTGCCGGCGCGGGCGGCCTCCTCGATCAAATCCGCGTGGGTGTCGGTGGGGGTGGCGATGAGGATGGCATCGACGTCGGGAGAGGTGATAACCTCTTGAACCGGCTTGGTTTTCGCGCCCACGGCGGCGGCGAGGGTTTCGGCGGCCTGGGGCATGGCGTCGGCGATGTAGGCGACGGAAGCGCGGCCCGAACCGGCGATGGAGCGGGCGTGGACATTGCCGATGCGGCCGGCGCCGAGAATTCCGAAACGGACCATGATTTCCTCCCCAGGAACCGTTCAACATCGCTTGTGTTGAACGGGTGAATTTGTGGTGTTGAACGCACCTGACCGTCAATGTTGACGAACGGGGGGTTCAGAGGCTCATGTTTTCCCAATCGCCGCAGAGAAAGCAACTCCAAAATGGAACAAACATTCTGAATTGACACATTTTCAGAATTGATGTTTCAATCATAAACAATCGGAAGGGAGGCCGCCGCCAGCATGGATACGTTGGAGGATCGGCTCGATGTGATCACCATCGGGCGCGCGTCGGTGGACCTTTACGGCCAGCAGATCGGCAGCCGGCTGGAGGATATTTCGAGCTTTGCCAAATCGGTGGGCGGGTGCCCGGCCAATGTGGCGATCGGGGCGGCGCGGCTGGGGCTGAAATCGGCCTGGCTGGGGCGGGTCGGGGACGAACCGTTCGGGCGCTTCATCCGCGAGCAGATGGCGCGCGAGGGGGCTTCGACCGAGGGGATCATCACCGACCCCGAGCGGCTGACGGCGCTGGCCATTCTGGCGGTCGAGGACGACAAGCACTTTCCACTGATCTTTTATCGCGAGGACTGCGCCGACATGGCGCTGACCGAGGGCGATATCTCGGAAGATTTCATCGCCCGCGCCGGGGCGGTGCTGGTGACGGGCACGCATTTTTCGCGGCCGCACACGGCGGCGGCCCAGAAGATCGCCATGCAGATGGCTCGGCGGGGCGGCGGCAAGGTGATCTTCGATATCGACTATCGACCCAACCTCTGGGGGTTGGCGGGGCATGGAGCGGGGGACGAGCGCTATATCCGCTCCAATGTCGTTTCCTCGCGCATGCGGGACGTGCTGCCGCACTGCGACCTCATCGTGGGGACGGAAGAGGAAATCCTGATCGGTTCGGGGGAAACCGATCTCGATACCGCGCTGAGGACGATCCGGTCACTTTCCTCCGCCGTGATCGTCCTCAAGCGCGGACCCATGGGGTGCGTGGTGTTCGACGGGGAAATTCCCGAGGCGCTGGAAGACGGGATCGTGGGGCGGGGGTTTCCCATCGAGGTTTATAATACGCTGGGGGCCGGCGACGCGTTCATGAGCGGATTTTTGCGCGGGTGGCTGCGGGGGGAGACGCTGGAGGTCTGCGCGACATGGGCCAATGCGTGCGGGGCATTCGCGGTGTCGCGGCTGCTGTGCTCGCCGGAAATCCCCAGCTTTGCGGAATTGCAGTATTTTCTCGAGCATGGGAGCGCGGGCGAGGCGCTGCGCAAGGACGCTGCGCTCAATCATATCCATTGGGCGACGACGGGGCGGCGGCGGGAGTATCGGCAGCTCATGGCGCTGGCCATCGATCACCGGACGCAGCTCGAAGAATTGGCCGACAGGGTTGGGGCGGAGCACGGGCGGATCGGGGCGTTCAAGCTGTTGGCCGTGGAAGCGGCGGCGCGGGTGGCGGACGGGCGCGACGGGTTCGGCATGCTGATCGACGACAAGCACGGGCGCGAGGCGCTGTTTGCGGCGGGCAGGCACGCCAATCTGTGGATCGGGCGGCCGGTGGAGTTGCCGGGATCGCGGCCGCTGCGGTTCGAGTTTTCCGAGGATGTGGGCTCGCGGCTGGTGGAGTGGCCGGTGGACCATTGCATCAAGGCGCTGTGCTTTTACCATCCGGACGATCCGGAGGAACTTCGCGAGGCGCAGCGGGAGAGGCTGAAGGGGCTCCATGACGCGGCGCGGAGCGTGGGGCGGGAATTGCTGATCGAGATCATCGCGTGCAAGAGCGGGACGGTTGACGACATGACCGTGCCGCGCGTGCTCGAGGCGCTTTATGCGGTGGGGATCAGGCCCGATTGGTGGAAGCTGGAGCCGCAGGCGGGGGCGAGCGCGTGGGCGCGGATCGACGAGGTGATCGCGGCCCATGACCCCTATTGCCGAGGAGTGGTACTGCTGGGGCTGGATGCACCGGCCGAGGAGTTGACGGCGGCGTTTGCGGCGACGGCGGGGGCTCGGACGGTGAAGGGGTTCGCCGTGGGGCGGACGATTTTTGCCGGGGCAGCGGAGAAATGGTTGGCGGGGGAGATGGGGGATGCGGCGGCGATCGAGGAGATGGCGGAAAGGTTTGCGGGGTTGGTGCGGGCTTGGGGGGAGAGGGGGAGATGAATAGGCGCTCCTTATCCATCGGCGCGCGTTTTGTGAAAAATCCCAGCGCTAGCGCTGCTCTCGATGGCAGCGCGGTGTTTCCATTCAGGCCGAGTTTTGCGAGGCCGGCTCAGCGCACCCCTCATCCGACCCGGCTTCGCCGGCCCACCTTCTCCCTCAAGGGGAGAAGGAGAGCTCTCGGCAAGCTGTTCGGTAAAAACACGAAGGTTGGTTTCCTGCCCCAGCGCTCGCGGCAAGAAATGTTTGGGAGGCGCGGATGACCGAAACGATCAGGCTTACCACCGCGCAGGCGCTGGTGCGGTTTTTGGCGGGGCAGAGGACGGAGGTCGAGGGGGAGATCGTGCCGCTGTTTGCGGGGGTGTGGGCGATCTTCGGGCATGGGAACGTCGCGGGGATGGGGGAGGCGCTCTATGGGGTGCGCGACAGATTGCCGACCTATCGGGCGCATAATGAGCAGGGGATGGCGCATGCGGCGATAGGGTTTGCCAAGGCGAGTTTCCGGCGGCGGATGATGGCGTGTACGACGTCCATCGGGCCGGGGGCGACCAATATGGTGACCGCGGCCGCGCTGGCGCATGTGAACCGGTTGCCGGTGCTGTTTCTGCCCGGCGACGTGTTCGCCAATCGGGCGCCCGATCCGGTGCTGCAGCAGGTCGAGGATTTTTCCGACGGGACGGTTTCGGCCAATGATTGCTTTAGACCCGTGTCGCGCTATTTCGACAGGATCGCGCGGCCCGAGCAGATCATGGCCGCCCTGCCCCGCGCGTTGGCGGTTTTGACCGATCCGGCGGATTGCGGGCCGGTGACGCTGGCGCTGTGCCAGGATACGCAGGCGGAAGCCTATGATTATCCGGTGTCGTTTTTTGCCGAGAGGGTTTGGACGCAGCGGCGGGCGGGGCCCGACGTGGATGAACTGGCGCGGGCGATCGAGGCGATCCGGGCGGCGGAAAAGCCGGTGCTGATCGCCGGTGGAGGCGTGCTCTATTCGGGGGCCAGCGCGGTGCTGGGCCGGTTTGCGCAAACCCATGGCGTGCCGGTGATGGAGACGCAGGCGGGGAAATCGGCCCTGCCCCACGACCATCCGATGAACATGGGCGCGGTGGGGGTGACCGGGACCGGCGCGGCGAACCGGCTGGCCGAGGAGGCCGATCTGGTGGTTGCGATGGGGACGCGACTGGCCGATTTCACCACGGGATCGCGGGCGCTGTTTGGGAATCCGGACGTGCGATTTGTCGGGCTCAACGTCATGGCGATGGATGCGGCAAAGCATGGAGCGATGCCGCTGGTGGCCGATGCGCGGGTGGGGCTGGAGGTGCTGGACGCGGGGCTGGCCGGGTGGCGGGCGCCTGAGGGGTGGAGCGCGGCGGCTGAGGCGGGCAAGCGCGAATGGCTGGAGGCGGCGGGGGCGGTGACGGCGGCGAGCAATGCCCCCCTGCCCTCGGATGCGCAGGTGATCGGGGCGGTGCAGCGGGCGCTGGGGGACAAGGCGATTGTGGTGTGCGCGGCGGGCGGGCTGCCGGGGGAATTGCACAAGCTGTGGCAGGCGGGTGCGCCGGGGAGCTATCACCTGGAATATGGCTATTCATGCATGGGCTATGAGATCGCCGGCGGGCTGGGGGTGGCGCTGGCGCGACCGGGGGACGAGGTGGTCGTGATGGTGGGAGATGGGAGCTATATGATGCTCAATTCCGAACTTTCGACCGCCGTGATGATGGGGGTGAAACTCACAGTGGTGCTGCTCGACAATCGGGGGTTCGGGTGCATCAACCGGCTGCAGATGGCGACGGGCGGGGCGAGTTTCAACAATCTGTTTGCCGATGTGGATGCACAGCGGATGCCGGAGATCGATTTCGTCGGCCATGCGCGGGCGATGGGAGCGCGGGCGGAGAAGGTTTCGGGGGTTGGCGAGCTGGAGGCGGCGCTGGGGGCGGCGCGGGAACGGGATGGGGTGAGCGTTGTGGTGATCGATACCGATCCGCTGGTGACGACCGAAGCGGGCGGGCATTGGTGGGACGTGGCAGTGCCCGAGGTGAGCGAGCGCGAGGATGTGCGGGGGAAGAGGGCTGAGTATGAGGCGGAGGTGAAGAGGCGGGGGTGAGGATGGGTCGGTGGGACCGGCACGTACCCCTCCCTCCGGCTTTCTTATCTCCAACCTCTTTTTCGTCATTGTCGGGCTTGACCCGACAATCAACGCTGCCGGTGGTGCGGGAGGGGTTGGGAGACACACTTCTTCTGAGGTATGGGAGCCTTGCGGGTCTCCGGGTCAAGCCCGAAGACGACGAGGGGAGAGGGCCAGGATAAGGTTCATCCGCCCCTTCGGGGCCCGCCATTCGAGCATAGCTCTCATGGCCTTCAAGGGGACAAGGGTAGCTCTTGGCAAGCGACTCGACGGGACGCGCTTGGACTGACGGAGCGCAAATTATCAGGATGAAAGAGGAAACATGATCCGTATAGGCGCAAACCCAATCGGGTGGTCCAATGACGATATGATCGAGATTGGCGGGGAAACGCCGTTGGAGGTGTGTCTGGCCGAAGCGCGGGAGGCCGGGTTTTCGGGGATGGAATTGGGGAACAAGTTTCCGCGCGACGCCGAGGCGTTGCGGGGGGTGCTTGGGGCGCATGGGCATGAGCTGGTTTCGGGGTGGTATTCGACCGAATTGCTGGTGCGCGATGTGGAGGCGGAACTGGAGGCGGTGCGGGGGCATGCGGGATTGCTGGCCGAAATGGGCTGCGGCGTGATGATCGCGTGCGAGACGTCCAACGCCATCCACGGGCAGATGGAGATGCCGCTTTCGGCAAGGCCGGTGTTGCCGCACGACGTCTGGGGGCGGTTCGGGATGCGGTTGACGGCGTTTGCGCAGAAGATCAGGCAGGAGTTCGGGTTGAGGCTGGTCTATCACCATCACATGGGGACCATCGTGCAGACCGAGGCCGAGATCGACAGGCTGATGGCTTCGACCGGGGATGCGGTGCATCTGCTGCTCGATACCGGGCACGTCACCTGGGGCGGGGGCGATCCGGCGCGGGTGGCGCGCAACCACAAGCGCCGGATTGCGCATGTGCACACCAAGGATGTGCGGGGCGAAGTGATGCTGAAGGCCAATGGGGAGGATTGGAGCTTTCTGCGCTCGGTGCTGGCGGGGGTTTATACGGTGCCGGGGGATGGGGTGGTGGATTTTCCGGGGGTGTTCGCCGAGCTTGGGGGATATGAAGGGTGGGTCGTGGTGGAGGCCGAGCAGGACCCGGCGAAGGCGCATCCGCTGACCTATGCGAAGATGGGGTATGGGTATTTGCGCGGGGTGGTGGAAGAGGCGGGGTTTAAGGTGGGGGGATAGCGGCGTCCGCCCTTTCCTCTCGTCGTTGCCGGGCATGACCCGACAATCCGCAACGACGGGAGAAGGAGACGAGGGCGGCGAGCATACCCTGCCCCGGGATAAACCCGGGGTGACAGCGGTGGGGAAGGGTCGGAGAATGGTTCTTCGCAATCAAGGGAGGATTGAATGACCGATCTGCTCGTCAAACCCGCCGGGTACACCGGCAAGGTGATCGACGTCACCCCGGAAAGCGCGGGGTGGGAATATGTGGGGTTTGCGCTGCACAGGCTTGCGGCGGGGGAGAGAGTGGCCGAGGCGACCGGAGGGCGGGAGGTTTGTCTGGTGTTTGTTTCGGGCATGGGGCGGGTCGGCGCGGGTGGCGAGGATTTGGGGGAGATGGGCGGGCGGATGAGCCCGTTCGATGGCAAGCCGGCGGCGGTGTACGTGCCGGGGGGCACCGAGTGGTCGGTGACGGCGACCAGCGAACTCGAACTGGCGGTGTGTTCGGCCCCTGCCCTCACCCGGCGGGAGATCAAGGTGATCGGGCCGGACGCGATGAGCCAGGAAGTGCGGGGGAAAGGCACCAATACGCGCTATGTGACCAACATCCTGCCCGAGACGGACGGGGTGGCGGACTCGCTGCTGGTGGTGGAGGTGATCACGCCGGGCGGGCATACATCGTCCTATCCACCGCATAAGCACGATCGCGATGCGCTGCCCGAAGAATCCTATCTCGAGGAGACCTATTACCATCGGCTCAACCCCGCGCAGGGCTATGGGTTTCAGCGGGTTTATACCGACGACCGGTCGCTCGACGAGGTGATGGTGATCGAGGATGGGGTGACGGTTCTGGTGCCGCGTGGCTACCACCCCTGCGCGGCGATCCATGGGTATGACCTCTATTATCTCAATGTGATGGCGGGGCCGCACCGAAGCTGGCGATTCCATAATGAGCCGGCGCATGAATGGCTGCTCGGCGGGTGAGGCCCGGTGCGGCTCTTTTCCTGCGCAGCTCCGACGATGCAAAGTGCAAGGCACTTTGCTGCTCGCTGCGGAACCGTATTTGGCGGTTTCACAATGAGACGGCGCATGAATGACTGCTGGGGACATAGGGTTCTTATCGTACGGATTTCTTAACCAGAAACAGCATGAGTGGCCGGGAGAGGCTGGGAAACGAGCGTTTAAAGGCTGCGTTAAGTCCTGCGGTTTTAACAGTGGAGCAGAGAGATTTTGGGGGCCGCCGTGGCGGACAGGGCGCGGACAGTGATGAGCGGAATGGGGCGCGCCGTGTTTCGCGCCAGCAACATTTCGACGTTGATCGCGCTGATCGTCATCGGCATCGCGGTTTTTTACGCCGAGCATCAGAGCCGCGAAGTCTATGAGCAGTCGCAGCGCACCATGGTGCTCGACAAGGTGGCGCTGGTCAGGGCGCAGCTCGAAGGCAAGGTCAATTCCAATCTGCAACTCGTCCACGGGCTGGTGAGTGTCATCGCCAACGAGCCGGACATGGACCAGACGCGGTTTTCGGCGCTGGCGGCGTATCTGATGGCGCAGGAAAACCAGCTCATCAACATCGCGGCGGCGCCGGGGCTGGTGGTGGAGATGGTCTATCCGGTGGCCGGGAACACCGCGGCGCTGGGGCTGGACTACATGACCGATGCCGCCCAGCGCGACACGGCGGTCGAGGCGCGCAATTCGCGCGGGATCGTGCTGGCCGGGCCGCTCGATCTTGTGCAGGGCGGGACGGGGTTTATCGGGCGGTTTCCCGTTTATCACACCGAAGACCAGGGCCGCGAAGTGTTCTGGGGGATCGTTTCGGCGGTGATCGACGCCGGGCGGCTCTATGACGAAAGCGGGATCACCGGGCTCGAAGACGAGATAGCGATCGCCATTTCCGGGCGCGACGGGAAGGCCGACGCGGATGGCGTGTTCCATGGCGACGCGGCCATTCTTGCGGGCGATCCGGTGCGCGCCGAGGTGGCGTGGCCCTCGGGCGGCTGGACGATATCGGCGGCGCCGCTGGGGGGCTGGGGCGCCGATCCGCCCAATATGACGATCCAGCGGCTCGGGATGGGGCTGGCGGCGGCGCTGATCCTCATTCCCATCATCCTGATGGGCCGGCTCAACGAGGAACGCCGGCGACGGATCATCGAGCAGCGGCGGCGCGAAACCGAGCTGGCGCGCGTGTCGCGGCGGCTCGAACTGGCCATGGCCACGTCGCAGATGGGGGTGTGGGACCTCGACATCGCCACGGGCACGCTGGGCTGGGACGCGCGCACCAACGAGATTTTCGGGCTCCCCGCCGATGGGGAGCCCAGGAACTATGCCCATTGGGCCGATCGGTTGCATCCGGACGATAAAGAGCTGGCCGAGCGCGAGTTTCACGAGGCGATAGCCTCGGCGAGCCCATATGTCTCCAATTTCAGGATTTTTACGCCTTCCGGCCAATTGCGGCATGTGCGGGCGCTGGGTTCGGTCTATCAGGACAAGGGCGAAGCGCCACGCCTTGTGGGGGTGAATTGGGACGCAACGCTCGATGCCGAGCTTTCCGAAGCGCTGATGCGGGCCAAGACGCAGGCGGAAGCGAAAAATTTCGAGCTGGAAACGGCCAAGGCGCGGATCGAGCACAATGCGATGCACGACCCGCTCACCGGGCTGCCCAACCGGCGCTATCTCGACCATATTCTCGAAATGCACACGCGCGAGAGCGCGGGCGCGGCGGGGCATGTGTCGATCCTGCATATCGACCTCGACCGGTTCAAGCAGATCAACGACACGCTGGGCCATGCGGCGGGCGATGCCATGCTGATCCACGCCGCCCATGTGCTCAAGGCCTGGGCGCGGCCCAGCGATTTCGTGGCGCGGATCGGCGGGGACGAATTCGTGATCCTGTGCATCGGCAGGAAATCGGATACCGAACTCAAGGCCCTCTCCGAGAGGATCATCGCGGCGATGCGCAAGCCCGTGACCTATCAGGGCCATGAGTGCCGGTTCGGGGTTTCGATCGGGATCGCGGGCGGGGACGTGACGGCGACGCCGGCCACCCAGCTTCTGGTCAACGCCGATATCGCGCTTTATCGCGCCAAGCGGCAGGGGCGCAGCCGGGCGGAGTTCTTTTCCGAGGAATTGCAGGCCGAGATCGTCACCGCCAAGCGGGTGGCCGACGATATTCTGGCGGCGCTGGAAAACAACGAGTTCGTCGCCTTCTATCAGCCGCAGGTGGACGCGAAAACGTTCGATATCGTGGGGATGGAGGCGCTGGCGCGCTGGAAGCACCCCACGCGCGGCATGCTGGCGCCGGACGCGTTCATGGCGGTGGCCGAGGAGCTCAACGTCGTGGCGGCCATCGACAAGCTGATCCTCGAACAGGCGCTGGCCCAGCACAGGGAATGGACCGCCGCCGGGCTGCCGGTGCCGCGGGTGTCGGTCAACGTTTCGGCGCGGCGGCTCAACGACAAGGGGCTGATCGGGACGCTGCGCAGCCTCGACATCGCGCCGGGGACGGTATCGTTCGAGCTTGTCGAATCCATCTATCTCGACGAGCGCGACAGCCTGGTTTCCTGGAACATCGACCAGATCAAGGAATTGGGGATCGATATCGAGATCGACGATTTCGGGACGGGGTACGCCTCGATCGTGAGCCTTTTGCAACTGCGGCCCAACCGGCTCAAGATCGACCGGCAATTGGTGATGCCGATCACCCAGTCCGAGGAGCAGCGGCGGCTGGTGGCGTCCATTGTCGAGATCGGGGCATCGCTGGGGATCGAGGCGATCGCCGAGGGCGTGGAAACGCGCGAGCATACCGAGCTTCTGGCCGAGATGGGGTGCGCGGCGCTGCAGGGCTATTTCATCGCGCGGCCGATGGCGGCGGAGCGGGTGAGTGAGTTTTTGGCCGGGGAGCGGTGGCGGGTGGCGGGGTAGGCTGCGGCCTATGGATGATCGGGCTGGCTCAGCGCACCCCTCATCCGCCCCTTCGGGGCACCTTCTCCCTCAAGGGAGAAGGGTAGCTCGTTGCGAGCGTATGGAAAAACTTGAGAGTTGTGGGGAAGGTGCCTCCCCTCGAGGGACGGTGGGAAGTCACTGGTCTCGCGGTTTCGCGCGGCTGGTGGGGTGGGCCGAGAGAGGATCGTCGGGCCAGGGGTGCTTGGGGTAGCGGCCCTTGAGGTCCTTGGCGACGTCGCGCCAGCTGCCGCGCCAGAAGCCGGAGAGGTCGCGGGTGGTCTGGATGGGGCGGTGGGCCGGGGAGAGCAGCGAGAGCAGCAGGGGGATTTTGCCGTTGGCGATGGCGGGGTGGGTGTCGAGGCCGAACAGTTCCTGGACGCGGATGGCGAGGACGGGGCCATTTTCGGCGGCGTAGTCGATGGGGATGCGGCTGCCCGAGGGGGCGTCGAAATGGGAAGGGAGGAGACGGTCGATTTCAGCGCGGCGGTCCCAGGGGAGAAGGTCGAACAGCGCGGCCGAGAGGTGATCGGGGGTGATGGCGTCGAGGCGCGAGAGGCCGGCGATGTGGGGGACGAACCAGGCGGCGCCATCCTGAGCGAGGGCGGCATCGGAGAGGTCAGGCCAGGGTTCGCCCAATGTCCGGTTGAGGAAACTGGCGCGGTTGCGCAGGGTGTTCTGGTCGCGCGTCCAGGGCAGCTTTTCGATGCCGAGCTGGGCTATTCCGCCGGCGAGCATGATGGCGGCGGCATCGGGGTCATCGATGGCGGCGGGGCCGTCTTCGAGGCGCAGGGCGCCGAGGCGCCGCTGGCGGCGGGCGCGGACGGCGCGGGCGGCGGGGTCGAAGGCCAGATCGGTGGCGGTTTGGATGTGGGAGGCGAAAATCTCTTCGATGGCGGCGCGGTCGATGGGGCATGCGGCGCGGATGAAGGCGCTGGCGGCGGCGCCGGTCATTTCGGTGACGACGAGTAATTTTTCGCGCGCGAGGCTGTCGGTTTCGTCAAGCCGCGCCTGTCGGCCATTGGCGAGGCGGAACCGGCCGGGGGCGGTTTGCTGGGCGACGCGATCGGGATAGGCGCGGGCGAGGTGGCGGCCGAGATCGGCACCGCTCGCCTGCCCTGCCCCGCCGGCCGATTTAGCCCAGCGGGCGGCGAGGGATTTGGCCTCGGCGGCGCGTTTGGAGGTGTCACGGCGAAGATTGTCGAAGCGGGTTGAGAGGTCGGTTGCGTTGCCGCCCAGGCCCACTTCGCCGACGAGCACGCCCAGGAGGGCGGCATCCATTGCCGTGCCTTCGGTCGCCGCGAGGGCGATCATGTGGCCGAGGCGAGGATGGAGGGGGAGCTTTGCCAGCAGCGTGCCGTGGGGGGTGATGCGGGCGGCGGCATCGAGGGCGTCGAGGGATTTGAGCAGGGCGACCGCCTCGGACCAGGCGGGGGCCGGTGGGGGATCGAGGAAGGCCAGCGTTGCCGGATCGGTGACGCCCCAGCCGGCGAGGTCCAGGACGAGGCCGGTCAGATCGGCCTCGGTGATCTCGGGCGGATCGAACGGGACGAGGCTGGCGGTCTGGCCTTCGTGCCAGAGGCGATAGCAGACGCCCGGCTCGGTACGGCCGGCGCGACCGCGGCGCTGGTCGGCGCTGGCGCGGGAGACGCGGCGGGTTTCGAGACGGGTGAGACCGGTGTCTGGCTCGTAGACCGGAAGACGCGAGAGGCCGGAATCGATGACGATGCGGACGCCTTCGATGGTCAGCGACGTCTGGGCGATGGCGGTGGCCAGCACGATCTTGCGGCGACCCTCTGGGGCGGGGGCGATGGCGCGGTCCTGCTCGGCGGGGGATAGCTGGCCGTAGAGGGCGGCGATATCGGTATCGGGGCCGGCGATGGCGGAGAGGGCCTCGGCGGTGCGGCGGATTTCGGCCTGGCCGGGGAGGAAGACGAGGATGGAGCCGGCTTGTTCGGCGAGGGCGCGGCGGGTGGCGGCGGCCACTGTCTGCTCGATGCGGGCGGCGGGATCGGGGGCGATGTGGCGGGTTTCGACCGGGAAGGCGCGGCCTTCGCTTTCGATGACCGGGGCATCGCCCAAAAGGCTCGCGATGGCGGCGCCATCGAGGGTGGCGGACATGACGAGGATTCGCAGATCCTCGCGCAGGGCGGTGGCGTCGAGCGTGAGGGCGAGGCCCAGATCGCCATCCAGCGAGCGTTCGTGGAATTCGTCGAACAGCACGGCGGCGATGCCGGTCAGCTCCGGATCGTCAAGGATCATGCGGGTAAAGACGCCTTCGGTGACGACTTCGATGCGGGTTCTGGATGAGATTTTGGTATCAAGCCGGACACGGTAGCCGACGGTTTCGCCGGTCTGTTCGCCGAGGGATTGGGCCATGCGGCGGGCGGCGGCGCGGGCGGCGAGGCGGCGCGGTTCGAGCATGACGATCTTGCCATCGCCACGCCAGGGGGCATCGAGCAGGGCGAGAGGGATTCGGGTGGTCTTGCCGGCGCCGGGCGGGGCGACGAGGACGGCGCGGGTGTGGGTTTGCAGCGCGTCGGCGAGCCGGGGGAGGATGGCATCGATGGGGAGCGGGGCGGCGGCGTGCATGGGGGTGTTTAGCAGGTGGGGGGCGGGTTTGGCATGGGGTTTGCTCGATTTTGTGAGGAAGCTTCGGCAACTGACGATAGCGAGGGTGGGGATAAATTTCGGCGGGGATTTGTGTTGCCAGCTCAGCGCACCCCTCATCCGACCTTTCGCTTTCAGCGAAAGCCCACCTTCTCCCTCAAGGGGAGAAGGGAAACCGGGGCAAGCATCCGGCACTGAAGGAGTTCGTGCTAGGATCGGCTGGTCATCGCCGCCTTGAGCATCGCGACCAGTGCGGGATCGGTTTCTTTCATGTCCGGCGTCACATAGCCCAGGTCGGTGGCGCGGCTTTGGGGTGCATTGATTTTGCGACTGGCGGAGGCGTGGAGGTCGGTGATGCCGAGAGCGAGGAAGGTGGCGACGGTTTCGGGGGTGACGCCGGAGCCGGGCATGATGGCGATGCGGCCGGCGGCGTGGGCGATGATGCGTTTGAGGTTTTCGAGACCGTCGATGGCGCGGGGAGCGCCGCCCGAGGTGAGGATGCGGTTAAAGCCCAGCGCGATGGCGTCGTCGACGGCGCGGGGCAAATCGGGGGCGAGGTCGAACGCGCGGTGGAGGGTGAGGTCGAGGGGTTTGGCGCGGGCGATGAGGCGGGCGAGGGTTTGGGTGTCGAGGGCGCCGTCGGGGTGGGTGGCACCGAGGACGACGCCGGGGAGGCCGGCGTTTCGGGCCGCGTCGATATCGGCTTCCATGGCGGCGATTTCGGGATCGGAGAAGACGAAATCGCCGGCGCGGGGGCGGATCATGGCATGGACGGGAATCGGGGCCTTGGCGGCGAGCGCCATGAGGCCGGGGGACGGGGTGAGGCCGCCGACCGAGAGGGCGGAACAGAGCTCGATCCGGTCGGCGCCGCCGGCGATGGCGGCGGAAAGGCCGGCGGGGGTATCGACGCAGATTTCGAGGGTGGTCATGGGCGGCCTCGCGTGTTGAGGGCGTCCCTATCGGCCATCATTCGACGTTTTGGTGAGCGGAGAGTCAGCGCACCCCTCATCCGACCTTTCGCTACGCGAAAACCCACCTTCTCCCTCAAGGGGAGAAGGGTAGCCCTTGGCAAGCGTTTCGGAACGTCAAATTCGCTGCGTGCAGGATGGGTCAGGACAATTTCACGCATAGGCGAACCGGTCGAGACCCAGAAGGGCAGCGCCGACGAGGCCGGGTTCCGGGCCCGATTGAGCCGGGACGATAAGGGGGCGGTCGAGCCGGCGGAGGATGCGGGAGCGGACGGCTGTGTCGAGGGCGGGGATTAGGCCGGGAGCACCGGCCATGCCGCCGCCGGTGGGGACGATGGACGCGCCGGTGATGTTGATGGCCAGCGCCAGCGGATCGGCGATGAGATCGACGTAGATCTCGATGGTGCGGGTGGCGGCGGGGTCGCCGCCGGCCCAGCCTACGACGATTTCGCGGCTGTCGCGGAAAACGCCGGTCAAATGCATGTGCAGCCTTTCGAGGCCACGGGCGCCGCCGATGGTATCGACGCACCCCTTGCGGCCGCAGCCGCAGGGGAAAGGGGGGATTTCGACGGGTGGGGTGCCGGCGGTGGCGGCGAGGATGGTGGCGTGGCCCCATTCGCCGGCGTATCCGCCGCGCCGGTTGGCGAGGCGGCCATCGACCACCAGGCCGCCGCCCACGCCGGTGCCCAGGATGATGCCGAAGACGACATCATGCCCCTGCCCTGCCCCGAGCCCGGCTTCGGCGAGCGCGAAGCAATCGGCATCGTTGGCGATGGCGACGGGGAGGCCGAGCGCGGCTTCGAGCGCGGCATCGAGGACGCGGCCGTCGATGCAGGGGATGTTGGCGCAGATCATCGAGCCGGTGTCGATATCGGTGACCCCGCAGATGGAGATCGAGACGGCCTCGGGGTGGGTTGGGACGGCGGAGAGGATGCCGCGCAGGGTTTCGACGAAAGCGGCGAAATCATTGCGCGGGGTTTCGATGCGGGCCATCTGGGCGATGGCGCCGGGGTCGTCGGTCCATGCGGCTTTGATGGCGCTGCCGCCGATGTCGAGTGCGAGGATCATGAGGGGGAAAGTAGCGGGCGCGGAGATGGGGGCAAGGGGGAGATTTCGTCAAAAGCGGAGAATTGGGGATGGTTCCATGCAGCGATGGCTGGCTGGGCAGGCGCCGCGCACCCCTCATCCGACCTTTCGCTTTTCAAGCGAAAGCCCACCTTCTCCCCTTGAGGGAGAAGGTGGGCCTTTGGCAGCGTTTCGGCAAAAACGCCAATGCCGCCAGGGGATGGGGGTGAGGGGTGCGCCGAGGTGGCGACGCCAAATACGGTGCGGGCGCGAGCGCTGTGCCCCTACCCCCTACTCCGCCGCTGCCCTTCCATCGGGGGTTTCGGCGGGGGCGGTGGGGTCGCCGGGGGCGGTCTCAGCTGCGAGGTCGGGAAAGGCGGCGATGCGGCGGCCGGAGAAATCCTCGCGCAGGACGATCAGCCCCCGATCCTCGAAATAGGTCAGGAGACGCCGGGCGCGGGAGGCGGAGTGGGAGCCGTAGGCGCGGGCGAGCGTCGCGTCCGAAGGACAGGGGAGTTTTTCGACAGCGGCGCGGGCGACGATCAGGAAGACACCCTGCACATCCTCGGGGAGCGTCTTGGCGAGGTCGAGGGCGGCCTGCCAGCCATCCGATTGGGCGGCGTCGGTATCGACGCCGGCGCGGGCGACGGCGAAGCGGCGCTTGAATTCGTTGAGGTCGGGCGGAGTGCCGGGGACGCGGCGGATGCGGCAGCGGACGAGGAAATCCTGATAGAGCACGGCGACAGAGCGGAAGCTGGCGTCCGGGTCTTCGAGGATTTCGGCGAGGACGGCATCGATCAGCACGGCGCGTTCGGCCTCGTCGATCTCGGGGAAAAGCGAGGTGGGCTCGGGCTCGGCGCGGGGCGCGGGCTGACTCAATTGGGCGAGGATATCGGCGGTGGGGCGCGGGGCGGGCGAAACGGCGCGGCGCGGGAGGGGGCGCAGTTCTTCTTCCGGGCTGGGGGTGAAGATCAGGTCCGCCGCGTCGGCGCCGGTTTCGGGGAGCGGCATCAATTTGGGCGAAGTCGAGCGGGCGCTGGTTTCGACGGTGCCGATCCGGATGGGGAGCGGGCGGCGCGAGAGCGCGGGGCCCAGCGCGACGAAATTGCCCTTTTGCAGATCGCGGAACATTTCGGTGCCGCGCCGGTCCATGCCCAGCAGATCGCCGGCGCGGGCCATGTCGATATCGAGGAAGGTGCGACCCATGAGGAAGTTCGACGCTTCGGCGGCGACGTTCTTGGCGAGCTTGGCGAGGCGCTGGGTGGCGATGACGCCGGCAAGGCCGCGCTTGCGGCCACGGCACATGAGGTTCGTCATGGCGCCGAGCGAGAGTTTTCGCGCGTCGTCGGAAACCTCGCCGCCGGCGGCGGGGGCGAAGAGCTGGGCTTCGTCGACGACGACCAGCATGGGATACCAGAAATCGCGATCCGCATCGAAAAGCCCGCCCAGGAACGCGGCGGCGGCGCGCATCTGGTTTTCGGCCTCCAGCCCTTCGAGCGAGAGGACCACCGAGACGCGGTGCTGGCGGATGCGGCCGGCGATGCGGGTCAATTCATGCTCGGAGCGGTCGGCTTCGACCACCACATGGCCGAATTTGTCGGCGAGCGTCACGAAATCGCCCTCGGGATCGATGACGCATTGCTGCACCCATGGGGCGCTCTGTTCGAGGAGGCGCCGCAGAAGGTGCGACTTGCCCGAGCCCGAATTGCCCTGGACGAGCAGGCGGGTGGCGAGGAGTTCCTCGAGATCGAGCCGGGCGGACGTGCCGGTATTTGTCGTGCCCATGTCGATTTCGACGGTCATCGCCTGTGCCTGCCCGGGTGCGAAAGAGGGATTCGCGCGTAAAGCGCGCCTGGGCATCATAGCATCGGGCACCGGCCACGAAACAAGCCCGTATGCGAAATATTCACCAAGAGCTTGGGAACTATGCCGACTCAGGCGAAGAGACTACTCTGACCCGCCCTTACTGGAGGCTCCCGATGTTCAAGCGCCTCTTTTCCCTGTTCAACCGAAAACCCGTCGAACGCGACGGGCCGCAATTTGGCGCCCTGCCCTATGCCATTGTGGACGGGCATCTGGTGGTGCTGCTGGTGACCTCGCGCGGGCGCGGGAAATGGATTTTCCCCAAGGGGCGGCTGATGGAAGGCAAGACGGGTTGGGAAACCGCCGCCATCGAAGCCTGGGAAGAGGCCGGGGTGGAAGGCGAAATCGAGACTACGCCGATCGGGCATTATTTTCTGCCGGTGACGCCGGAGCGGCCGCGGCCGATTGAGGTCCACATCTTTCCCCTGCTGGTGACCGAGCAGCGGGAGGACTGGAAGGAGAGCGGCCAGCGCCATCGGCATTGGGCGGTGCTGAAAGAAGCCAAGCGGTTGATCACCCATGAGGGGCTGGCCGATGTGGCCGTGGCGCTGGGACAGCGTGAGGCCAAGGCCGGAAGGGTGGACGAGGCGACGCTGGGCGGGCGGGCTTTGCCGCGATTTGCCGAAGCGCGGAAGTGATGCTTCGGTGCCTTTGGTGGGCGCTGCGCTGGATTCCGGGAACAAGCCCCGGAATGACAGGGGGTGGCGCGCGGCGTGCCTATCGCCCCGCCCCCCTGCCCTAGAAGCGGAAGACGAGGCGCATGGCGGCGTAGATGAGGGCGGCGAGGAGGGCTGAGACGGGGACGGTGACAACCCAGGCGGCGAGGATGGTCGCCAGATGGCTGCGGCGGACGAGATGGCGGCGGCGGCGCTTTTTGAAATTGGCGACGGCGGCCTCGGGCGTGGGGTTGAGGTGGCTGGTGCGCAGGAACACCCCTTCGGGGCTGACAACCGGGCGATAAAGCGAACCGTTGGACATGCGTTCGCGGAAAAAGCCGACACCGAAGATCGAGCCGATGGCGATATGGGTCGAGGACACCGGAATGCCCAGCGCGGCGGCGACCAGAACTGTGGTGGCCGTCGATAGTGCCACGCAAAAGGCGCGGATTTCATTGAGCCTTGTGATTTCCCCGCCCACAGTGCGGATGAGGCGAGGGCCGAACAGCATGAGCCCGAAGGCGATGCCCAGGGCGCCGATGGCCATGACCCAGTGTGGGACCGGGGCGAGCGCCCCTGCATCGCCGGCCGCCGCGCGGGCGATGGCGGCGAGCGGGCCGATGGCGTTGGAGACATCGTTGGCGCCGTGGGCGAAGGACAGGAGAGCCGCGGCAACGATCAGCGGCAGGCGGAACAGCGTGCCGATTTGCTTTTTGGACTCCTCGACCTCTTGGGTGCGCGCCGCGACCCAGGGACGGGCCAGGAGCCAGGCGAGGAGAGCCAGGGCGGCGGAGACCAGAACCACCATGGGGACCGGCGGCGTCCAGACCCGTTCGAGGCCCTTGACGGCCATATAGGCGGTGAAGATGCCCGCCATGGCCGAAACGAAAATGGGGACCCAGAGCCTTGCCGCATCGAGCCGGTCGGGGGCGGACAGGATCGTCTGCTTGATGACGAGCAGGAAGGCGGACGCGATGAGGCCGCCCATGACCGGGGAAATGACCCAACTGACAGTGATGGCGGCCATGGTCGGCCAGACGATGGCTGAAAAGCCGGCGGCTGCGATGCCCGCCCCCACGATGCCGCCGACCACCGAATGGGTGGTGGACACCGGCGCACGCACATAGGTGGCGAGGTTGATCCAGAGCGCGGAGGCCAGGAGGCCCGACATCATGACCATGATGAAGGGCATGGTGCCCAGATGGGTGCCGGGGGCGACGATATCGCGCGAGATGGTTTCGACGACATCGCCACCGGCCAGGAACGCGCCCGCCGCTTCGAAAACGGCGGCGATGGCCAGCGCCACCCCCATGGTGAGCGCGTTGGCGCCCACGGCGGGGCCCATATTGTTGGCGACATCGTTGGCGCCGATGTTGAGCGCCATATAGGCGGCCAGAACCGTCGCGACGACGACAAGGGAACTGAGGGGCCCCGACGTGACCGCGAAGGCGGCCCAGATCAGCGTGGCAAGAATGAAGACCAGCGCAAGGCCCGGCGCGGCCATGGCGCGCGCAACATCGTCGGTGGCCCGGGAGAGCTGGCCGACGCGTTCGAGGTCCTTGTCGATGGCGGGTTTGGGCATGGCCTGGTGCTAGAGCATTTCAGTGTTTAGCGGAAACGCGGAAATGCTCCAAATCCTTATGCTTTCGCGCTTGGTTTGTGAGACATGGGGCATAGCGGAGCGGAGGCCAAATGACCACACCCATGTTGATGAGAAGGTGGCGGGAAGATTCTCGGTCGGGAGGTTCCGTTTATCGGCCGGCGAGGTCGCGCAATTGGGCGATGAGCGCGGCGGCGGGGAGATCGAGCTGGGAGCCGGCGCGGGTGGTGATGCCGATGGCGCCGACGCTGGCGGACATGTCGATGGGAAGGGCGAGGAGCGCGCCCAGCTCCAGATCGGCGGCGACGACCGAGCGGGAGATGAACCAGACGGCATCGGTCAAAAGCGCGTAGGCGCGGGCAAAGGAGTTCGAAACCGTTTCGATTTCGCGCGGCAGCCGGGTGATGCCGGCGGCAAGGAGAACCGATTCCACTGTGTTGCGGATGATGGCGCCGCGCGGGGGGACGAGAGCGGGGAAGGGTTCGACAGCGCGCAGGGTGGGATCGGGCTCACCGAGCAGCGGGTGGGACGGGCGCACGGCGAGGACGAGAGGTTCGGAATAAAGGTGCTCGAAGGAGAGGCCGGCCATGACCTCGGGAGCGGGCATGCGGCCGACGACGAAATCGATCGACCCAGCGCGCAGCATGGAGAGAAGATGCGGGCTGGGGCCGCTTTCCACATGCACGCGGCTGGCGAGCGGGCCGGCGGCGAACCGGGCGACGGCGCGGGGGACGACATCGACTTCGGCGGTGGGCAGCGCGCCGAGGCGGACGACCGTATCGGCGCCCTGGGCGTGGGAGACGGTTTCGATGCCCTGGCGCAGGGCGGAGATCGCGGCGTTGGCGTAGCGCAGGAACAGGGCGCCGAATTCGGTGAGAGCAAGCTTGCGGCGGGAACGGTCGAAGAGGGCGACGCCGAGGATATCCTCGAGTTCGGCGAGGGATTTGGAAATGGCGGGCTGGGTAAGGCCGAGGGCTTCGGCTGCCGGGAGGACGCCGCCCTGGCGGTCGGTTTCGATGAAGGCGGTGAGGTGGCGGAGTTTTATGCGGGGGTCGAGGGTGGGCATGGGTCAATTCTTCTTCAGGTGATCGGTGCCGGCGCTGCGCACCCCTCATCCGTCTCGGACCTTTGGTCCGATCCACCTTCTCCCTCAAGGGGAGAAGGGTAGCCCGTGGCGGCGTTGCGGCAAGAACTCAAGCTTTGCAACAAGTGCCCCCCTCTCCCCTTGAGGGAGAGGGGATGGGGGTGAGGGGTGCGCTGAGGCGGCCAGAAGCGCTATCTTCGAGATAACATTCTCTTTCGTTATGTATTGACCGATATTTATCATTTTACGACGCCGTTCCGCCAGTGTTTATTGAGGTATCGGTTATATTTCCGGGTGGAGAGCAATGAGCAAGGTGATGCCGCTCGATCAGGCGGTGCGGGACAATCTCAGGGACGGGGATACCGTTGCCTTCGAGGGGTTTACCCATTTGATTCCGCATGCGGCGGGCCATGAGGTGATCCGGCAGGGGTTCAAGGATCTGACCCTGGTGCGCATGACGCCGGATGTGATCTACGACCAGATGGTCGGCATGGGGATGGCCAAGAAGGTCATCTTTTCCTACGCCGGCAATCCGGGCGTGGGGCTGCTCAGGCGGATGCGCGATGCCATCGAGAACGGATATCCGCGCACCATCGAAACCGTCGAGCACTCGCATGCGGCGATGGCCAATGCCTATGAGGCGGGCGCTGCGGGGCTGCCTTGCGCGGTGTTTCGCGGCTACAAGGGCGCCGACCTGCCCAAGGTCAATCCCGACATCAAATCGGTCACCTGCCCGTTTACAGGGGAAGAGTTGGCGGCGATCCCCGCGCATCGGCCGGACGTGACCTTCATTCATGCACAGAAGGCCAATGAGAAGGGCGACGTGCTGATCGAGGGCATTGTCGGCGTGCAGAAGGAAGCGGCGCTGGCGGCAAAGAAAGTGGTGGTGACGGTCGAGGAGATCGTGCCGGACTTTGCCGGGATGCATCCGAATTTGACGGTTTTGCCGCACTGGACGGTGACGGCTATCGCCGTGGTGAAGGGCGGGGCGCATCCCTCCTATACGCATGGATATTACGACCGCGACAACGCCGCCTATCTCGAATGGGACAAGGTTTCGGCCGATCGCGAGCTGTTTGCCAAGTGGATGGACGAGAACGTGCTGGGCGCGACACCCGAGGTGTTCGCAGAGCGGATCAAGGGGCTTTGAGGATGGGTGCTCGTACATTGATGTTCGATCCCGCGGCCCTGGATTCCGGGAACAAGTCCCGGAATGACAATGGTGGGGCTGGCTGGCGCCTCGTCCTTCCCTCGATGAATGCGCAGGAGGTTTGAGAGATGGCTGATTTTACACCCAATGAAATGATGACCATTGCCGCCTCGCGGGCGCTGACGAGCAAGGATGTGTGCTTTGTGGGGATCGGGGCGCCGTCGGCGGCGTGCAATGTGGCGCGGCTGACGCATGCGCCCGATATTACGCTGATCTATGAGAGCGGCACCATCGGGACGGCGCCGGAGGTGCTGCCGCTCTCGATCGGCGACGGGGAGTTGTGCGAGACGGCGGTGACCACCGTTTCGGTGCCCGAGATGTTCCGCTATTGGCTGCAGGGCGGACGGATTTCCATCGGGTTCCTGGGCGCGGCGCAGATCGACCGGTTCGGCAATATCAACACCACGGTGATCGGGGATTACGACAAGCCCAGGGTGCGGTTGCCGGGCGGTGGCGGGGCGCCGGAGATCGCTTCATCGTGCGGGGAGATTTACATTACCCTCAAGCAGGCGACGCGCTCGATGGTGGAAAAGATCGATTTCTTCACCTCGTTCGGGCATGGCGAGGGTGGCGACCATCGCGAGCGGCTGGGGATCAAGACCAAGGGGCCGACGCTGCTGATCACAGACCTGGCGATCTGGAAGCCCGACCCCGAGACCAAGGAATTTACGGTGGTTTCGCTCCATCCGGGCGTGACGCGGGAGATGGTGCAGGAAACGTGCGGGTGGACGGTGAAATTCGCCGACAATCTCGAAGAGACCCCTGCCCCGACAGAACTGGAACTGAAAACCCTGCGCGATCTGCAGGAGCGTACCAAGCGCGCCCATGAGGGCGGAAAGGCAGCGTGATGGCTGAGGCGTATATCTGCGACTATATCCGCACGCCCATCGGGCGGTTTGGTGGAGCGCTGAGCAAGGTGCGGCCCGACGATCTGGGGGCAATCGTGCTCAAGGCGCTGGTGGAACGCAATCCATCGGTGGATTTCGAAGCTGTCGAGGACGTGATTTTCGGCAATGCCAATCAGGCGGGCGAGGACAACCGCAACGTGGCGCGGATGAGCCTGTTGCTGGCGGGATTGCCCGAAACGGTGACCGGGACGACGATCAACCGGCTGTGCGGGTCGGGGCTGGATGCGGTGCTGACCGCGGCGCGGGCCATCAAGACGGGCGAGGCCGAATTGATGATCGCGGGGGGCACTGAATCGATGAGCCGCGCGCCGTTCGTGATGCCCAAGGCCGAGACGGCGTTTTCGCGCAATGCGGAGATTTACGACACCACCATCGGCTGGCGCTTCGTCAATCCGGTGATGAAAAAGCTCCACGGCGTCGATTCCATGCCCGAGACGGGCGAAAACGTCGCCGAGGACTATAAGGTCAGCCGCGCGGACCAGGACGCCTTCGCGGTGCGCAGCCAGAACAAGGCGGCGGCGGCGCAGGAGAACGGGCGGCTGGCCAAGGAAATAGTTGCCGTCAGCATACCCCAGCGCAAGGGCGATCCGGTGGTGGTGGACCGCGACGAGCATCCGCGCGCCACGACGCTGGAAACCCTCGCCAAGCTGCCGACGCCCTTCCGCGAGGGTGGGAGCGTGACGGCGGGCAATGCCTCGGGCGTCAATGACGGGGCGGCGGCGCTGATCATCGCCAGCGAGGCGGCGGTCAGGAAATACGGGCTGACGCCGCTGGCGCGGATCGTGGGCGGGGCGACGGCAGGCGTGCCGCCGAGGGTGATGGGGATCGGGCCCCTGCCCGCCTCGGAAAAACTTATCGGCCGGCTGGGCATTTCGGCCAATGATTTCGACCTGGTCGAGCTCAACGAGGCGTTTGCCAGCCAGGGCATCGCGGTGCTGCGGGGGCTGGGGATCGCCGAGGACGCCGAGCACGTGAACCCCAATGGCGGGGCGATTGCGCTGGGGCATCCCTTGGGGATGAGCGGAGCGCGCATCGCGGGCACGGCGGCGCTGGAGATGAGCCTCAAGGGGCACAAGCGCGCGCTGGTGACCATGTGCATCGGGGTTGGCCAGGGGATTGCGGCGGCGCTCGAAGCCGTCTGATCGCCGGCCCGGTCAATCCAGACCCCGCCTTTCGTGCAAAGGCGGGGTTTTTTGCGTTTCCCCTATCGGGTGGTGACCGTTACCAGTGCGGTGATGGGCTGGCCATCGATCAGAATGGGCTGGTGATGGTCGTCGGCAAGGAGCACGCCGATGACGTGTTCGCCCTCGGGGCTTGGGCAATGGCCGAAACGCGCCTTGACGAGATCGCCGCCGAAATCGCTGTTCATGCTGTTATAGGCGCGGCCGGGGATGTTGCAGCTATCCCCGTCGGGATCGATCTTCATATGGATATGGCCGCATTGGGCGTTATCGCCACACTGGCCGGCCGGCAGCAGGGCGAAATTGCTTTCGACGACGATGCCGATGGCCTGCTCGGGATCATCGCCGAGCTCGATTGTCGATCCGGGCTGGGGCCAGACGATATCGAGCGTGGGATGCTCCTGGGACAGGGCCGGGGTGACAGACACTATAGCGGCCGCGAGCGTGGCCGGGACGAGAGCGCGAAGCATGAGGGAACCTCCATTGACAATGTAATCATTGATTACATTGGATGCGCGATCCGGCAAGAAAATAATCAGTGCTTACATATCACAACCATGTTAGGCGTGAGCCTATGAAGCCAACCGAAAAGCCGCGCCCCTACCATCATGGCAATCTTGTCGAGGCGCTGATTGCGGCGGCCATCGACATCATAGAAGACAGCGGCGTCGAGCGGTTGTCGGTGCGGGAGGTGGCCAAGCGGGCGGGCGTTTCGCCCGGCGCGCCGTTTCGCCATTTCAGCTCCAAAGCCGCCCTGCTGACCGCCGTGGCCGAACAGGCGATGGAGAAACTGGTGGCGGCTGTGGACGCCGCGCAGGCCCATATCGGGGCCGACGACCCTCTCGGCGGCATTGAAGCCATCGGGCGGGGTTATCTCGACTGGGCCATTTCAAACCCCACCCATTTCCAGATCATCAGCTCGCGGACGCTGATCGATTTCGATGCATCGCCCAGGCTCCGGGAGAGCAATGAGGCCCTACGCCAGAGGATGATCGCGCTGCTCGAACAGGCAAGCAGCGAAGGCCGGATCGCGGATGGGTTGGATTTCGACCGGCTCGTTCTCGCATCGCGCGCCCTTGTCTATGGCCTGGCGCGCATGGCGATCGATGGACACTTTCCCGAATGGCATCCCCATGAGGACCCGCGAGAGGCGGCGGCGGGAGCGTTGCGTCTGTTCATTGCCCAAATGGCGGCATCGAACACCGGCTCATAGGCCGAAAGACCGGACAAAGGCGGCTGGGCCCAGGGCCTCGCCGCCTTTGCTGCGTGCTTCGCTACCGGATGGCGCGTGAACCGGATGCGAAGCGTGCCCAGGTGATGGTTTCGGATTCGCCACCCGCCTCAACGGTGAGCTGATAGTGGGAATCGAGGCGGCCGGCGGTCGTGTTGCACGGCGGCAGGAAACCATAATTGACGGTAGTGGTGCCCGACGCGTCGGACGCAACGCGCGTGCTGCGGTGATTGAAGGTGCTGCCATCGCTCAGGCGGTCCTGAAGATGGAGGCGGATCGGGACGCCGGCGACGGGCCTGTGGCGCACGGTGACGGTGGGGGCCTGGCCCTGCCCGCCAAGGTCGCGGCAGAGATTGGCCTGGGTCATGGGACTGATGGTAACGCCTGCGATGTCGAAAGGCTGGGCGGGCGCGGCATCGGGCGCCGCGTCACCGCGCGTCGTGGCCGAGCACGCAGCGAGGGCCAGCACGGCCAGCGAAGAGACGGCCAGACCGGCGATCTTGTTGATCATTGCGATTGAACTCCTGTTTCCCTTGGCGCCCGCGCGGAACCATCGCGTCCCCCACCGCGCCATCCGAAGTCCTAGCCAGCATCGGGTTGCCGGTCAGCGGCAAAACGGGGAAGAATGGGAAGCGGGCGGAAAAAACGGGCTCGATTTGCTAGGAATATCAATTTGCTGGCATTAAGGTCGGCGTGCTGACCTTCTCGATGGTTTGGGGGAACTATGATCGAGACGCATGATTGGCATCGCTTTGGCGACTGGCATGAGCTGTTCGACGCGCTCTGCATTGAACGGGGTTATCTCGACAATCTGGCGCTGGCCGAGAAGCTGTGCGCGGCCAATGGCAATCCCACCCACAGCGCGTTCGAAACCGCGGTCAAGAACCTGCGCAACTGGCGCGCCGGGGTGCATCTGCCGCAACGCAAGAACTTCGCCCTGCTGGGCCGGATTCTCGAGATCGACCGGCACGAGGGGGTGCGGCAGCACTGGAACGCGCTTTATCGCGCGAGCCGGATCAAGCCGGTGACGGTCGAGCCGGAGGCCGTGAGCGAGGGGGCGGAGGACGGGGCTTCGACGCGGGCGTTGTGGCCGGTGGCTGCGGGGGTTGTATGCATCGGTATTGCGCTCGTCGGATTGTTGCTGTTCTGGCCGCGCGAGGTGGACGATCCGGTGGGCAGTTATGACGGGGTGATCGCTGAATATGTGCGCAATGTTTCCATCAGGGTGGGCGATGCCACGATTATCCATGGCGCGCGCGGCAATGAGTGCGGGCCGGCGCCAACTTGGGAAGAGGCCATGCCGCTGTTGCCCGAACTCGTGACGGGACGGCTTTCGGATGGCGGCGTGGGTACGCGGTTCAGCCGCCAATGCGGTGGGCGAGTGCCGGCGCGTGCGATCCTTTTCACGGCGACAGCGGCGGGGACCGAGCAGATCGATCTTTATGGCGATCCGATTGTGATCAGGGTGAGTGAGTAAGGGGGGAAGCACTTCTGCTGGGGGGTGGGAGCGCTGCATGGGTCCTCGGGTCAAGCCCGAGGACGACGAGGGGGAAGGAAAAGGAAGAGGCGTGTTCTAGCGCTGGAGGGTGGGTGTAATGGGGAGTGCCGAAGCTGGGGGATTTATTTCGGCAAGCCGGTGCGGCATGGGGCAAGAATGCGTAAGGTCGGTTCGATTCAACCACAGGCTTTTCCAGTATGACCGATGCTCTGATTTCCACTCTTCGTTCGATTGCCGGGGCGCGGCATGTGCTGGTGGGGGACCGGACGACGCGGCGGTATCGGAAGGGGTATCGGTATGGGGATGGGGAGGTGCTGGCGGTGGTGCGGCCGGGGACGCTGGTCGAGCAGTGGCGGGCGCTCAAGGCGTGCGTCGAGGCGGGGGTAGCGATTATCGTCCAAGCGGCCAATACGGGGCTGACCGGTGGATCGACGCCGTTCGGGGATGGGTATGACCGGCCCATCGTCATCATCAACGTCATGCGGATTGCCCGGGTCGATCCGATCGGGGGCGGGAGCCAGGTAATCGCACTGCCCGGGGCAACGCTCGACAGGCTGGAGAAGACGCTGAGGCCGCTCGGGCGCGAACCCCATTCGGTGATCGGGTCGAGCTGCATCGGGGCGTCGGTGATCGGCGGGGTGTGCAACAATTCGGGCGGGTCGCTGATCCAGCGCGGGCCGGCCTATACCGAGATGGCGCTTTATGCCCAGGTGGATGCGGCAGGAGAGCTCAAGCTGGTCAACCATCTGGGGGTGGAGTTGGGGGACGAGGCCGAGACCGAGACCATGCTGTCGCGGCTCGATGCGGGGCAATATACCCAGGCCGATATCGCGCCGGAGGGCAATCGGCGGGCGTCGGACCATGATTATCACCACCATGTGCGCGATATCGAAGCGGAGACCCCTGCCCGGTTCAACGCCGATCCGCGAAAGCTGTTCGAGGCCTCGGGGAGCGCGGGCAAACTCGCGGTGTTTGCGCTCAGGCTCGATACGTTTCCGGCCGATACCGATACGCAGGTTTTCTATATCGGCAGCAATGATGCGGGGGAATTGGCGCGGATCAGGCGGCATATGCTGAGCCGGTTCGAGACGCTGCCGATTGCCGGGGAATATCTGCACCGGGACGGCTACAGGCTGACGCAAAAATACGGCAAGGACGTTTTCCTGATTATCAAGCTGCTGGGCACCGACAGGGTGCCTGCGGCGTTCGCGGCCAAGAGCTGGATGGATGGGATTACCGAAAAGCTGGGGTTGGGCGGCGCGATCTCGGACCGGATCGTGCAGTTTGTGACCGGGCTTTGGCCCGAGCACCTGCCCCGGCGGATGAACGATTATCGCGAGCGGTTCGAGCATCATCTGATGATCCGGATGGGCGGGGACGGCGTGGCGGAGGCGCGGGCCTATTTCGAGGAGATTTTCCCATCCGCGACAGGCGAATATTTCGAATGCACGCCGCAGGAGGGAGCGGATGCGTTTCTGCATCGGTTCGCGTTTGGCGGCGCGGGCGGGCGGTATCGCGCCGTGCATCCCGACGCCGTCGAGGACATATTGGCGCTCGACGTGGCGCTGCCGCGCAACGAGATCGACTGGCTGCCCGAATTGCCGCCCGAGCTCGACGCGCAACTGGCCTATAAATCGGTGTGCGGGCATTTTTTCTGCCATGTGCTGCACCAGGACTACATGGTCATAAAGGGTGGCGACGTGGGCGCGATCAAACAGCGGCTGCTCGAATTGCTCGATACGCGCGGGGCGGAATATCCCGCCGAGCACAATGTGGGGCACCTTTATGCCGCCAAGCCGGCGCTTGCGGAGTTCTACCGCGAACTCGACCCGACCAACACGTTCAACCCCGGAATCGGGAAGACATCGAAAAAGCGGGAATGGGCATAATGTAATGTCATAACAGTGTTATGAGCCATCAATAGCGTTCCCGGCGAGCGGGGCGGATTGGACGCCCGCGCTCTCCGAACGCTCATGGAAATTGGCCTCACACCTGCCCATGAGCCCTCAACCATTCAGGGCTTTTTCAATGAACGAGCATAATCCCACTTTCCCTACACAGGGACTCGAAAACGCCGAATTCGAGCCGACCAACCCCACCAGCACGCCCACCATGGGCGAGCTGATTTCGCGCCGCTTCTCGCGCCGCGGGTTCTTGAAGGGTTCGCTGGCAACCACGGCCATTGCCGCCACTGTGAGCCCGCTGGCACTGCTGACGGCCGAAAAGGCCCGCGCGCAAGAAGGCTCGGCCTTTTCGTTCACCGAAGTGACCGCCGGCGTTGACGCCGACCATCACGTGGCCGAGGGCTACAACGCCGACGTGCTGCTGCGCTGGGGCGATGCGGTGACCAATGGGGCGCCCGAATTCGATCCCACGGCCCAGACCGCCGAGGCGCAGGCCCAGCAGTTCGGCTACAATAACGACTATGTGGGCTATGTGCCGCTCGAGGGTTCTTCCGAGCACGGGCTGCTGCTGGTCAACCATGAATACACCAACGCGCACCTGATGTTCCCTGGCCTGGTCACCATCGTCGATGGCGAACCCCAGCAGGGGGCGCTGACCGAAGAGCAGGTCAATATCGAGATCATGGCCCATGGCGGGTCGGTCGTCGAAATCGAAAAGGTGGACGGCAAGTGGCGCCGGGTCGAGGGCAGCCCCTATAACCGCCGCATCACCGGCGAGACCGAAATGGAAATCACCGGGCCCGTCGCAGGCCACGATCGGTTGAAGACCAGCCAGGACGATACCGGCACGCGCGTCAGCGGCACGCTGAACAATTGCGCCGGCGGCACGACGCCCTGGGGCACCTATCTGATGGCTGAAGAAAACTTCCACAGCTATTTCTCGGGCGAACTGCCCGAAGGCCACCGCGAAGCCGCCAATTACGAACGTCTCGGCGCGCCGGGCAATGGCTATGACTGGTTCAATTTCCACGACCGGTTCGACCTTTCCAAAGAGCCCAACGAAATGAACCGTTTCGGCTGGGTGGTCGAAGTCGATCCGATGGATGCGAACTCCACCCCCAAGAAGCGCACCGCGCTGGGCCGCTTCAAGCACGAGGGTGCCGAATCCATCGTGGCTCCGGACGGGCGCGTGGTGTTCTATTCGGGCGACGACGAGCGCTTCGACTATGTCTATAAGTTCGTGACCAACGGCACTTTCGATCCGGACAATCGGCAAGCCAATATGGATCTGCTCGATGACGGCACGCTCTATGTGGCGCGGTTCGACGAAGACGGTTCGATGGAATGGCTGCCGCTGGTGTTCGGCGAAGGCCCGCTGACGACCGAAAACGGCTTTGAGAGCCAGGCCGACGTGCTGATCGAAGCCCGCCGGGCCGGCGATCTTCTGGGCGCGACCCCCATGGACCGCCCCGAGGATATCGAGCCCAATGGTTCGAACGGCCGCGTCTATGTGATGCTGACCAACAACACAAACCGCACCGAAGACCAGATCGACGCCGCCAATCCGCGCGCCGAGAACGCCTTCGGCCACATCATCGAAATCCACGAGGATGGCGGTGATTTCGCGGCGACGACCGGCACATGGGAAGTGCTGCTCCAGTGCGGCGATCCCTCGATTGCCGAAGTGGGCGCGACCTTCTCGACGGCGACGACCGAAAACGGCTGGTTCGGCATGCCCGACAACGCCGCAGTGGACAGCGAAGGCCGGCTGTGGGTTTCGACCGACGGCAACAACAACGCGGTCACCGGCCGTACCGACGGGCTTTGGGCCGTCGACACCGAGGGCGATGCCCGCGGCACCTCGAAACTGTTCTACCGCGTGCCGGTGGGCGGCGAGATGTGCGGCCCCCTGCCCACCCCCGATCTCACGACGTTCTTTGTCGCCGTGCAGCATCCGGGCGATGGCGGGGACGATTGGGAAGGCCATGGCCGCCCGTCCTACTATGAGGATCTTTCCACCCGCTGGCCCGATTTCCGCGACGACATGCCGGTTCGCCCGGCGGTTGTGGCGATCACCAAGGCCGATGGCGGCAAGATCGGCATGGGCTGAGGCCCCTGCCCTTAGCTGAATAAAGGAAAGCCGATGCGCGGGGCGTGTCGGCTTTTCTGCTTTTGCGGGATGGGTGGCCATCTCCCCGTCGCATTGGCTAGGCTAGATGACTGAGGAAAAAGGAATCACCCCATGAGCACCCAATCGACCGCCGCGCAATCGGGCACGTTCACGCTTGGCAGCTTCACCATAAACCGGCTCGGTTTCGGGGCGATGCGGATCACCGGGCGGGGGATTTTCGGCCCACCGAGCGATCGCGAGGGGTGTCTGGAGACGCTCAAGCGGCTGCCCGAACTCGGGGTGAACTTCATCGACACCGCCGATTCCTATGGGCCGGACGTTTCCGAGGAGCTGATCAACGAAGCGCTGCATCCCTATGAGGGGATGCTGATTGCCACCAAGGCGGGGCTGACGCGGCCCGGGCCGGACCGCTGGGCACCCAATGGGATGCCCGAATATCTGGTGGGCCAGGCGCTGGGCAGTCTCAAGCGGCTCGGGGTTGAGCAGATCGGGCTTTGGCAATTGCACCGGATCGATCCGCGCGTGCCGCGCGACGACCAGTTCACCGCCGTTCGCTATCTGCTCGACCAGGGGATCATCGCCAATGCGGGGCTGAGCGAGGTTTCGGTCGAGGAGATCGAGGCAGCGCGCAAGGTGTTTCCGGTGGCGACGGTGCAGAACCGCTACAATCTTGTCGACCGGCAGAGCGAGGACGTGCTGGACTATTGCGAGAAGGAAGGGATCGGGTTCATCCCGTGGTTTCCGCTGGCGGCAGGCAATCTCGCCAAGCCCGGATCGGTGCTCGACGATGTGGCCAAAAAACATGGGGCGACGCCGAGCCAGATCGCGCTGGCGTGGGTTTTAAAGCGCAGCCCGGTGATGTTGCCAATTCCGGGGACATCCAAGGTCAAGCACCTCGAAGAGAACGTCGCGGCGGCGGGGATCGAATTGTCCGACGAGGATTTTGCCCAGCTCGACGAGGCCGGACGGGGCAAATGACCGCCTATGTCGCGCTGCTGAGGGCCGTCAATGTCGGGGGCACGGGCAAGCTGCCGATGAGCGAACTCAAGGCCATGTGCGAGGCCGAGGGGTTCGGGACCGTTTCGACCTATATCGCGAGCGGAAATGTGGTGTTTTCGTCGGACCGCGGCGAGGACGAGGTGCGTGCCGGGCTGGAAAAGCGCCTCGCGGCCTATGCGGGCAAGCCGGTTGGCGTTGTGGTGCGTACAGGGGCGGAAATGGCGCGGGTTCTGGCCGGCAACCCCTTTCCCGACGCCAAGCCGAACTGGACAGTGGCGATATTTCTCAACGCGCCGCCACCCGCCGATGCATTGGGGACGGTGCGCGACCGAACCGATGAGGAGGTCGCGCTGGGGGAGCGGGAGATCTATGTCGCCTATGGTTCGGGGATGGGGCGATCCAAGCTCAAGATACCGGCGGCCAAGGAAGGGACGGCGCGCAATATCAACACCATAGCCAAGCTGGCGGAGATGGCGGCGGCGGTGGAAGGGTGATCGAGATTTGGGGTCAATCGGCATTCGAAAACGACGTCAATCGCCTCGCTGGCCGTGGATAGGCTGCTGCTGGACCCCGGGAATAAATCCCGGGGTGACAGGGGGTTAGGTGTAGGCAGGATATTGCCTAAAACTCAGACCGTCATTCCGGGCGTTCGTGCCCTGTCAGCGGCGGGCGGTGCGTTTGGTGGGGCGGCGTTCGGCGGCGAGGCGGTCTTTTTCGACCTGGTCCTGGCGCTCTTTTTCCAGCCGCAGGGCGCGCAGGCGCTCGGTCTTGGCACGGGTGGCCTCAAGGGCGACCTCTTCGAGCCGGAGCGCCTCTTTTTGGCGCGCTTCCATTTCAGCGAAGCGTGTCTTGGCGTTCGGGCGCGGCGCGTCGGCCATTGCGACCTCCAAAAACAATGAGGCCGCCTTGCGGCGGCCCCTGGTTCTCAAACCTTATTCGGCAGGCTGGATATTGACGGCCGAAGCGCGACCGTCGCGGCCCTTTTCCAGCTCATAGGTCACAGCCTGGCCTTCGACCAGGGTGGACATGCCCGAGCGCTCGACGGCGGAAATGTGGACGAAAGCGTCCTGGCCGCCCTGGTCAGGCTGAATGAAGCCGAAGCCTTTGGTGGTGTTGAAGAATTTGACTTTGCCGGAGATCATCATCGGATCCTTTTCGTGGCGATTTGCCTGCGGGCGACATGCGCGCAAGCCAGTCCGGTCGCGAGACGGCCGAACCTAAACGTCTTGCAGATCAGGATATCCAACGTGCCGGCTAAGCCGGATTTCAGGTAGCCAAGAGCATCAAGCGTATTTGAGCAGCTTACAGCACCAGCCGTCGAGACGCAAGACTGCGCCGATGCCAGTCTTTCAAGTCACTTTTGCTGAAAACACCCTACCCCAATACTGTCTTTATCGCTGCAACGGTCTTTTCCACCACGATGTCGGCCTCTTCGCGCGTGAGGCAGAGCGGCGGCGCGAAGCCGATGATATCGCCCTGCGGCATGGCGCGGGCGATGACCCCGAGCTTGACCATTTCGGCGACGATGCGGATCGCGATTTTTTCGGACGCATCGAAGAAGGTGAGGTTGTCGCGGTCCTTGGCCAGTTCAACGGCGCAGAGCATGCCTTCGCCGCGCACTTCGGCGATGTGGGGGTGATCGCCCAGGGCCGCCGTCATCTGCGCGTTGAGATATCCACCGGTTTTCCCCGCGTTTTCCACAAGCCCGAGACTGTCGATGAGCTTGAGGTTGGCGATGCCGGCGGCGGCGCCGATGGGATGAGCCGAATAGGTCCAGCCATGGCCGATGGGGCCGTTTTCGTCTGTGCCCTGTTCAAGGATTTTCCAGAGCCGGTCGCCGATGATCGAGCCCGAGAGCGGGGCGTAGGCCGAGGTCAGGCCCTTGGCGATGGTGATGATATCGGGTTTGAGGCCGTAATGGTCCGAACCCATCATCGAGCCCAGACGGCCGAAACCGGTGACGACTTCATCGACGATGAGCAGGATATCGTGCTTGTCGAGGACCTGCTGGATGGCTTGCCAATATCCGGCCGGGGGCGGGACGATGCCGCCGGTGCCCAGCACGGGTTCGCCGATGAAGGCGGCGATGGTATCGGCGCCTTCGCGCGCGATCAGGGCTTCGAGCTCGGCCACGCAATGGGCGGTGAAATCGGCTTCGCTCATCTCGGGGCGCGGGCGGCGCAGATAGTAGGGAGCTTCGGTGTGGACCACCTGGGGGAGCGGCAGGTCGAACTTGTTGTGGAAGCTCGCAAGGCCGGTGAGAGAGCCGGTCATCAGGCCCGAGCCGTGATAGCCGCGCCAGCGGGAGATGATCTTCTTTTTTGCCGGACGGCCCAGGATGTTGTTGTAGTACCAGACGAGCTTGATGTTGGTTTCGTTGGCGTCGGACCCGCCCAGGCCGAAATAGACCTTGCTCATGCCGGCCGGCGCGCGGTCGAGGATCATCTTGGCGAGCGTGATCGAGGCTTCGGTGCCGTGGCCGACATAGGCGTGGTAGTACGCGAGCTCGCGGGCCTGTTCGGCGATGGCCTCGGCGATCTCGGTGCGGCCATAGCCGACATTGACGCAATAGAGGCCCGCGAAGGCGTCGAGCAAGCGGTTGCCGTCACGATCCTCGATATAGACGCCCTTGCCGCCGGTGACGATCCGGTTGGGGCTTTCGCCCCGGGCGTGCTGGGCGAGATGGGTGGAAGGGTGGAAGAAATTTTCCCGGTCCCAGCGGTCGAGTTGATCGTTTGAAAGCATTGGTTTTGTCCTAGTTCTAATTTCGAATTCTTGTGCTTGGTGCCGGCTCAGCGCACCCCTCATCCGACCGCTTCGCGGCCACTTTCGTCATTCAAATCTCTCCACCGGAGAGATTTGCCCTGCGGGACATTCCTCAATCCCTCAAGGGGAGAAGGGGTGATTGTCGCAAACGTTTCGGCAGATACACAGCACTATGCCCAGTCGCGGCAGACATATTTGACCTCGGTGAACTCCTCCATGCCGAGCCGGGCGCCCTCGCGGCCGAGGCCCGATTGCTTGAAGCCGCCGAAGGGGATGGGGGCGCCGGTGACCTTGGTGCGGTTGACGGCGACCATGCCGAACTGGAGCTGACGGGAGGCGCGGTAGATGCGGCGTGGGTCCATGGTGTGGAGGTAGGCGATCAAGCCGTATTCGGTGGCGTTGGCGCGGGCGATGGCTTCTTCTTCGCTGTCGAAAGGGGTGAGCGCGGCAACGGGGCCGAAGGTTTCCTCGTTCATGATCAGCGCGTCGGCGGGAACGTCGGCGAGCACCGTGGGCTGGAAGAACAGCGGGCCCTGCGGATCGACCTTGCCGCCGGCAAGGCAGCGCGCGCCTTTGGCGAGGGCGTCTTCGACGTGGGAGACCTGCTTGGCCACAGCCTTTTCGTTCATCAGGGGGCCGATATCGGAATCGGTCATGCCGGGGCCTATGGCAAGAGCGCCGGCGGCTTCGGCGAAGCGGGTGCAGAAGGTTTCGTAGATGCGGCGATCGATGAAGAAGCGGTTGGCGCCCAGGCAATCCTGGCCCGAGGTGGCGAATTTTGCCTTGATGGCTTCCTCGACGGCCTGATCGAGATCGGCGTCGGCGAAGACGATGAAGGGAGCGTGGCCACCCAGCTCCATCACCAGCCGTTTCACCGTATCGGCAGACTGGCGGTAGAGCAGCTTGCCGATTTCCGTCGAGCCGGTGAAGGAAAGGACACGCACGCGGGGGTCGGCGGTCCAGGGCTCGACTATGGTGGCGGCCTTGCCGGTTATGACGTTGAACGCACCGGCCGGGATGCCGGCGCGGGTGGCGAGGACGGCGAGCGCTGTGGCCGAGAACGGGGTTTCGGAAGACGGATGGACAAGGCAGGTGCAGCCGGCGGCGAGCGCGGCGGCGGCCTTGCGGGTGATCATGGCCGAGGGGAAATTCCAGGGGGTGATCAGCGCGGCGACGCCGGCGGGTTCGCGCCAGATTTCGACCTCGGCATCGGGGAGGTGCGAGGTGACGGATTCGATATTGGGGCGCTTGGCCTCTTCGGCGAAGAATTCAACGAACGAGGCGGCGTAGGCGATTTCGCCACGCGCTTCGGAAATCGGCTTGCCCTGTTCGGCGACCATGATGCGGGCGAGGTCCTCGCGGGCATCCATGATCAGATCGTACCAGCGGCGCAGGATGGCCGAGCGCTCCTGGGGGAGAAGCGAGGACCAAGCCGGGAAAGCATGCTGGGCGGCATCGATGGCGGCGCGGGACTGATCGGGGGAGAGGGAAGGAACGGTGCCGATAATGTCGCCGCTGGCCGGATCGATGACGGCGATGGTTTCGCCCGAAATGGCCGATGTCGGCTCGCCGCCGATATGGGCAAGCTGGCAGAACAACCCGGCATCGGTCAGTTCGTCGGCGAGGCCGGCGGGCGCGTATTTGGCGGACAGGCTGGACATGGCGGCAACTCCAGTGGAGATCACGCGACCATATCGGGGAATGGGGAGAGGCTGGCGCCAAACTTGGGGGCGCGGAGGCGATGGTTCTGCTGATTTATCGAGCTTAAAACGATAAATATTCCGTCGTCGCCGCAACGATCATGGGACGGATAAGTAAGCGGCTTTCTTCTATCCTGGCTTCGCTAGAAGCTCAGCTCTCCTCGACTATCTGTCCATGAAGCTCGGCAATGTGGGCACGAACCTGTTCGATGGTCAGGCCGCTTTCTGGATGGGCCTTGAGTTCGTCATAAGCAGGGACAACTTCATTGATGAGCCATTGCTCAAGCTTTTGATCCTGATCGTCTGAATCGCGCATTGCCCCTACCCCGCCTCGGCGATCGCGGTGACCGGCAGGGGTGTGTCTTTTACCGGGGCGGTGACGACGTAGGAATAATAGCGGCGGACGCCGATGCGGGCGGCGAGGAGGTTGTCGATCAGGCGCTGGTATTCTTCGAGATCGCGGGTGATGACCTTGACCATGTAGTCGATGCCCCCGCCCACGGCCCAGCATTCGACGATCTGGTCGATCTTGCCGATGGCTGCCTCGAAGCGCGTGAAATCCTCGGCCTGGTGACTTTCGAGCTCGATCTGGACGAAGACGATGGTCAGCGGACCGAAGGCACGGAGCGAGATGCGGGCGCCGTAGCTTTCGATGATGCCGGCGTCTTCGAGGCGCTTCAAACGCTCCCAGCACGGGGTGGGGGTGAGATTGACGCGTTCGGCAAGCGTAGCCTTGGGTATGCGACCCTCGCGCTGGAGGATCGATAGGATCTTCAAATCCCTGTCGTCGAGCTTGAGTTGAGCCTTTTGAATGACGACGCCCCCCTTCTGGCCGAATGCCGGTGTTCCGGCGTGAAGGGTACTACCGGGAGGGACACAACGTCCAGATTCGCGGGGAAAAAATTTCAAAGCCACAGTCCCGCCGGAAACAACCGGCGGGCGGGACGAGAAACGGTTGCGGTTTCGAAGGTCAGTTGTCTTCGAGAACCGCTTTCAGGAATTCGCGCGTGCGCTCCTGCTTGGGCGCGGTGAACAGATCCTCGGGCTTGCCTTCCTCGAGAACCTTGCCGCCATCGAAAAAGCAGACGCGGTCTGAAATCTGGCGCGCGAAATTCATTTCGTGGGTGACCAGAAGCATGGTCAGATCATGCTCTTCGGCCAGTCGGCGGATGACGCCGAGCACTTCGCCCACCAGTTCCGGATCGAGGGCCGAAGTCGGCTCGTCGAACAGCATGATCTTGGGGCGCATGGCGAGGGCGCGGGCGATGCCGACGCGCTGCTGCTGGCCACCGGAAAGCTGGTGGGGGTATTTGTCGGCGTGTTCGGTCAGCCCCACCATTTCGAGCAGATCGTCGGCGCGCTCCCTGGCCTCGGCCTTGGGGACGCCGAGCACCTGGACGGGGGCCTCGGTGAGATTGCGGCGCACTGTCATGTGCGGGAAGAGATTGAACTGCTGGAACACCATGCCCATCTTCTCGCGCATTTTGCGCAGATGGGCCTCGCTTGCGGGCTTGAGTTGCCCGTCGGGGCCTTTCTCGTGCCAGAGCGTGTCGCCATCGACATAGACGACGCCGCCCGAAATGGGCTCGAGCGTCATGAGGATGCGCAGGACCGTGGACTTGCCCGAACCCGAAGGGCCGATGATGGTGACCTTTTCGCCGGGCTGCACCTGGAAATCGAGTTCGTTGATGACCGTGAAGGTATCGAAGCGTTTGACCACCTTGTCGAACTTGATGATGGGGTCGGTCATTTGAGCGGAATTCCTCTCTTGGGCAAAGCGCGGTCGACGAAACGGACTGCGCTGGACGCCAGCAATGTCATGATCAGGTAAAGCCCGCCCACCATCGAGAGCGGAATGAGATAGTTGAAAGTGCGATCGCCGATGATCTGGGCGACGCCCAGCAATTCAAGGACGGTGACGACCGAAAGCAGCGGCACGTCCTTCATGATCGACACGAGATAATTGCCCATGGCCGGGACGATGCGCGGCAGTGCCTGGGGCAGGATGACGTGGGTGAAAGTGCGCGTGCCCTTGAGGTTGAGCGCGCGGGCCGCCTCGTGCTGACCGCGCGCCACCGCCTCGATGCCGGCGCGGTAAACCTCGGAGGTATAGGCCGAATATTGCAG
Organism: Pelagibacterium mangrovi; assembly: GCF_036662815.1. NCBI lineage: Bacteria > Pseudomonadati > Pseudomonadota > Alphaproteobacteria > Hyphomicrobiales > Devosiaceae > Pelagibacterium > Pelagibacterium mangrovi. Next base: position 204,796 of record NZ_JBAFXA010000008.1, on the reverse strand, counting down.
GCCCAACGCCAGCGCGCCGGTCATGAAGGCGGGCAGGATCAGGCCGTATTCGGGCAGCACGTAATAGAGGAAGAACAACTGGATCAGCAGCGGGGTGTCGCGCAAGAATTCGGTCACAACCGTTGCGGGCCAGGCGATGATCTTGAGCGGCGCGGATTTGAGCGCGGCCCAGACCAGCCCCAGGACCAGGGCGATGGCGAAGCCTACCACGGTGGCCTGCAACGTCACCCACAAGCCGCGCAGGAGGATGGGCAGGATGGAGACGGCGAAGGTCCAGTTGTTGGTGGTGTCCCATTCAATTCCGAACAGCATGGGCTTACCTCGCTCCTGCGCGCCAGCGGCCCACGAACCGCTCGAGCAGCTTCATCATGGCGGTGAGGACGAGGGCGAGGCCGAAATACATCAGAAGCGTCATGGTGTAGATCGTCGTCGAGTCCTGGGTGAAATTGCGCAATTGCTCGGCCCGGAAGGCGAGGTCCGAAAGGCTGATCAGGGAAACGAGCGCGGTATCCTTCAAATTCTGGATGGCCAGATTGCCGAAGGGCGGCATCATTTCGGGGATGGCCTGGGGCAGCGCGATGCGCCAGAGCGTCTTGCGCGGCGTGAAATTGAGCGCCTTGGCGGCCTCGTATTGATCCTTGGACACCGACTCGATGGCTCCGCGCACCACTTCGGCGCCGTATGCGCCGATGTTGAGCGAGAGCGCGAGGACACCCGCGAGAACCGGCGGCAGGCGCAGATCGAGGCCGATGGCCTGACCGAGCACCGGCAGGGCGAAATAGAGCCAGAAAAGCTGGACGAGGAGCGAAGTGCCCCTGAAGATTTCGATATAGCCGATCGAGAGGGCCTTGATGAGCGGGTTATGGGCCAGTTTGCCCATGCCGGCGGCGAACGAAAGAATCCCGCCCAATATGGTGGAATAAATCGTCAACTCGATGGTGACCCAAGCCCCCTGCATCAGGGGATTGAGATATGCGGTCCATTCCATAGGTTCGGTCTCGAACTTTGTTTTTGTGTTTTGTGGCTGAACCGGAGAGCCGGCGGACGATGACGCCCGCCGGCCAGATCAGGTCATCGGCACGCCGTGCCGGTTATTCGCCGCACAGTTCGGCGGCGCTCATGTCGAACGAGCGCGATGCGTCGGTATCGGTGAACCCATAGCCGGTGACCGCAGCTTCCCATTCGGGGGTCTGCTTGTATTCGGCGAGGACTTCATTGACCGCGTCGCGCAGGTCTTCGCTGCCCTGGGCGAAGACGAAACCGCCCCAGGAGCGCTGCTCGACCCCATCGATGGTGGGATCGGTGAAGCCTTCGGCGACTTCGACCGCATCGCTCTGGCCGGCCAGCTCACTGGCGGTCAGGCTGGTGGCCGCATAGGCGTCGGCACGGCCGGTCGAGACCGTCGAGATCGCGTCGGCATTGGACGAGATGGTGACGAGCTGGTTTTCGGCGACGCCGAGGGACTGGAACATGTCGAGCTGGTTGGCGCCGGCCATGATGGCCACTGTCAGGTCGGGATTTTCGGCGATCTGCTCATAGGAAGTGAGCCCCTCGGGATTGCCGGCCGGAACCAGCAGGCCTTCGCCATAGGAGGTGTTGGGCTCCGAATAGATGACGGTGGCGCAGCGGGTCGGGATGATCGCCATTTCGGCAGCGACCATATCGAACCGGTCGGCCTGAAGGCCGGGGATGAGGGTCGAGAAATCGGTGGTGACCCACTCGATGTTTTCGATGCCGAGCTGTTCGACGATGTATTTGGCGACGTCGGGGCCCGCGCCCATCGTCTCCCCGCTCACCGGATCGACATAGCCATAGGGGATTTCATTGGCGACGGCGATCCGGATGGTGCCGCTTTCCTGAATCTCGGCCAAGGTGGCCGCCTGGGCGGCGCCGGCCAGGCCAAGCGCGGCGGCGCCGGCGAGAAGAGTGCCCCTGAGCGCCCGTGTAGTTGTCTTGCGCATAACGTCTCCTGTCCTTTGAAATTATCGTTGCCTATATTGACGGCCCGGCAGATGAGCCGAAATAGGAATTGAGTTCACCTCAAGACGGACGGCGTCGCACCCGCAGAGGCTGCGGGCGAAAAACCATCCGATCACTGCTGAACGATAGCGTCCAGAGCAATTAATGCTTCAACACTGTCAAAGGTTGCCAACTTCTGGCCACAAGTCGAGGGGCGATGCATCTTTTTGAAACCGCCTGGGCAGCAAGACCATCTGCGCGCCCCGGTGCAAATTGGAAGGACCGCCCCGCGAAGGCAATTGCATAGTCAGGGCTTGGATTTGCCGGACGAGCCCATGGGTGGCGCATAGAGCCGGTTTGAAAGAGGTGGCGCATGGCCGGTGCGGTGACGATGAGCGATGTTCTGGCAGCCCGCCGGCGCATTGCGCCCCATGTCCACCGCACCTCGCTGGTTGCCAGCGCGGCGCTGAGCGGGCTCTGCGGCCAGACCGTTCTCTTGAAAAACGAACATCAGCAACTGACCGGCAGCTTCAAGCTGCGCGGGGCGACCAATGCCGTGCTCTCGCTGTCCCATGATGAGCGGCAGCGCGGGGTGGTCGCGGCGTCCACCGGCAATCACGGGCGGGCGCTGGCGCATGCGGCGCGCGTCGCGGGGGCGCGGGCGGTGATCTGCATGTCCGCGCTGGTGCCCTCCAACAAAGTCGAAGCCATCGAGGCGCTGGGGGCCGAGGCGCGGATCGTGGGAATGAGTCAGGACGACGCGCAGGTGGAAGTCGACCGGCTGGCGGTCGAGGAAGGGCTGGTCGATATTCCGCCCTTCGACCGGGCCGAGGTGATCGCCGGACAGGGCACGCTGGGGCTGGAGATCATCGAGGACGCCCCCGAGCTCGACGCGGTTCTGGTGCCGCTTTCGGGCGGCGGGCTGATCGCGGGTGTGGCGCTGGCGATCAAGACGCTATCGCCGAAAACGCGGGTGATCGGGGTTTGCATGGAGCGCGGGGCCGCGATGGTGGCGTGCCTTGCGGCAGGCAAGTCGGTGGCGGTGGAAGAGCTCGAAACGCTGGCGGATTCGCTGGGCGGGGGGATCGGACTTGCCAACCGCTACACCTTTGGCATGGTGCGGGAGCTGGTGGATGAAACCGTGCTGCTCAGCGAGCGGGAAATCGCCGAGGGTATCGCTCATGCGTATCGCGAGGAGCGCGAGGTGATCGAGGGCGCGGCGGCGGTGGGAATTGCGGCGGTGCTGGCCGGGAAATTCCGGGCGGCCGGGCCGTCGGCGATCGTCCTGTCGGGGAAGAACATCGACATGGGCGTGCATGGACGGATCGTGGGCGGAACGCATCCGGTGTTTGAGGGGGCGGTGTGAGGGACTGGTTTGCGTTGCGGATTGGGCGAGCGCTGCTGCTGGATTCCGGGAATGAATCCCGGAATGACAGGTGGCGTTTTTGTCATGCCCCCTGCCCCACAACGCCAGACTTGGAGGTTGCGTGATGGCTGAAATCCAGATTCTCACTGAAGCCGATCTGCGCGGACTCGTGCCTCTGGACAGGGCGGCGATAGAATGTGTGGAGGCCGCTTTCCGTGCGTTGGCCGGGGGCAAGGTGGTGATGCCGCCGATCCTGCGGCTCGACATCGCCGATGCCAATGGCGAGGTGGACGTCAAGACGGCCTATGTGCCGGGGATCGAGAGTTTCGCGATCAAAATGAGCCCGGGGTTTTTCGACAACCCCAAGATCGGGCTGGCTTCGACAAACGGGTTGATGGTGGTGCTGTCGGCCAAGACCGGGCTGGTCGAGGCGGTGCTGCTCGACAATGGATATCTGACCGATGTGCGGACTGCGGCGGCGGGGGCGGTGGCGGCGAACCATCTGGCGCGCGAGGACGCAGGGACAGCAGCGATCATCGGGGCAGGGATGCAGGCGCGGATGCAGCTTGAAGCGCTGACGCTGGTGCGCAGGATAAAGGCGGCGCGGATCTGGGCGCGGGATCGGGACAAGGCGGAGGCGTTCGCGCGGGATGTCGCGCAGCAATTGGGCCTTGATGCGAGCGTGGCAGAGACGGCTCGGGACGCGGTCGATGGAGCCGACATCGTCGTAACCACGACGCCGGCGACAGAACCGGTCATTCTGGCCGAATGGCTTTCACCGGGGCAGCACCTCACCGCCATGGGATCGGATGCCGAGCACAAGAACGAGATCGACCCGGCGTTGGTGGCGCGCGTGGAACTTTATGTGGCCGACAGCCTTGCCCAGACACGGCGGCTGGGGGAGTTGCATCACGCGATCGCCGCCGGATTCGTGGCGCCCGACCAAGGGTTTGCCGAGCTTGGGCAGATCGTGGCCGGCACGGTGCCGGGGCGGCAGGCGGCGACCGATATCACTTATGCCGACCTGACCGGCACAGGCGTGCAGGATACGGCAATCGCCGCCCTGGCCCGAACCCGCGCGCAAGACAGCGGCGCGGGACAGACCATTTCGACCCGATAGTCGGGTCCTTCCTGGAGCGCATGGCACATGCCGAACACCCGCCTGCCCTTTACCCTGCCCGAATATCACGAACGCCTCGAAGCGGTGCGCCGCGCCATGCAGACGGGCGGAATCGATGTTCTGATCGTCACCAACCCGTCCAACATGCACTGGATCACCGGCTATGACGGGTGGAGCTTTTACGTCCATCAGGCGGTGATCGTGTCGCTGACCGACGAACCGGTCTGGTGGGGACGGCCCATGGACGCGGTGGGGGCTGAAAAGACCACATGGCTTTCGACCGATTCCATCTACGCCTATCCCGACGATTTCGTGCAGAACCCGGAAAAGCACGCCTATGTGCATCTGTGCGGGATACTGCGCGACAAGGGCTGGGACCAACGGCGCATTGGCGTCGAGATGGACAATTACTATTTCACCGCCGCGTGCCTTGAAACGCTGCGGGCCGAGATTGCCGGGGTGACCGTGGTCGATGCGACATCGGTGGTGACCTGGCAGCGTTCGGTCAAATCGGAAGCCGAGCTCGAATATATGCGGCGGGCGGCGCGGATCGTGGAGGCCACCCATCAGCGCATCCGCGAGGTGACGCGGCCGGGCTTGCGCAAGAACGAATTGGTGGCGGAAATCTACCACGCTTCGCTTCTGGGCGCTGATGGCTATGGCGGGGATTATTCGGCAATCGTGCCGCTGACGCCCTCGGGACGCGACGCGGCGGCGGCGCATTTGACGTGGGACGACCGGGAACTGGTTTCGGGCGAAGGCACGTTTTTCGAGATCGCCGGGTGCTACAAGCGCTATCACTGCCCGATTTCGCGCACGGTGTTTCTGGGCGAGCCGCCCAAGGACATGCTCAAGGCCCAGGAGGCCGTGCTCGAAGGTATGGAAGCAGGAATGGCAGTGGCCAAGCCCGGCTATACCTGTGGGGAGATCGCCGAGGCGTTCTTTGCGGTGCTGCGCAAATATGGCGTCGAGAAGACCTCGCGCACGGGGTATTCGGTGGGGCTTTCCTATCCGCCCGACTGGGGCGAGCACACGATGAGCATCCGGCCGGGGGATCGGTCGGTGCTGCGGTCCAACATGGTGTTCCACTTCATGCCGGCGATCTGGACGCCCGAATGGGGGCTGGAGATCACCGAGACGATGCGGATCACCGATGAGGGCGGGCCCGAGTGCCTGGCCAATGTGCCGCGGGAATTGTGCGTGAAGCCATAAGGCTTGAGCGTGTGGCTCCCCCCTCACCCCGGCCCTCTCCCCCCAAGGGAGAGGGAGAAAAGATCTGGAGAAAAACCTTGGCTCACAGACTGCTCGACGACACGCTCGAAATCCTTGCCGATCTCATCGGGTTTCAATCGATTTCGTCGGAAAGCAATCTCGAACTGATCGCCTATATCAACCAGCGGCTCGACCAGATCGGGGCGCGGACGCATCTGACGCTCAATCCCGATGGCAACAAGGCGAACCTGTTCGCTACGCTGGGCCCGCCGGATAGAGATGGCGGGATCGTGCTTTCGGGGCACACGGATGTGGTGCCGGTGGAAGGGCAGGAATGGAGTTCGGACCCGTTTGTGGCGACGCTTCGGGATGGGCGCGTTTATGGGCGCGGGGCGTGCGACATGAAGGGGTTCATCGCCTGCGCGCTGGCTTTTGCTCCCCATTTTCAGGACGCGGGGCTGAAGCGGCCGATCCATCTGGGGTTTACCTATGACGAGGAGGTGGGGTGCCTAGGCGCGCAGGTGATGCTCGACGAGCTTAAAGCCTCGGGGCGCAAGCCGTCGCTGTGCATCGTGGGTGAGCCGACGATGATGAAGATCATCGAGGGCAATAAGGGGTGCTGCGAATATACGACCCATTTCACCGGGCTCGAAGGACATGCCTCGATGCCCGACCGGGGGGTCAACGCTATCGAATACGCGGTGCAGTATGTGAGCAAGCTGCTCGAAATCGGGGAGGTGCTGAAGACGCGCGCGCCCGAGGGGAGCCGGTTCGATCCGCCGTGGTCGACCATCCAGATCGGCAAGATGGCGGGCGGGATCGCGCGCAACATCATCGCCGGGTCATGCTCGGTGGAGTGGGAGTTCAGGCCCGTTGCCGGGGCAGATTTTTCGTTTACGCACAGCCAGATCAGGGGATTCGTAGAGGGGGTGCTGCTGCCCAGGATGCGGAATGTGTATCCGGATGCGGCGGTGATTACCGAGACGATCGGGGAGGTTGCGGGGTTGGAGCCGATGAGCCGGTCGGAAGCCGTGGAGCTGGTGCGGGCGCTGACGGGAAATGATGAGCCAGCCGAATGCGTGGCGTTTTCGACCGAAGCGGGGCTGTTTCAGGAATTGGGGATCGATACTGTGGTGTGCGGGCCTGGGTCGATCGAGCAGGCCCATAAGCCCGATGAGTTTGTGGGGCTGGACCAGTTGAGCGCGTGTCTGGAGATGATCGAGGGGTTGGAGGGGCGGTAGGGAGTTGTTTGTCGGCGGAGTGTACTGACATCCGACCGCTTCGCGGCCACCTTCTCCCACCAGTGGAGAAGGGTAGAAGGCGTCGGTCGCTCAGGCCACTTACCGGAACGCCGGGATCACCTCTCGGCCGTAGCGGGCGATGATTTCTTCTTCGTCGCCGCTGTCGAGGTAGATGTTGAACTGGGTGACGCCGGCGGATTCCAGATCGCGGATTTTTTTGATGTGATCGTCGGGCTCGCCCAAAACGCAGAAGCTTTCAACGATCTCGTCGGTGATGAAATCGAGGTACGGGTTATCGGACTGGCCGTGCTTGGAATAATCGTAACCGCGGCGGGCTTCGATGTAGGAGGTGAGGCTGGCGGGGACCTTGTCGGAATCGGTGCCGTATTTTTCCACGATATCGGCGACGTGGTTTCCGACCATGGCCGGAAACCAGCGAGTGGCGGCGATGGCGCGCTGTTTGTCGCCGAAATAGGCCGGGGCGGCGGCCATTGAGCGGTAGCCCGACATGTCGCGGCCGGCGGCCCTGCCCGCTTCAAGGCATTGGTCGGTGAACCATTTGCAAAGGCCTGGCTCGGCGATCTGGAGCACGACGCCATCGGCGCTTTCTCCGGCGGTTTTCAGCGCCAGCGGGCCATAGGCGGCGATCCAGCTCGGGATTTCGTGGCCGACGGCCCAGGGGAACTGAATTGGGTTGGGGACTTCGCCATAGGTCACCTCCTCGCCGCGCACCATGGCTTTGGTCTTGGCGATGAATTCGGCGACGCGCTTTAGGGTGGCGGGTTTGTGGCCCATGACGCGGCGCGAGGAATCGCCCCGGCCCACGGCAAGATCGAAACGGCCGCCGCTCTGCTTGGCGAGGGAGCCGAAGAGCGAGGCGGCGACGGACCAATCGCGCACGTCGGGGTTGGTGACGAGCGGACCGAAGCGCATGGAACTGGTCCATTCCATGCCCATGGCCATCACCGGATAGGGATCGCGCCAGAGGATGTGGGAATCGTAGAACCAGCAATAGGTGAAGCCCGCGAACTCGGCGGCCTGGATCAGGTAGCGCGCCCGATCGTGCTCGACGAAGCCCTTGAAGGTGATCCCGAATTCCATATTCCCATCCCCTTTTTCCATAAGCCCTGTTTGCCGCAAGGCTTATTTTGACCAGATGATCAAACTTTTTATGGTCCCGCAAGAGCAATCGTTCACGGGCCGTAGGCGATCATCGGGCGCCCGGAAGCGGGGTTGGGAACGATGGTGGCGGCGACGCCATAGACGGTGGCGAGGAATTGCGTGTCGATCACCGCATCGGGCGATCCTTGGGCGACTACCCTGCCCCGGTCGAGCGCCACCACATGATCGAACCAGGCGGCGGTGAGGTTGAGATCGTGCATGGTGACGAGGATGGTGAGCCCGTCAGCGGCCAGATCGCGCAGGATTTCCATGACGGCGATCTGGGCGGACAGGTCGAGATGGTTGGTGGGCTCATCGAGCAGGATCAGGCGGGGCTGTTGCGCCAGGGCGCGGGCGATCTGCACCTTTTGCTGCTCACCGCCCGAAAGGGTGGAAAAGCGGCGGGTGGCGAAATCGGCCATGCCGACGCGGGCGAGCGCATCGGCGACGATGGCTTCGTCCGAGGTTTCGGTATCGGCGGACCAGAAACCTTGATGGGGTAGCCGGCCGAGCATCACGGCATCGTGGACGTCGATGGGCTGGTCGGTGGCCGAGGATTGCTCGACAAGGGCGGCGGCGCGGGCGCGGGTTTTTCGCGGAAGGGCGTGGAGATCGCGGTCTTCGAAGGTGATGCGGGCGGCTGAAGCGGGCTCGAAGCCCAGGATCACGCGCAGAAGTGAGGATTTGCCCGCGCCATTGGGGCCGATCAGGGCGTTGAGCCGGCCGGGGTGGAGCGAAAAGGAAACGTCATCGAGGATCTGCTTGCCGTCGAGGGCGAGGCTGGCATGGGCGACCGAGAGACTCATGTCGCCCTCCTGTTGGCCATGAGGATGACGAAGAAGGCCGGCGCGCCGATGAAGGCCGTGAGGATGCCGACGGGGAGTTCGCGCGGGTCGAAGATGGTGCGGGCGCCGGTATCGGCCCAGACCATGAAGATGGCGCCCGCGAGGGCGGCTAACGGCAGCAGGTGCCGGTGGCGTCCGCCGGCGATGAGGCGCACGGCGTGGGGCAGGATGAGGCCGACAAAGCCGATGGCGCCCGAGATGGCGACCAGAACGCCGGTGAGCAGCGCGGTGAGGCCGAGCAGCAGCCAGCGGATGCGTTCGACATCGATGCCCAGGGCGCGGGCGGCGGTGTCGCCGAAGACGAAGCCGTCGAGAATGCGGCCCGATGCCAGGAGCGGGATGCTGACGACGGCAAGCGCGAGGGCGGCAAGGCCGGTATCGGACCAGCGCGCGCCGGCCAGAGACCCCATCAGCCAGGAGAGGATTTCGCGGTAGGAATCCCCGGTGGCGGTGGAAAAGATCAGGAACGAGGTGAGGGCGGAAGCCAGTGCCGAGACCGCGAGACCGGCGAGGATGGCGCGCGCGGCGGTGATGGCGCCCAGGGCGCGGGCGAGGCCGAGGGTCAGCGCCATGGCCGCCAGGGCGCCGAGGAAGGCGCCGACGGGGAGGAGGACAGTCGCGCCGATGAGCAGCATGGCGACGGCGCCGACCGAAGCGCCCGAGGAAATGCCGAGAAGATAAGGATCGGCCAGGGGATTGCGGGTCAGGGCCTGCATTACCGCGCCGCAGATGGCGAGGCCGGCGCCGACGGCGGCGGCGGCGAGGATGCGCGGCAGGCGCAACTCCCAGACGATGCCTTCGCGCAGGCGGGAGATAGGGCTATCGGGGAGGAGGCCCAATCTGTGGGCGATGACCGACCAGACCTCCCCTGCTCCGATATCGGCCGGGCCGATGGTGATAGCGAGGGTGATCGAGAGAATGAGGATTATGGTGAGGCCGGCGATCCACGCCCGGACGCGCAGCCGCCGCAGGGCGGCGGGGGTGAGCGCGGGAAGGCCGAGCGAGGCGGCGACCATCAGAGGGGGTCCCGGACCGTCGAAATTTCCGACGTTTGTACGCGCGGCACTGGATTCCGGGAATAAATCCCGGAATGACAATCGGGGGTGGGGGAGCGCCGGACGATCATCGGGTGCTCGGATTGAGATCGGCCAATTGATTGGCCATATCCACGGTGGCCGGGACGGAGCGGACGCCGGGTTCGGCGGCGGGGAACGGGATTGTGAGGTAGCGCGCGTTTTGCACGGCGCTCATGTTGACGGTGGCGGGATTGTCGTTGAGGAGGCGGATTTTCTGGTCGACCGAGTTCCATTCGGCATCGACGAGGATCATCAAATCGGGGTCCTCGTCGACGATGGCTTCCCAGCTTGCCGAGGTCCAGGTGTCGGGGACGTCCGAAAAAATGTTGGCGATGCCCAGCGCCTCCATGGTCATCTGCGGGCCGCCAAGGCCGGCGCCGACATAGGGAGTGGAGGTGGCCGAGGAATACCAGACGCCGGTGAGGTCGGCGGCGGGTTTGATCGAGCCGAGCAATGCGCGCTGCTGGGAGACAAGCTCGGCGGCGCGGCTTTCGACATCGAAGATCATTCCCATTTCGAGAATCTGATCGAAGATATCCTCGAAGGTGAGCTTTTCGGGCGTGCCGGACGAGCGGCAGGCGGTGGGGGCGACATAGGTGGCGACGCCAAGGGCATGGAGGCTGTCGCGCGTTCCGGCGGCGTCGGCGGCAAAACTGCTTTCCCAGCCGCCATAGACGAAATCGGGTTCGGCTTCGAGGACCACCTCCTGGCTGGGGACGCGGTCGGCGAGGATGGGGAGTTCGGTTTGTGGGGCCCATTCGGCTGGAGCCGGGCCATCCTGGAAGCCGACGCCGACGATTTTGTCTCCCAGGCCCAGGGCGAGGAGCATTTCGGTGGCGGTGGATTTGATGGTGACGACGCGTTCGGGCGGCGCGGGGAAGGTGATTGTGGTGCCGCAGTTTTCGATAGTGAGGGGGTAGTCGGTGGCGAGGGCCGGGGTGGCGAGGGAGAGGGCAATCGCCAGTGTTACGCATTTGGCGAGTGCTGCGCACCCCTCATCCGACCTTTCGCTTTTCAAGCGAAAGCCCACCTTCTCCCTCAAGGGGAGAAGGGGTGATTGGGGCAAGCGTCTGCGGGAAAAGCCCCCCTCTCCCCTTGAGGGAGAGGGGATGGGGGTGAGGGGTGCGCCACAAGCACCGAGGGGCGTATGGGTACTCATTTCGCCGGCTCCTTGGCCATCTCCCGCATCGCGGCCTCATAGCCTTGCCGATAAGCCTCGGACGAGCCGAAGCGGAACATGTCGTCTTGCGCGGGGCGGGCCAGAGTGCGGGCGCCGGGGGTGTCGAGGTCGGTGACGAGACGGGAGAGGCCGCGGGCGATGGCGACCGGGATAGAGGAGGCCTTGCCCTTGACCAGATCGGCGGCGGCGGCGAGTTCGTCGGCGAGGACGGTGACGGTGACGCTCAAGGGACGGCCGTTGGCATCGACACCGCCGCGCAGATCGTCGACGAGCTGGACGCCGGCGGCGCCGATGGCGGCGTCGGTCTGGCCGACGCGCCAGGGGCGACCCAGCGTGTCGGTGATGATGACGCCGAGACGCTTGCCGGTTTTTTCGCGCAGGGCGGCGCAGAGGGTTCTAGCCGAAAGATCGGGGTCGCGCGGCAGGCGCAGGGCCTGACCGGTGGGGACGTTGGAGGTGTCGAGTCCGGCGGCGGCCATCACGAGCCCCTGGCGGGTTTCGACGATTTTGGTCACCCCGCCCGGATGGGCGCGTTCGGCGACGATTCTGACCGTATCCTCCTCGATGGCGAGCTCGCGCGCTTCGAGCGGGATTTGCATACCCTCGGCTTTCGAGACGATCTTGGAGGTGACGATGAGGATATCGCCATCATCGAGCGCGGCGTCGGGATCGGTGATCGCCATCGTGTCGATGGCGTCGGCGATGAGCGCGACGAGATCGTCGCCGGGGGCGACTTCGGGGATGCCTTCGATGCCCCAGAGCGTCAGCCGTGGTGTCATTTGGCTTTCCTCAGGCGCGGCAGGACCTTTTCGGAAAAGACGTCGATCCATTCGCGCTGGTTGCGGCCGACATTGTGGAGGTAGATGCGATCGAAGCCGAAGGCGGCGAATTTTTCGATGTGTTCGAGATGTTCGTCCGGATGGGGGGAGATCACCATGCGGCCCTTGAAATCCTCGGGGCGGACGAGCTTGGCCATCTGCTCGAAATCGAAGGGGGAGCGGATATCGGCCTTGGGGAATTTCATGCCGCCATTGGGCCATTCGGTCATGGCGTTGGCCAGCGCTTGCTCATAAGTGGGCGCCCAGCTCAGATGCAGTTGCAGTACCTTGGGCATGGCGTCGGGATTCTTGCCGGCCTCGCGGGCGCCCTCGGCGAATTTCTCGAACAACATTTCGATCTTTTCGAGGGGCGCGCCGACGGTGATGATGCCATCGGCCAGCTTGCCGGTTTTCCTGGCGTTGATGGGACCGGCGGTGGCGACGAGGATTTCGGGAGCGGTTTCGGGCATGGTCCAGAGGCGGGTGGCCTCCATCCGGTAATATTCGCCCTTGTGCTTGGTGTCCTTGCCCTTGGCGGAGTTCTCGAACAGCTTCTTGATGAGCTCGATCGCCTCGAACATGCGGGCCGAGCGCTCGCCGGCATCGGGCCAGTATTGGGCGAGGAAGCTTTCGTTGAGCGCCTCCCCTGCCCCGACACCCAGCCAGTGGCGGTCGGGGTACATGGCGGCCAGCGTTGCCGAGGCCTGGGCGACCATGGCCGGGTGCCAGCGGAAGGTCGGGGTGGTGACGCCGGGGCCCATATCGCCCCGGGTGCGCTCGCCGATGGCGGTCAGGACGTTCCAGACGAAGGCGGATTGGCCCTGTTGGGGCACCCAGGGCTGGAAATGGTCGGCGGCCATGGCGCCGTTGAAGCCCTTGGATTCCGCATAGGCGGTGAGCTCGACGCAATCGCGCGGGTGAAACTGCTCGAGCATCACCGCATAGCCGATCAGGCCTTCGGGTCCGGATTTGAAAACCGACATTCCCGCGAACTCCCCTTTGCGTCCGGGGATCAGTCAATCACAAAGGCGGGGAGAGTGACAGAGGGGGAATTTGACCTTTTGGTAAAATTATTTGCTGCGGATGGGGAGGGGTGAGCGATCGCGACGGCTAATCGGGAAACGGTTCGACCTGCCGGATATCGGCCAGCATGAAGGCGTCGGCGACCAGTTGCAGGGGGGAGAGGTCGACGGCGCTTTCGCCGGTGGCGAGGAGGCGGGCGAAGTGGGCGTAGATGCCGTCATATTCGGTGTCGGGGGCGGCGAGGTGTTGATTGCCCTCGATGGTGAGGACGGCGCCGCCGGACGAGAGGTGAAGCGTGCCGGCGGTGGTATGCACCGTGATATCCCAGGTTTGCGGCCCCTCCTGACGCCAGTCGAAATCGGCGGTGACGGGGTGACCGGCGGCGCCGAGGAAGTCGATCTTGGCGGCGATGGGGGTTTGGCGGTTGGAGGGAATTTCCAGCGTCGCGGCGGTGACGTGGACCGGGGCGGGGAGGATATGGGTGAGGATCGAGAGGGCGTTGATGCCGGGATCGAAGACACCCATGCCGCCGGGGGACCAGATCCAGTCCTGCCCCGGATGCCAGCGGTGGACGTCCTCGCGCCAGACGATTTGGGCGCTCTCAATGGTTTTGCCGGCCAGCCATTGGCGCGCCGGTTCGACGCCCTGGGCGTAGCGGGAATGCCAGGTGGCAAAGAGGGTGACGCCGTGGCGCTCGGCCAACGCCTTGAGGGAAACCACTTCGGCGACGGTGGCGCCGGGGGGCTTTTCAAGCAGGACGTGGCGACCGGCCTCGATGGCCTCGACAGCGTATCGGCGGCGGATCTGGGGCGGTGTGCACAGGGCCACGGCACCAATATCGGGGCGGGCGGCGAGCATTTGGCTCAGCGTTGCGTAGTGATCGACGCCATCGATGCTGGCGTTGCGGCTGACGGTGGCGGCGAGCTCGAAATCGGGGTTGTTTCCGATGGAGGGCACATGCTGGTCGCGGGCGATCTTGCCCAGGCCGACGATGGCGATCTTTGTCGGCATCAGTGGGAATCCTTGCCCACTTCGCGGCCGCGCGAGCCTTTGAGGAAGTCGAAATCGGCGCCGGTGTCGGCGCCCTCCACGTGCTGGTGGAAAAGGCGCGCATAGCCCGACGCCGGCGCTTCGACCGTGGGGGACCAGGCGAGAAGGCGTTCGGCGATTTCGGCTTCGGGGACGTCGAGGTGGAGGCGCCGGTTGGGGACGTCGATCTCGATGTAGTCGCCAGTTTTGACGATGGCCAGAGGGCCGCCCACGGCGGCTTCTGGGGAGGTATGGAGGACCACGGTGCCATAGGCGGTGCCGGACATGCGGGCATCGGAGATGCGCACCATGTCCTTGATGCCCTTGCGCAGCACCTTGGGGGGCAGGCCCATGTTTCCGACCTCGGCCATGCCGGGATAGCCGCGCGGACCGCAGTTTTTCATGACCATGACGCAGGTTTCGTCGATGTCGAGATTTTCGTCGTTGATCCTGGCCTTGTAGTCGTCGATATCCTCGAAGACCACGGCGCGGCCGCGATGGACCATCAAATGCTCGCTGGCGGCGGAGGGTTTCAGCACCGCGCCGTTGGGGGCGAGGTTGCCTTTCAATACCGCGATGCCGCCGTGGTCGGTCAGCGCCTCTTCGACCGGGCGGATGACTTCGGGGTTCCAGTTTTTCACATGCTCGATTTCGGCGGCGATGGGTTTGCCCGAGACGGTGAGCGCATCGCCATGGAGCTTGCCGCCGTCGAGGAGGGTCTTGAGGACGACCGGCAGGCCCCCGGCGTAGAAGAACTCCTCCATCAGATATTTGCCCGAGGGCATGAGGTTGACGATGGTGGGGATGTCGCGGCCCAACCGGTCCCAATCGTCGAGCGTCAGATCGACGCCGACGCGACCGGCGAGAGCGAGGAGGTGGATCACCGCGTTGGTCGAGCCGCCGATGGCGCCATTGGCCATGATGGCGTTTTCGAACGCCTGTTTGGTGAGGATGTCGGAGGGTTTGAGATCGTCCTTGACCATATCGACGATGCGCCGGCCGGTCAGTTGCGCCATGACGCGGCGGCGGCTGTCGACGGCGGGGATGGCGGCGTTGCCCGAGAGCGCCATGCCCAGCGCCTCGGCCATGGACGCCATGGTGGAGGCGGTGCCCATGGTATTGCATGAGCCGGGCGAGCGCGACATGGCCTGTTCGGCATCGAGGAAATCGGCCTGGGTCAGCTCGCCGGATTTAACCATCTCGCTCATCTGCCAGAGCGCGGTGCCCGAGCCGATGGCCTGATTGCGCCAATAGCCGTTGAGCATGGGGCCGCCGGAAACCAGGATCGAGGGCACGTCTGTGCTGGCGGCGCCCATCAGGAGGGCCGGTGTGGTCTTGTCGCAGCCGGCGAGCAGCACGACGCCGTCGCAGGGATTGGCGCGGATCGCCTCCTCGACATCCATGGCGGCGAGGTTGCGGTACATCATGGCGGTGGGGCGCAGGGCGCTTTCGCCGGTGGAGAACACGGGGAATTCGAGCGGCAGGCCGCCGGCCTCGTAAATGCCGTGCTTAACCCGCTGGGCGAGATCGCGCAGATGGGCGTTGCAGGGGGTCATCTCGGACCATGTGTTGCAGATGCCGATCACCGGGCGGCCATCGAACAGGTCGGCGGGCAGGCCCTGATTCTTCATCCACGAGCGGTGATAGATGTGGTCGCGGCTGGTGCCGCCGAACCAGTGGGCGGACCGCAGCGGGCGCGGCCATTTTGCCTTCTTGAAGGTCATGCTCTGCCCTACCTAGAGTTTGGCGATCGTGACCGGCGCGTCGGCGGGCCGTGTCGTGTCGATGGCCAGGGGGTTCCTGAGCGGCAGACCGAACGGGGCCGCCTCGATCTCGAAAATATCGCCCTGCCGGGTGCGGATATCGTCGGCGAACGAGAGGGTCGCGGTTCCGAACATGTGGACGTGGATATCGCCGGGCTTGCGGAATATTTCGTATTTGAAGTGGTGGTGTTCGAGATTGGCGATGGTGTGGCTCATATTGTCCTCGCCTGAAACGAAGGGCTTTTCCCAGAGCACGGCCCCATCGCGGATGACCCGCGAAGTGCCCTCGACATGGACGGGGAGATCGCCGACGAGGATTTCCGGGCCGATGGAGGCGGGGCGGAGTTTGGAGTGGGCGAGGTAGAGATAGTTCTGGCGCTCGGTCACATGGTCGGAAAATTCATTGGCGAGGGCGAAGCCGATCCGGTGGGGAACGCCTTCATAGGAAACGATGTAGATGCCGGCGATTTCGGGCTCTTCGCCGGCATCGAGGGCGAAGCCCGGCGAGACGATGGGTTTGCCCGGCGCGACGAGGGCATGGCCATTGCCCTTGTAGAACCATTCGGGCTGCACGCCGGTTTTGCCGCCCGCCGGCTTGCCCCCTTCGACTCCGAGGCAGAACATTTTCATGGAGTCGGTGAGGTTTTCTTGCGCGCCGGTTTTCTGGTGCATGGCATTGCGGGTTGAGGCGGAGCCGAGATGGGTGAGGCCGGTGCCGGTGAGGTGCAGGCGCGAGGGTTCTTCGGGGATAATGGGAGCGAGCACCCTGCCCTCGGCATAGGCTGTGTCCAGATCGACGCTTTCGCCCAATCCCTGTTCGGCGACAAGGGCGGCGAGGGAGGTTTCCCGGGCGATGGCCCGCCGCGCCATGGCGAGGATGGATTCCGCGCCGGCGACGATTTTCGCATCCCCGCCCTCGCGCACCACGACGTGTTGGGAACCTCTGGCATCGACAATCTGGGAGAGCAGCACTTCTATTTCACTCCGGCTAGGGATGGTCCGGCGCGCCTCATAAAATCAGGCGGCCTTGTTCTTGTTGTAGACGTCGAACAGCACGGCGGCGAGCAGCACGAGGCCCTTGATCATCTGCTGCCAATCGATGCCGATGCCCATGATGGACATGCCGTTGTTCATCACCCCCATGATGAAGGCACCGATGACCGCGCCCACCACGGTGCCCACGCCGCCGGCCATCGACGCGCCGCCGATGAAGACCGCGGCGATGACGTCGAGTTCGAAGGTTTCTCCGGCCTTGGGGGTGGCCATGTTGAGGCGGGCGGCAAAGACGAGGCCGGCCAGCGCGGCCAGCATGCCCATATTGGCAAAGACGAGGAACGTCAGCCGTTCGGAATTGATGCCCGAAAGCTTGGCCGCCTTCTGGTTGCCACCCACCGCATAGATGCGGCGGCCGATGGTGGTCTGTTTGGCGATGAAGGAATAGCCGGCAACAAGGATCGCCATGATGATGAAGACGTTGGGCAGGCCGCGCGATGTGGCGAGCAGATAGACCAGCCAGACCACCGCGCCGGCAACGAGGATGTTGCGGCCGATAAAGAACGCGAAGGGTTCGTCGGGGACGCCATGTTTGGCCTCCTTGGCGCGGGCGCGGATCGAGAGCCAGACGAGAGCGGCCGCAACGGCGAGGCCCAGGAGCATCGAGAGGAGGTGGAAACCCTCGATGGCGGCGATATCGGGGATGAAGCCCGAGGCGATGAGGCGAAATTCATTGGGGAACGGGCCGATGGAGCGGCCTTTCAGGAGCACCATCATCAGGCCCTTGAAGACCAGCATGCCGGCCAGGGTGACGATGAAGCTGGGGATTTTCCAATAGGCTACCCAATAGCCCTGGATGGCGCCGATCACCGCGCCGATGGCAAGGCAGATGAGCGCGGCAGAGAGGAAATGGATATTGTATTCCACCATCAGCACAGCCGAGAGCGCGCCGATGAAGCCCATGACAGAGCCGACCGAAAGGTCGATATGGCCGCAAACAATCACCAGCAGCATGCCCACGGCCATGATGATGATGTAGGAATTCTGCAGCACCAGATTGGTGATGTTGACGGGGCGGAGCAGGATACCGCCCGTCGAAATCTGGAAGAACACCATGATGGCGATCAGCGCGAAGAGGATGCCGTATTCGCGCATATGGGTGCGGATATAGCCCAGCGAGGCGAATTGAGGCTTTTGCGCCTGGGCCGAGGATTGGGTCACGTCACTCATTGGTCGGTTCCGTTCATGGCGGTCACGCGGCTTTGGCGGTTTTCAAGATCATCGACATGATCTTTTCCTGACTGGCTTCGGCGATGGGCAATTCGCCCACGAAGCGACCGGCGTTCATGACGTAGATGCGATCGCAGGTGCCGAGCAGCTCGGGCATTTCCGAGGAGATGAGGACAATACCCCTGCCCTCGCGCGCCAGATCGTTGATGATCGAATAGATTTCGTATTTGGCGCCGACATCGATGCCGCGCGTGGGTTCATCCAGGATCAGCACCTCGGGCTCGGCATAGAGCCATTTGGAGAGCACGACCTTTTGCTGGTTGCCGCCCGAAAGGTTGACGGTTTTCTGGCCGATGCCGGAACTCTTGATGGCCATCAGCTTGCGGTAGCGCTCGGCGACCTCGCGCTCCTTGTGGCTGTCGACGATTATGCCGTTGGCGATGCCCTTGAGATTGGCGAGGGGGACGTTGTCGCGGATGGGCTGGTCGAGGACCAGACCGAAGGTCTTGCGGTCCTCGGTGGCGTAGCAGATGCGGTTGGCGATGGCCTTTTCGACGGTCGAGGTATCGACCGGACGGCCGCGCAGCAGCACGTCGCCGGAGATGCGGTCGCCCCAGGATTTACCGAAAAGGCTCATGGCCAGTTCGGTGCGCCCAGCGCCCATGAGGCCGGCGATGCCCACGACCTCGCCGGCGCGGACCGAAAAGCTCACGTCATCGACCACCTTGCGATGGGAATGGATGGGGTGATGGACGGTCCAGTTCCTGACCTCGAACAGCACGTCGCCGATATCGGGATCGCGCGGTGGGAAGCGGTCGTTGAGGGGGCGACCGACCATGTCGCGCACGATATCGGCTTCGGAGATTTCGCTGGTGTGGCAATCGAGGGTGGAAACGGTGTGACCGTCGCGCAGCACGGTGATGCGGTCCGCGACCTGGGAAATCTCGTTGAGCTTGTGGGAAATCAGGATCGAGGAAATCCCCCTGCCCTTCAATTCGACAAGCAGCTTGAGCAGCGCCTGGCTGTCGGTTTCGTTGAGCGATGAGGTGGGTTCGTCAAGGATGAGGAGCTTGACCTCCTTGGACAGCGCCTTGGCGATTTCGACGAGCTGCTGCTTGCCGAGGCCCAGATGGGTGACTCTGGTGCGCGGGGATTCCTTGAGCGAGACGCGCCGCAGCAGTTCCTCGGTGCGGCGATAGGTTTCGCCCCAATCGATGATGCCGCCAGAGGCGCGCTCATTGCCCAGAAAGATGTTTTCGGCGATCGAGAGCAGCGGGACGAGCGCCAGTTCCTGATGGATGATGACGATGCCGCATTTTTCGCTATCGGCGATGGAATGGAAGTGTCTTTCCTCGCCCTCGAAAACGATCTGGCCTTCATAATCGCCGGCGGGATAGACGCCCGAAAGCACCTTCATGAGCGTGGATTTGCCGGCGCCATTCTCGCCCACCAGCGCATGGATTTCGCCATGCTCGACGGCGAGATTGACGTTTTCGAGCGCGTTGACGCCCGGAAAGCTTTTGGTGATGCCGCGCATTTCGAGAATGGAGGTCATGGCTTACGCGTCTTTGTGGCCGAAAGGATTGGACGCGGCACGAAAGGCGCCGCGTCCCAGGCTGGAGGAGCCTATTGGGTGATCTGGTCCTCGGTGTAATAGCCCGAGCCGACCAGCACCTCTTCCCAATTGTCGGCGGTGACCAGCACCGGCTCGAGCAGATAGGAAGGGACGATCTTGACGCCGTTTTCGTAGGTTTCGGTGTCGTTGATTTCCGGTTCCGTCCCGTTGATCAGCGCTTCGACCATGCCCACGGTGACGCGGGCCAGCTCGCGGGTGTCCTTGAAGATCGTCGAATACTGATCGCCGGCGATGATGGCGGCGACGGACGGCAGCTCGGCGTCCTGGCCCGAGATGATGGGCATGGGCAGGTCGCCCGAACCGTAACCCACCCCGCGCAGCGAGGAGATGATGCCGATGGAAAGCCCGTCATAGGGCGAGAGGACGGCATGGACCCGGTCGTCGCTGTAATGGGCCGAGAGCAGATTATCCATGCGGGCCTGGGCGACCGAGCCGTCCCAGCGGAGCGTGCCAACCGTATCCATGCCCATCTGGCCTGATTTGACGACAAACGTGCCGTCATCGATCAGCGGCTGGAGGACGCTCATGGCGCCGTCATAGAAGAAATAGGCGTTATTGTCGTCGGGCGATCCGCCGAACAATTCGACATTGTACGGCGGCTCCCAATCGGAGGTTTCCAGGCCATCGACGAGCGACTGGGCCTGCTGCACGCCGACGGTGAAATTGTCAAAGGTTGCGTAATAATCGACGTTTTCCGAACCACGGATCAGCCGGTCATAGGCGATGACGTGGATGCCGTTGGCGGCGGCGTTTTCCAGCGCCGTGGTCAGTGTCGTGCCGTCGATGGATGCAATGACCAGCACGTCGACGCCGCGCACGATCATGTTTTCGATCTGGGCGAGCTGGTTGGGAATGTCGTCTTCGGCATATTGCAGATCGGTCTGGTAGCCGGCCTGCTGGAACAATTCGACCATGGAATTGCCGTCGGAAATCCAGCGGGCCGAGGACTGGGTGGGCATGGAAATGCCGACGAACCCCGCCTCCTGCGCGACTGCCGGGCCGGAAGCGAGCGCAGTGGTCATGACCAGGGCGCCCAGCCCTGCCAAAATCGATTTCATGAATCTCTCCCTGTCAATTTCGCCATGACGCTCGCCACGGCGACCTCCCCTGCCGGCCAAAGCACGGCAGCGATTTATGCTTGCATATAGTATGATTATTTGTAAAGCGCAGTTTTAAATCCGAACGGCTTTTTCACAGCCGCCCGGGAGCAAATCGATGGGGAGTGTGATCAGCCCTTGGCGGTGCCCAGGGCCGTCGTGGCGCGGTCGACGCCGGACTGGATGGCCTGGCGCATGGCAACGCGGGCCAATTCGGGATCACCGGCGGCGACGGCTTCGGCGATGTTGCGATGGAGGCGCACGGCCTTGTCGAAGGCGGCACCGCCCTCGACCGGCGAGGAAATGGTGAAGGATGCCATCAGCGCGATTTCGACGACGTTGGAGAGCGAGACCATGAACGGATTGCCGGACGCCTGGGCGACGGTGCGGTGAAAGCCGACATCGGCGCGGGCGAAATCCTCGGCACTCTGGCCCTTGCGGGCCATGCGTTCGAGCCATTCCATCAACTCCGTGGCCTGGGCATCGGTGCGCCTTGCGGCGGCGAGGGCTGCTGCGTCGGGCTCGACGGCCATGCGCACTTCGGCAAGCGAGGCGATGAAATCGACCCCGATACCGGAATCGAGGTGCCAGAGCAGCACGTCGGAATCGAACATGTTCCAGCGGGCGCGCGGCAGAACGCGGGTGCCGACGCGGGCGCGGGCTTCAACCAGCCCCTTGGCGGAAAGGGTCTTGAGCGCTTCACGCAATACCGTGCGCGAGACGCCGAACTGTTCGATCAATTCCGCATCGCCGGGGAGAATCTGGCCTTCGCCATAGACGCCGCCGACGATGGCGGTGCCCAGCGTGTACATGACATGGGCATGGAAATTGTGCGGCTTGCGGCGGGGGGTGCCCGCCGATGCCGCCACGCCATCGCGATCGTCTATTGTCCTTGTCATGCCGGTCTGCTTTCCTTGACCACCCAGCGGGCGGCGAAGGTCGAGCATGACAAAGACCGCTGGAGATTGTCAAAATAAAAATATAATAAGATAATTTGTCGCAGGACGTGTTTGCTCCTCTGGCTTTTCATGTGTCTCCATTTTCCGCGAAAGAATCAATCCATGCTTGTTGAATTGGGTGAGCCCGGAAGATGACGATCATCGCCGATTGGATCGCCGTGGATTGGGGCACCAGCACCATGCGGGCCTGGGCGATGGGTGCCGGGGACGAATTGCTGGCGCGGATTTCGAGCGACAAGGGCATGGGGCAGTTGCAGCCCGAGATGTTCGAAGCCTCGTTGATCGAGGCGGTGGGCGGATGGCTCGACGGCGGGCGGCGTACCACTGTCATCGCTTGCGGCATGGTGGGGGCGCGGCAGGGGTGGCGCGAGGCGGCTTATGCCGAGGTGCCTACGACGCCTGTCGCGGCGGCGATGACGCGGGTGCCGGCCAACGATCCCAGGATCGAAATGTTCATCATCCCCGGCGTGTGCCAGCGCGAGCCGGCGGATGTGATGCGGGGTGAGGAAACCCAGATCGCGGGGTATGTGGCGCTCAAGGGCGGTAGCGGCGTGGTCTGCATGCCGGGGACGCACAGCAAATGGGCGCGAGTCGATGACGGCAGGATCGTACGGTTTCGCAGCGCGATGACGGGGGAAATCTTCGCGCTGCTTGCCGAACAATCGGTGCTGCGCCACAGCGTGGCCGGGGCCGATTGGGATGCGGTGGAATTTGCGAGGGGCGTGGAAACGGCGCTGGGCGATCCGGCGATCCTGACGCAATTGTTTTCCATCCGGGCGCGCGGGCTGCTCGAAGGGACCGGCAATGGCGCGTCGCGGGCGCGGCTTTCGGGATTGCTGATCGGGTCGGAACTGGCGGGGACGACCGATTTCTGGCGAGAGGGCGCGGTGTCGTTGATTGGGGCGCCCAGGCTGGCGGCGCTCTACAGGGAGGCGTTGGAGGTTGCCGGGGGAGAGGCGCGATTGCTGGACGGCGAAGAAATGACGCTGGCGGGGCTTTGCGCCGCGCGACGGATGCTGGAGGAAACATCGTGAAACGCAAGCTGATCGCTATTTTGCGCGGGATCACGCCGGACGAGGCGCTGGCGGTGACCGAAGCGCTGATCGCCGAAGGGATCACGGCGATCGAAGTGCCGCTCAATTCGCCCCGGCCGCTTGAAAGCATAGGGGCGATGGCGCAGGCGTTCGGGCGCGAGGCGCTGATCGGAGCCGGGACGGTGCTGACGCCCGACGAGGTTGATGCCGTAGCCGAAGCGGGCGGAAAGCTTGTCGTTTCGCCCAATTGCGATGCGGCGGTGATCGAAGCGACCAAGGTGGCGGGGCTCGCTTCGTTTCCCGGTGTTTTTACCGCAACCGAATGCTTTGCCGCCCTCAAGACCGGCGCGGACGGGCTCAAGATTTTCCCCGCCTCGGTGATGGGACCGGGCGGGATCGCGGCGCTCAAGGCCGTGCTGCCGGCGAACATTCCCGTTTACGCGGTGGGCGGCGCAGGCCCCGACAATTTCGCTGACTGGAGGCAGGCGGGTGTTGACGGGTTCGGGATCGGAACCGCGCTCTATACGCCGGGGTTGACGGCGCGGGAGGTGGGCGAGCGCGCCCGCCGCATCGTTGCCGCCTATGACGAGGTGATGTGAATGGACGCGAAAGTCTTCGACGCCCGCCCCTGCTTTCTGGGCGAAGGGCCGCTCTGGCACCCGGAGCTGGAACAATTGTTTTGGTTCGACGTGCTCAACCGCAAGCTGCTCACGCGGCGTGGAGAGGCCGAAGAGGTCTGGACGTTCGGGGAGATCGTTTCGGCGGCGGGATGGATCGACCGCGACCATCTGCTGGTGGCCAGCGAAACGGCGCTTTTGAAATTTAACGTGGCGAGCGGGGAGCACGAGGGGGTCGCGCCGCTCGATATCGGCGAGGGGCGGCGCACCAATGACGGGCGGGCCGACCCCTGGGGCGGGTTCTGGATTTCGGCGATGGGCAAGAAGGCCGAGCCCGACGCGGGGGCGATCTATCGCTTTTATCGCGGCACCGTCGAAAAGCTCTTTTCGGGCATCACCATTCCCAATGGCATCTGCTTTTCGCCCGACCGGAGCGTTGGGTATTTTTCCGATACCGATCGGGGCATCGTCAAGCGCGTGCGGCTGGACGCCGAAACCGGCGCGCCCGTGGCAGAGGCGGAAATCCATCTCGACCTGAGCCCGGACGGCCTCAACCCGGACGGAGCGGTCACCGATGCGGCGGGGAACCTGTGGATTGCCCAATGGGGCGCCGGCCGCGTAGCGGTTTACGATCCGCGCGGCGATTTTCTCAAGGCCATGGAGATCGACGCTCCGCACACGTCCTGTCCGGCGTTCGGGGGCGCGGATTTTTCCACCCTCTATTGTACCACGGCGCGCGAGGGAATGGACGATCAAGCGCTTGCCGCCCAACCGGAATCGGGGATGGTGTTCGCCATCGCGGGCGTCGGGCGCGGCAAGGCGGAACCGGCGGTCGTAGTCTAGAGCATTTCAACGTTCAGCGGAAACGTCGAAATGCTCTAAGTCCTTGTTTTGTCGCGCTTCCGAACCGCAAAAGTGGCATCCACTTTTGCTGGAAGCGCTCTAACCGGGATAGACCGGTTCGGTGGTGTGATTGCCGCCCTGGCGAGTGGCGGTCGGGTGATCGGAAGACGGCCATTTGCCGGCGGCCCTGACGCGCTGCTCATAGGTATCGGCGCTGTCCCTGGGGTGCCAGCCGAGATAGCTCACCGTCTCGTTGGACCACCAGGCGCGCGAATTGTCCGAAATGCCCCACACGGTGGGACAGCCGAGCACCGGCACGTCGAAAACGCGTTCGACCAGACGCACGAAATCGTCATAGCTCAGCCAGGTGGCGAGCATGCGATAATCGGTGGGTTCGGGAAAGCACGAGCCGATGCGGACGATGGCCGTCTCCTGGCCGAATTTGTCGTAATAGAACCGCGCCAACGCTTCGCCGAAACATTTGGAAACGGCGTAAAGGCTGTCCGGACGTGGCGGGGAATTGAAATCGACGGGCTCGTTCTGGCCGTAAAAGCCCACGACATGGTTGGAACTGGCAAAAAAGATGCGCGGCGAGCCGTGGGCGCGGGCGGCTTCGTAGAGATTTTGCAGGCCGACGATATTGGCCGACAGAATGCTCGAAAAATTCTGTTCTTTCGCGACCCCGCCCAGATGCAGGATGCCGTCGCAGCCCTCGACCAGATCCATGACGGCATCGCGGTCGGCCAGGTCGCAGGCAACGATCTCCTCGTTGAGATCGGCGCGGCCCATATCGGCGAGGTCGGCAAGGCGCAGGATCGAGGCGAGGTGGATGAGGCGCCTTCGGGCGATCTGGCCCAGACCGCCCGAAGCACCGGTAATCAGCAATCGTTTCAACGCACACCTCCCATTCGTCTTTTTCTTCCCAATGATGTGCATCATACGCCGAGCACCCGTTTTAGAGAAATAGGCGCCCGCTGGACTTGGCGATGGCGCGCTGGCAGGGTCGGACAATGAAGAGTTGGAGGGGCGGAACGGAATGAAGGCGACGCCATCGCGCAGCGGGGGACGGATACTCATCGACCAATTGCAGATCCACGGAGTCGAGACCGTGTTTTGCGTGCCGGGGGAGAGCTTTCTTGCGGCGCTGGACGCGCTTTACGATTCGCCCATTGCGGTGACCGTCTGCCGACAGGAAGGCGGGGCGGCGATGATGGCCGATGCGGTGGGTAAGCTCACGGGCAAGCCGGGAGTGTGTTTCGTCACCCGCGGTCCGGGCGCGACCAATGCGGCGCCCGCCATCCATATCGCGCGCCAGGATTCGACGCCTCTCGTGATGTTCGTGGGACAGGTGGGACGCGGGATGCGCGAGCGCGAGGCGTTTCAGGAGCTCGATTATCGGGCCGTGTTCGGGACGATGGCCAAATGGGTGGTCGAAATCGAGGACCCCGGGCGCATACCCGAGCTCGTGGCGCGGGCCTTTACGGTGGCGGCGAGCGGACGGCCGGGACCAGTGGTCGTGGCGCTGCCCGAGGACATGCTGACCGAAACGGCAGAGGTGGCCGACGCCCTGCCCTATCGGGTGGCCGAAGCGGCGCCGCGCGAGGAGGATATCGCTGCGGTGGTGGCGGCGCTTGCCGAAGCCGAACGACCGCTGGCGATCCTGGGGGGAACGCGGTGGGATGCAGAAGCCGTGGGGCGGTTCGAGGCGATTGCCGCCAAGCAAGGACTGCCCGTCGCAGTCTCGTTCCGGCGGCAGATGCTGTTTGACGCCAACCATCCCCATTTCGTCGGCGATCTGGGGCTGGGACCCAATCCGGCGCTGATTGATTACGCGAAATCGGCCGATCTGGTCCTGCTGCTGGGCGGGCGGTTGTCGGAAATCGCCAGCCAGAGCTATACGCTGCTCGGCATTCCCGATCCGGGAACGCGGCTTATCCATGTCCACCCCGATCCCGAGGAGATCGGGAAGGTTTACAGGGCAGAGATCGGGATTGCGGCATCGCCCAGAAGCTTTGTTGCGGCGCTGGCTGAGCGGGTGGAGCGCGGGGTGGACCGGGCGGCGGTGATTGGGCCGTTGCGCGAGAGTTTCGAAGCCTGGACGACACCCAGGCCGCGTCCGAGCAAGGGCGTGGATATGGGGCAGGTGATGACCTTCCTGCGCGAGGCCTTGCCGCCGGAGACGGTTTTGACCAATGGCGCGGGTAATTACGCGACATGGCTGCACCGGTTCTACCGCTTCACTCGCTATGGCACGCAGGCGGCGCCGACATCGGGTTCGATGGGCTATGGCGTGCCGGCGGCGGTGGGGGTGGCGCGGATCGACCCCAAGCGCCCGGTGGTGGCGTTTGCGGGGGACGGATGTTTCCTCATGAACGGGCAGGAATTTGCAACCGCCGTGCAGTACGCGCTGCCGATTATGGTGATCGTCATCGACAATTCCATGTACGGGACGATCCGCATGCATCAGGAGCGGCACTACCCCGGCCGCGTGGTGGGAACCGGGCTCAACAATCCCGATTTCGCCGCCTATGCAAGAGCGTTCGGCGGGCATGGGGAGCGGATCGAGAGGACCGAGGATTTCGCGGCGGCCTTCGAGCGGGCGCGGGCGTCGGGAAAGCCGGCGATCCTGCATGTGATCGTCGATCCGGAGGCGCTGACGATCAACGATACGCTGAGCGGAATACGGGAGAAGGCGCTGGCGGGGAAATAGAAGAGGGGCAGGCGTGCGGAAAGGCACCCGGGTCGGGTGCCTTTCCGCAAATCGGCTTATTGAGACGCTTGCGCCATGTGTTCCTGAGCGGAGGCGTAGAGGGCCTGACCGTCGATGCCGATGGCGTCCATGTCGGCGAACCACTGGTCGATGGTGGCCTGGGCGGCTTCCTTCCAGCGGGCGGTTTCCGCCTCGTCGAGGGTGACGATGTTGTTGCCCGCCTCCTCGGCGATCTGGAGGCCCACAAGGTCGCCATCATCCATGGCGCGGCCGAACATCATCGAGGTTTCGAGACCGGAGTTGGCGTCGATCACAGCCCGAAGGTCGTCAGGCAGGCTTTCGTAGGTACCCCGGTTCATGACGAAACCGAAGGTCTGGGAATAGAGCCCCTGTTCGCCGGAAAAGCCGGTGTGATTGGTGACCAGTTCTGAGAGACGCAGCGAGGGGGTAACCTCCCAGGGAACGGTCGTGCCATCGATCACGCCGCGGGAAAGCGCCTCGGTGGTTTCAGGGACAGGCATGCCGATCGGCTCGGCGCCGAGCTGGGCAAGCATGTTGGAAATGATGCGCGAACCGCCGCGCACCTTCATGCCCTGAAGGTCCTCGAGCGAGGTGATCGGCTCTTTGGAATGGAACAGGCCGGGGCCGTGGGTGTGGAGCGCGATGACGTGCACGCTGGCGAATTCGTCGGCCGAATTTTCCATGACGTAATTGTAGAAGGCGGCCGAGGAATCCTCGCCATTGGTGATGAGGAACGGCAGCTCGAACACTTCGGACATGGGGAAGCGGCCGGGCGTGTAACCCAGAACGGTCCAGACGATATCGACCACGCCGTCCTGGGCCTGGGAAAAGAGGCTATCGGGCGCGCCGCCCAACTGCATGGCGGGGTAAAGCTCGATGGCGATGCGGCCATCGGATTCGGCCTCGACCTTTTCGGCCCAAGGGGCGATGGCATTGGCCGGAATGGTGGCCTGGGCCGGCAGGAACTGGTGCAGGCGGAGCGTAACCTCCTGGGCAACGCCCGCGCCGGCGACCGAGAGCGCGGCGACCGCGCCCAGCAGACTGGATTTCAGTTTCATTTTTCTCTCCCTTTGTTCGGCGCGCGTGGCGCCGGATTTTTCGTGGACTTTCCGATCAACTGAACAGCCAGACAAGGGCCAGGGTTATGGGCGGAAAGATCACGAGAATGACGGTGCGCGCGATGTCGCTGGCGACGAACGGCAACACGGCGCGATAGGTCTGCGACAGGGAAACATCGCGCGCCATGGCGTTGATGATGAACAAATTCATCCCCACCGGCGGCGTGATGAGGCCGACTTCGACCACGATGAGTACAAGGATGCCGAACCAGACGGCGAATTCGTCCGGAGACAGCCCGAAATCGAGAACCATCATCATGGGGTAGATGATGGGGACGGTGAGAAGGATCATGGAAAGCGAATCCATGAAGCAGCCCAGAACAAGATAGAACAGCAGCACGATGGCCAGCACCACGAAGGGGTTGAAGCCTTGGTCGGACACCCAGCCGGCGGCGACCTGGGGAAGCTGGGACAGCGCCAGAAAACCATTGAGGGCGGCGGCACCGAGCACGATGAAGAAGATCATCGCCGTGGATGCGGCCGTGGAAAGGAAAACCTCGGACAGCCCCTTGCCGTTCAGCGAGCGGGTGGCCAGCGCGATGATGCCCGTGCCGGCGGCGCCGATGGCGGCGGCCTCGGTGGGGGTGAAGATGCCCGTATAGATGCCGCCGATCACCGCGATAAAGACGGCGAGGACCGGCCAGATGCCGGCGAGCTGGACGAAGCGGTCCTTATAAGGCACGCGGGGGAGCTGGCCGCCCGAGCCGGGCGCTGCGCGCACGTAAAGCGCGATGACGATCATATACCCCAGCGCGGCGAGAAGGCCCGGCACGAAAGCGGCCATGAACAGATCGGCGATGTTCTGTTCGGTCTGGACGGCAAAGATGACGAGGATAACCGAGGGCGGGATGAGGATGCCCAGCGTGCCGCCCGCCGCGATGGTGGCCGTGGACAAACCACCCGAATAGCCGTGCTTTTTGAGTTCGGGCAACGCGACCTGCCCCATGGTGGCGGCGGTGGCGAGCGAGGAGCCGCAAATGGCGCCGAACCCGGCGCTTGCCCCGATGGCAGCCATGGCGACGCCGCCCTTGCGGTGTCCCAGCCAGGAGGCGGCGGCCTCGAAAAGTTTTGCGGACATGCCCGAAAGGCCGGCGAACGCACCCATGAGCAGGAACAGGGGCACGACCGAAAGGGAATGAGAGGCGAAGGTGGAATAGGTGAGGTTCTTGAACTGGGCGAGAATGGGATTGAAGCTGCCCGTGATTATGAACGAGCCGAATACCCCCACACCGAGCATGGCAATGCCGATGGGCACCCGCAGAAAGATGAGCACCAGCATGACGGGGAATGAAAGCAGCCCCAGCGCGACGTTGCTCATATTTCGCCTCCGACATGCTTGGGCTCGCTGCGGCCAGTCAGCGCGTTGGTGACGGAGCGGCCAAGGACGTAAACGGCGATGATCACGAAGGCGGCGGTGCCCACGAAGCCCGCAGCATAGGCCCAGCCGAGCGGCATGCGCAAAAGCAGCGTGGTTTCTCGATAGGCGAATTTATCGAGCATGCCGAACCAGAGCCGCCAGGCGATGAAGGCGGCGACGACCAGCATCATCGTGTCGGTGATGACCAGAATCCAGGCGTTGACGCGGGCGCCGAACCTGTCGGTCAAAAGCGTCACGATGGCGTGGCCGCGTTCGAGATGGGCCCAGGGCAAAAAGGCAAAGACGGCGAAGGCGACGCCCGCCGAGGCCAGCTCGTAATCGCCCGTGATGGGGCGCAGGCCGGCCCAGAGCAGCGAGCGACCGACGATGCTGATCGTCACCATGGCAACGACCGCGACGAGCATCGCGCCACCCAGCCAGGCCATAACCTTGGCCAAACCGTACACGCTCCGCCCCAGAAGCGAGTGATCCTGGAACAAAATTTCCCTCCCCCTGCCCTGCCGACCGCACGCCATGGCGGTGGACTGGCTTTGTTTCGAAAGTGCCGATGGCGTGTCCATTCGCCAATGGACAATGCACACATAGGATAGGACGATTCGAACATCGCCGGGCCGGCTTCCCTTGCCTCTCCCCGCGACGTCCCATAGCGTTTTAAACCATAACACTCCCGATGGAATCCATACCCTCTTCGCCGGATGCGGGTTGCGTGGAGAGGGCGATAACGCTCAAATGGGCGGCGAATCGTTTCGCCTTCCAACCTTCATTGGCTTATGTCGCTTTTCGCCAACGCTTCGGCCCCTGCCCCGTCACTGGCCGACGGCCTCAACATTCTGCGCTCGGTCTTCGGGCTGGACGCGTTTCGCGGGCAGCAGAGCGCGGTTATCGAACACGTCATCGGGGGTGGAGACGCCGTCGTGCTGTTTCCGACCGGGGCGGGAAAATCGCTTTGCTATCAGATCCCATCGATCGCGCGGCACGGTATTGGCGTCGTGGTTTCGCCGCTGATCGCCCTGATGCGCGATCAGGTGGAAGCGCTCAAACAGGCCGGGGTGAAGGCGGCGGCGCTCAATTCCTCGCTTTCGGGGGATGAGGCGCGAGAGGTGCGGGCCGCGTTGCGCGCCGGGGAACTCGACCTTCTCTATGTGGCGCCCGAACGGTTTTCGGCGCCGGGTTTCCTCGACCTTCTGGCGAGCGTTCCCATTGCGCTGTTCGCCATAGACGAGGCCCATTGCGTGAGCCAATGGGGCCATGATTTCCGGCCCGAATATCGCGAACTCGCCAAACTGCGGGAGCTGTTTCCCCATGTGCCGCGTATAGCGCTGACGGCGACGGCGGACCCCACGACGCGGGCCGACCTGATCGAGCGGCTGGGGCTGGAAGAGGCGCAGACGTTCATATCGAGCTTCGATCGGCCCAATATCGGCTACACCATCGTCGAGCGCACCAATGCGCGGGCACAGTTGATCGATTTTCTCGGTCGGCACAAGGGCGCGAGCGGGATCGTTTATTGCCTGTCGCGCGCCAAGGTGGAAGCGGTGGCCGAGTTTCTGAACGAAAAGGGGATACCGGCCCTGCCCTATCACGCGGGGCTTGAGGCGGGCGTGCGGGCGCGCAACCAGGATGCGTTCTTGAAGGATGACGCCGTGTGTCTGGTGGCGACGGTGGCGTTCGGGATGGGGATCGATAAGCCCGATGTGCGCTATGTGGCCCATCTCGATCTGCCGGCCTCGATCGAGGCCTATTATCAGGAGACCGGGCGCGCGGGACGCGACGGGCAGCCTTCGGAAGCCTGGATGAGCTATGGGCTCTCCGATGTGAGCCAGAGGCGGCGGATGATCGCCGAGGGCAATGCGCCCGAGGAAATCAAGCGGCTGGAGAACGCCAAGCTCAACGCACTTTTAGGCGTTTGCGAGACGGCGGGGTGCCGGCGGCAGGCGGTGCTCAAACATTTCGGCGAGGCGCATGCGGGCGGGTGCGGGAACTGCGACACCTGCATCAACCCGGTGGATACCTGGGACGGCACGGACGCGGCCAACAAGGTGATGTCGGCGATCTATCGCACCGGGCAGCGGTTCGGGGCCGCGCATGTGATCGACGTGGTGATGGGCAAGGCGACCGAAAAGGCTGAGAAGTTCTCCCATCAGCATTTGCCCGTGTTCGGCGTCGGGCAGGACATTTCGGTCAAGACATGGCGCTCTGTGGTGCGGCAGTTGACGGCCATGGGGCTGGTGCATGTGAACCATGAGGCGCATGGGGCGCTCTATCTCGATCAGGGCGCGCGCGAGGTGTTTCGAGGCGAGCGGGCCGTGACGCTGCGGCGCGATCCCGAGCGCAAGAAGAGCGACACCAACAAGGCGCTGCGGGGTGGCGAGGGGCTTTCGCCGGAGGCCGAAGCGGTGTTCGAGCGGCTGCGGCGCAAGCGCCGGGAGATCGCCAGCGCGCAGGGCGTGCCGCCCTATGTGGTGTTTCAGGATACGACGCTGCGGGCCATGGCGGTGGAAAAACCCGCAACAATGGACGCCATGCGGGCGCTGCCGGGTGTGGGCGATGCCAAGCTGGAGCGGTATGGAGCGGCGTTTTTGACGGCGATTGCCGAGGGGTAGAGGCGCCGCAAGGCTGCCGGTGCTTCAATCGAGTTGAAACACCTTCTCCAGTTTCACCTCCACCGGGGAATTGTCCGGATTGGTTTCCATGATGTCACCCATCATGGCCCACCAGCGGGCCATGATTTCGGTGTTCGGCAGGCGATCCATGGTGTGGGTATCGGCGTGGACGAGGGTGGCGAAAAGGTGGTGGGTTTCGGGGTCGAGCCAGATGGAATAGTCCGAAACGCCGGCCTCGCGCAGGAGGGCGGCGAGTTCGGGCCAGATGTCATCGTGACGGCGGCGGTATTCCTCGGCCTGACCGGGGTTAAGCGCCATGCGGAAGGCGATGCGTTCGGGCATGGTCAGACGATTCCACCCGAGCCGCCGGCGGCGGCGGGGCGCTCGGCTGCGACCTTGTCGCGATAGCCCGATTGCCGGTAGGCGGCGATGGGGTCGACCGCTGCGCCCTTGCGGCGGCGGGCCATGGCGAGGATGGGTTCGACGTCGGTGCGGAAGGCGGCCTTCAAGGTCTGGCTGGCCATCAGCGC
Source organism: Pelagibacterium mangrovi (assembly GCF_036662815.1). Taxonomy (NCBI): domain Bacteria; kingdom Pseudomonadati; phylum Pseudomonadota; class Alphaproteobacteria; order Hyphomicrobiales; family Devosiaceae; genus Pelagibacterium; species Pelagibacterium mangrovi. Next base: position 172,234 of record NZ_JBAFXA010000008.1, on the reverse strand, counting down.
GTCGTTTTCCTGCTGATAGCCGGCGAGGGTGTCGCGATCGACCAACAGCGCCTGGGCGTAGGCGCGCTGCACCTCCATGGCGGATTGCATCAGGCTCTCGATGGGGTCGGTGACGTTGTGGCTCTGGTCGAGCATGTGAGCAGGATCAAAGCCTTCGGCGCCGCGCTGTTCGGCATCGACCAGCTCGTTGAAAACCAGAAACAGGCGGTAGGGATCGATCGAGCCGGTGTCGAGATCGTCATCGCCATATTTGGAATCGTTGAAGTGGAAGCCGCCGAGCTTTTTGAAGTGGATAAGCCGGGCGACGATCATCTCGATATTGGCATTGGGGGCGTGGTGGCCGAGATCAACGAGGCAGAAGGCCTGTGGGCCGAGTTCGCTGGCGATGAGGAAATTGGTGCCCCAATCCTGCACCACCGTCGAATAAAAGGCGGGCTCATACATCTTGTGTTCGGAAAAGATGCGCCAATCGGACGGCAGGGCTTTGACTACGTCCTTCATGGCATCGAGATAACGATCGAACTGGGCGGTGAAATTGGTCTGGCCGGGGAAGTTCGAGCCATCGCCGATCCAGACAGTCAGGGCCTTGGAGCCCAGCGCCTTGCCGATTTCGATGCACTCGATGTTGTGCTCGACCGCCTGGCGGCGGGTGCCGGTATCGGTGTGGGAGAGCGAGCCGTATTTATAGCTCAGGGGCTGGCCGGGGGCGTCCGAGAAGGTGTTGGAGTTGATGGCGTCAAAGCCGAGACCCAGGGCATCGGCTGTGGATTTGAGGTCCTTGGGGTCGGCCTTGTCCCAGGGGATATGAAGAGAGACAGTGGGCGTGGCGCCGGTCAATTGGTGGATGATTGCGCAATCTTCGAGCTTGTCGAAAATGTTGCGCGGTTCGCCACGTCCGGGGAAACGGGCAAAGCGGGTGCCGCCGGTGCCCACGCCCCATGAGGGAATTGCGACGCCATAGGCGGAGACCTTTTGGGTGATTTTTTCGATGTCGATGTTGCGGCGGGAGAGGTGGTCGCCGAGGGCGGCATAGTCGGCATCGAGGGCGGTGCTGGCCGTCTCGTTTGCCGACGCGATGACATCAGATGCGATTTTGGTCTCGGTCATGTGTTTTCCTCCCAATTTTTACCGCGCTTGTCGTTCGTCGCAAGCTCAGCGCACCCCTCATCCGACCTTTCGCTTTTCAAGCGAAAGCCCACCTTCTCCCCTTGAGGGAGAAGGGTAGCCTGGGCAGCGCTTGGGCAAGAGCTCAAGCCCTGCGAAAAGAGCCCCTTCTCCCCTTGAGGGCGAAGGGTCGGGGATGAGGGGTGCGCTGAGTTGGCCAAGTGCACCGCCCTTACCGCGTGAAACTCTGCGCGTTGCCGGCGTCGACGTTGATGATGTTGCCGGTGGATTTTGCCGACATGTCGGACGCGAGGAAATAGATGGCTTCGGCGATATCCTCGGGGAACACCGAGCGCTTGAGCATGGAGCGCTGGCGGTAGTGTTCCTCCAGATCGTCGGTGCTCATCTTGTAGGCGGCGGCGCGCTGCTCTTTCCACTCTCCGGTCCAGATTTTCGAGCCCCGCAGCACGGCGTCGGGGTTGACCACATTGACGCGGATCTGTTCGGCAGCGCCTTCCAGCGCAAGACACCGGGCGAGGTGGATTTCGGCGGCCTTGGCGGTGCAATAGGCGGCGGCATTCGGCGAGGCGGCAAGGCCATTCTTGGAGGCCACGAAGACGATTTTGCCGCCGATCTTCTGGGCGCGGAACAGCTTGAACGCTTCGCGGGAGACGAGGAAATAGCCGGTGGAAAGGATATCCATGTTGCGGTTCCAAAGCGCCAGCGATGTTTCCTCGATGGGGGCCGAGGAGGCGAGGCCGGCGTTGGAGACGAGGATATCGACACCGCCGAATTGGACGGCGGCATCGGCGAAACCGGCGATCACCGCATCTTCGGAGGTGACGTCGAGCCTGGTCGAACGCACGACATCGGCGCCAAACGCGGAGGCAAGCTCATCCTGCGCCGATTGGAGATTGGCCTCGTCGATATCGGCGAGCACCACGCAAGCGCCTTCGCGCAGAAGCCGCGCGGCGGTGGCTTTGCCGATGCCCCCTGCCCCGCCTGTCACCAGCGCGACCTGACCGGCAAGCGATTTCGGCTTGGGCATGCGCTGGAGCTTTGCTTCTTCCAAAAGCCAGTATTCGATATCGAAAGCCTCCTGTTCGGGAAGGCCGCGATAGGTCGAGACGGTGGAAGACCCGCGCATGACGTTGATGGCGTTGACGTAGAACTCGCCGGAGATCCGCGCCGTCGCCTTGTCCTTGGCGAAGGTGAACATGCCGACACCCGGAACCAGATAAACCACGGCGTTGGGGTCGCGCATGGCTGGGGAATCGGCGCGTTTGCAGCGCTCGAAATAGGCGGCGTAATCGGCGCGGTAAGCTTCGAGCGCGGCCGGAAGATCGGCAAGGACAGCATCGATATCGGAATTGGCGGGGTCAAACCCGATCACCAGCGGGCGGATCTTGGTGCGCAGGAAATGATCGGGGCACGAGGTGCCGAGCGCGGCGAGCGGTTCGAGATCGGCTGAGTTGACGAAGGCCAGCACGGCATCGCCATCGTCGAAATGGCCGACCTTATGGCTGTCGGCCGAGATCATGCCACGGATGGCGGGCATGAGGCGGGCGGCGATGGCGCGGCGTTCATCTGCGGGGAGCGAAGAGATTTTTTCGCCGCCGAAGGCCGGGACGGAAGCGGTTTTGGCGTCCAGCCAATCGATGGCCTTGTTGATGGTGGCGATGGTTTGTTCGTAGCACGCCCTGGGCGTATCGCCCCAGGTGAACAGGCCGTGGGATTCGAGGATGACGCCCTTGGCGTCCGGGTTTTCGAGGCAGAATTTTTCGAGCCACAGGCCAAGCTCGAAGCCGGGGCGCTTCCAGGGGAGCCAGCCGATCTCGTCGCCGAAAATCTCCGCCGTCAACGCCCTGGAATCGGCGGACGCGGCGATGGCAATGATGGCGTCGGGGTGCATATGATCGACGAAGGGTTTGGGCACATAGGCGTGCAAAGGGGTGTCGATCGAGGCGGCGCGCGGGTTGAGGTTGAAGGTGGCGTGGGGGAGATAACCGACCATCTCGTCTTCATGTTCGAGCCCGCGATAGAGGCCCTTCAGCGCCCGGAGCTTGTCCATATAGAGGGTGGAAAAGCCATCGAGCTTGATGGTGCCGACATCGCCGCCCGAGCCCTTCACCCAGAGCACTTCCACTTTTTCACCGGTCAGCGGATCGGTTTCGAAGATTTTCGAGGACGTGTTGCCGCCGCCGTAATTGGTGACGCGCTTGTCCGAACCCAGAAGGTTGGAGCGATAGACCAAGCGCTCGGGCTCGGTCATCGGAGCGGCTTTGGCATCATCCCACAGATTGGCGATGCGCGCGGACGCGGCGGAAGCGGTCATGGTGTTCCTCCCCAGAAACCGGCTTGGTCTTTTGGCCTCATATCCACATGGCCGAGAAGCAAAGTCAATCAGAAACGATCATAATCAATCACCAATGCAATATGATGATTGACAGTGATCGTTTTTGATGATGGCATACGACTAAGGGAGGAGTGCCGGACATGCACGAACGCGAACGCCACAAGGTCATTCTGTCCGCCGTGCAGGCGCAGCCGGTTGCGACCGTGGGCGAACTCGTCGATCTGACCGACACCTCCGAGGCGACCATCAGGCGCGACATCGCGGCGCTGCATGTGCAGGGCAAGCTCAGGCGCGTGCGCGGAGGAGCCGAAGCGCTCAATCCGCCGACGCAGGCGGGGCTGGTGGGGCGGCCGTTCTCGGTCAATGAATCGATCAACGCACATCTGAAACGCGCCATCGCCAAGGCGGCGGTCGATCTTTGCGCGGATGGGGATTCGATCATCATCAATGGCGGGACGACCACCTACCAGATGGTATTCCACCTGATCGCGCGGCGGATGCAGGTTCTGACCAATTCCTTCCCCATCGCCAGCCATCTGCTGGGCCATTCGAAGAATTCGGTGGTGGTGCCGGGGGGCACGATCTATCGCGAGCAGAACATCATCCTTTCGCCCTTCGAAAGCGATGTGACGCGGCATTTTTATGCCAAGCGCATGTTCATGGGCGCGCAGGGCCTGGGACGGCACGGGCTGACCGAGGCCGATCCGCTGCTGATACAGGCGGAGATGAAGCTGATCGGGCAGGCCGACGAATTGGTGGTGCTGGCCGATTCCACCAAGTTCCGGCAGCGCTCGAGCCTGATCCTGTGCCCGCTCGAAAGGATTTCGACAATCATCACGGACCGCGGCATTAGCGATCAGGATCGCCAGATGCTCGAGGATCACGGCATCAAACTCATCATCGCCGATGCCGGGGAGCGGTCAGCTACGGAGGAAGCTTCGTCGGTCGCCTGAGGAGCGGCGGCCCACGTTGAGAAAATCAACCATAAGGCTCGAGGGAGGATTTCATGAGCTTGGTTAAAACACTTCTTGCAACGACGGCGATGGCCGCCGCCATGATGGCGGTCGCCATGCCGGCACAGGCCCAGACGCGCATCGCGCTGGTCGCCAAATCGCTCGGCAACGGCTTTTTCGAAGCCGCCGCACGCGGCGCCGAGGAAGCGGCCGAGGAAATCGGGGACGTCGAAATCATCTATACCGGCCCCACCTCGACCACCGCCGAAGGCCAGATCGAGGTGATCAACACGCTGATCGCCCAGAATGTGGATGCCATTGCCATTTCGGCCAATGACCCCGATGCCGTGGTGCCGGCGCTGCAGCGCGCCATGGAACGCGGGATCACGGTCATCTCCTGGGATTCGGGCGTTGCGCCCGAAGGGCGGCAGATGCATCTCAATCCTTCGTCCAACGAATTGATCGGGCGGATGAATCTCCAGCTGGTCGAGGCGCACATGCCCGAGGGCGAGAGCGATTTCGCCATTCTTTCGGCGACGACAACCTCAACCAACCAGAACATCTGGATCGAGGAGATGGAAGCGCAGATGGGCGACTTCCCGGGGCTCAATCTGGTCACCACCGTCTATGGCGACGATCTGGCCGACAAATCCTATCGCGAGGCGCAGGGCATTTTGCAATCGATGCCCAACGTCAAGGTGATCGTGGCGCCGACAACCGTGGGTATTCTCGCCGCCTCGCGCGCCGTGGAAGACGCCGGGATGATCGGTCAGGTGCATGTAACCGGGCTGGGATTGCCGTCGGAAATGGCCGGGGCTATCGAATCCGGCGCGACGACGGAATTTGCTATCTGGAACCCCGTCGACCTGGGCTATTCGGCCGCTTACATCGCCAATGAATTGGCGAGCGGAAACGCGACGGCCGAGCCGGGTTCGACCATCTCGATCGGTCGGGTCGGCGAAATCACGCTCGACGACAATCTCGAAGCGGGCATGTCCGAGCCGTTCATCTACGATGCCAGCAATATCGACGAGTTCAAGGACATCTTCTGATCGTCCGCTCGTAAGCAACGCTGTCCGGCGAACAACCGCCGGGCAGCGCCCCTCTTCCCAAATGGCGAGGCTTTGCGACGATGACCGCCGCTCCTCAATTTGCCCCGCTCGGCGCGGAGGCAATTGCGATGCTGACAATGACCGGCATTTCGAAAAGCTTTCCGGGCGTCAAAGCGCTCGAGGACATTTCGCTTGAGCTCTATCCGGGCCAGGTCACCGCTTTGGTGGGGGAAAACGGGGCGGGGAAATCGACGCTGGTCAAGATCCTGACCGGCATCTACCAACCCGATGCCGGGGAGATCGTGCTCCACGGCCAGAAGGTGCATTTTGCTTCCGCGCATTCCGCGCTCGAACATGGCATCACGGCGATCCATCAGGAGACCGTGCTGTTCGACGAGCTTTCGGTGGCCGAGAACATTTTTCTCGGTCACGCGCCGCGCACGCGGTTGGGGCTGGTCGACTGGAAAACGCTGCGCGCCGAGGCCGCCGACATTTTGAAATCCATGGGCGCGCCGATCGATCCGAAGGCGCGGCTGAAAGACCTTTCCATTGCCAACAAGCATCTGGTGGCCGTGGCGCGGGCCATGTCGATCGAGGCGCAGATCGTCATCATGGACGAGCCGACCGCCGCGCTGTCGCACAAGGAAATCGAGGAGCTGTTCGTCCTGATCGACCTGCTCAAACAGGACGGCAAGGCAATCCTTTTCATCTCGCATAAATTCGATGAAATTTTCAGGATCGCCGACCGCTATACGGTGTTTCGCGACGGCAAGATGATCGGCGCGGGGCGGATGGAGGAGACCGATCAGCGCGAATTGGTGCGCATGATGGTGGGCCGCTCGGTGGATCAGGCGTTTCCCAAGCAGGATGTGACGATCGGGGAGCCGGTGCTCGAGGTTGAAGGTCTGTCGCACCCCACCGAATTCGATTCCATAAGCTTTTCGTTGCGGCACGGAGAGATACTTGGGTTTTACGGGCTGGTGGGCGCCGGGCGTTCGGAACTGATGCAGGCGCTGTTCGGGGCGACGCGCGTTTCCAAGGGGACGGTGACGCTGGAGGGCAAGCCGGCGCTGGCACGCTCGGAGGCCGACGCCATTGAAAAGGGCATCGTCTATGTTCCCGAGGAACGCGGGCGGCAGGGCGCGGTGACAGGCTTGCCGATCGTGCAAAACGTTTCGCTGCCGTCGCTGAAGAAAACCTCGCGGGCGGGCTTTCTCGACATGGCGCGCGAATTTGCGCTGGCGCGGCAATATTCGGAACGCCTAGATCTGCGCGCCGCGTCGCTGAGCCAGGAAGTGGGGACGCTTTCGGGCGGCAATCAGCAGAAGGTGGTGATCGCCAAATGGCTGGCGACCCGCCCCAAGGTGATCATCCTGGACGAACCCACCAAGGGCATCGATATCGGCTCGAAAGCCGCCGTGCATGCGTTCATGAGCGAATTGGCGGCCGAAGGGCTGTCCGTCATCATGGTTTCCTCCGAGCTGCCCGAAATCATGGGCATGTCCGACCGGGTGATCGTCATGCGCGAGGGGTTGATCGCCGGCGAATTCGAGCGCGCCTCGCTCGATGCGGAAACGCTGGTGCGCCGCGCGGCGGGGATCGAGGAGCACTGAATATGGCGGCGCTATCGAAACATCGCGAATTCATTCTTTTGGGCGCTATCGTGGTGCTGATCGGGTTGATCACGCTGCGCTACCCACCCTTTATCGCGCCGCGCAATCTGGCGCGGGTGTTCGACGACACGGCGATCCTGTTCATCCTCGCTTTGGGGCAGATGGTGGTGATCCTCACCCGCTGCATCGACCTTTCCATCGCCGCCAATCTGGCGCTGTGTGGAATGATCGTGGCGCTGCTCAACGCGGCTTTTCCCGGCCTGCCGGTGCCGCTGCTGATCGTTGCCGCCATTGGCTGCGGAGCGGCGTTCGGGGCGTTCAACGGGGCGCTGGTGTGGAAGCTGGGCATCCCCTCGATCGTCGTGACGCTGGGGACGATGACCATATTCCGCGGCTCGATCTTCCTGCTTTCGCAGGGGCAATGGGTCAACGCACACCAAATGACCGACGCGTTCAAAGCACTGCCGCGCATGACCTTCCTCGGACTACCCGGATTTTCCTGGTTCGCGATCATCATGATCTGCGCCTTTATAGTGCTGATGAGCCGGACGAAGCTGGGGCGCAACATCTACGCGGTGGGGGTCAATCCCACAGCCTCGGTGTATGCGGGGATCGACGTGGGGCGGACGCAGTTCTTTGCCTTCATGATTTCAGGCATGGTGGCCGGGCTTGCCGGGTATCTGTGGGTGGCGCGCTATTCGGTGGCCTATACCGAGATCGCCAGCGGGTTCGAACTCAACGTCATCGCCGCCTGCGTTATCGGGGGGATTTCCATTGCCGGAGGCATCGGTACGGCAGTGGGGGCGGTGCTGGGGGCGTTGTTCTTGGGGATCGTTGCCAACGCACTGCCGGTGATCAACATTTCGCCCTTTGCGCAGATGGCGATCTCTGGGGCGGTTATCGTCATCGCGGTGATCTTCAACGCCCGCGCCGAGCGCAAGAAGGGGCGGATCATCCTCAAAAAAGCGGAAGTAAACCCATGACGACCGCCAATCCGCGCGCCATTCCCGACCGGCTGGAAAACCGCTGGATGGGGGCGCTCAAGAGCTGGGAATTCCTGCTGCTGCTCGTGGCGGTCGCGGTGTTCATTTTCAACAGTTTCGCGACACCCTATTTCCTCACGCCCTGGAGCATTTCGGACGCGACGTTCAATTTCACCGAACGCGCCATCATTGCCTTGGCCATGGCGATGGTGATCATTTCGGGCGAAATCGACCTCTCGGTGGCCGGCATTCTCGCGCTCGCCTCGACCGCCATGGGCGCGGCGGCGCAGATGGGGGCGGACGTGCCGCTGCTGATCGCCATCGGGCTGGGCACGGGATTGCTGTGCGGGGCGGTCAATGGGGCACTGGTGGCGGGGCTGAAGCTGCCATCCATCGTCGTCACCATCGGAACGATGAGTCTCTTCCGAGGCATCTCCTATATCGTGCTCGGGGATCAGGCGTTCACAGGATATCCGCCCGGCTTTTCCTATTTCGGGCAGGGCTATGTCTATTGGGTGATCTCGTTCGAGCTTGTGCTGTTTCTGGTGATGGCGGTGCTGTTCAGCGTGCTGCTGCATAGGACGAGCTTCGGGCGCTCGGTGTTTGCCATCGGCAACAATCCGATGGCGGCGCAGTTTTCCGGCATCAGGGTGCGGCGGATCAAATTCATCCTGTTTCTTTTGACTGGGGTGATGTCGGGGATGGCGGCGATCCTTCTGACCTCGCGCCTCGGGTCCACCCGGCCTTCGATCGCCCAGGCGTGGGAACTCGAGGTGGTGACCATCGTGGTTCTGGGCGGGGTTTCGATCCTTGGAGGATCGGGCAGCATATTGGGCGTGGTGATCGCGGCGTGCGTGATGGGGCTTGTGACCTTCGGGCTGGGGCTGCTCAACGTGCCGGGGATCGTGATGTCGATCGTCATCGGGGCGATGCTGATCACCGTCATCGCCATGCCGATCATCATTGGCCGCATCCAGACCCGGCTGGCGCGCCGATGAAACATGTCGGTGTCATCGACATCGGCAAGACCAACGCCAAATTCGCCGTGGTCGATACCGGCACAATGGCCGAAATGGCGGTGCGGACGCGGCCCAATCGGGTGCTGGACGGACCGCCCTACCCCCATTTCGATATCGAAGGCATCTGGGAATTCCTGCTCGGGGCGATGGAGGAACTCAACCGGGAGCATCGGATCGATGCGCTTTCGATCACCACGCATGGCGCGACGGCCGCGCTGGTCGATGCGGCGGGCGAGCTGGTGCTGCCGGTGCTCGACTATGAATGCGACGGGCCGGACGCCGTGCGGGAAGAGTATGACGCGCTCTGCCCACCCTTTTCGGTAACGCTGACGCCCAAGCTCGCCATGGGGCTTAACCTCGGGGCGCAGCTTTATTGGCTGAAACGCCGCTGGCCGGACGAATTCGCGCGGACGCGGACGATACTCACCTACCCGCAATATTGGGCCTGGCGGCTGACCGGCGTGGCCGCGTCGGAATTGACATCGCTGGGGTGCCATACGGGGCTTTGGGATTTCAAGCGGGGCGCGTTTTCATCGCTGGTCGAGGCGATGGGGATAGGCGAGAGGCTGCCACCGATCCGGTCGGCGTTCGATGCGCTGGGGGCGGTATGCTCCGATGTGGTCGCGCGCACGGGGCTGGCGGCGGGCACGCCCGTTCATTGTGGCATTCACGATTCAAACGCCTCCCTCCTTCCCCATGTGCTGGAGCGGACGCCACCGTTTTCGGTGGTCTCGACCGGAACATGGGTGGTGGTCGCTTCGCCCGGCGGCAGGATCGAGACGCTGGACGCTGAGCGCGATTGCCTTGCCAATATCGACGCGCTGGGGCGCACCGTACCCTCCGCGCGGTTCATGGGCGGGCGGGAATATTCGACGCTGACGGGGGACGGGACCGAGCCCAGCGATCCGGAAACGATAGCGGCGGTGCTGGAAAAGGGGCTGATGTTGCTGCCGACCGTGCAGCGGGGATCGGGGCCGTTTCCCGGCCGGGAAGCGCAGTGGACCGGCGGGGTCGAGGCGGCGGATGCGGGGACGCGGCATGCCGTGATCTCGTTCTATCTGGCGCTGATGACGGCCGAATGCCTGGCGCTGACCGGAGCGGAAGGGGAAATCATCGTCGAGGGGCCGTTCGCGCGGAACCGGGATTATCTGACGATGCTGGGCGCGGCGACGGAACGGACAGTGCTGGCCGATGGACGAAACGCGACCGGCACGAGCATCGGGGCCGCGTTGCTGGCGGTGGGTGCCGGGGCAAAGCCCGGCGGAGGGTATGAAGCGGTGGCCGCTGGGCCGGCTGACGTCGGGGCGCTGGCCAGATATGCGCGGGATTGGCGGCGGTTGGTGGGCAGGGTGGGTGCGGTGTGAAAAGAACCAAAATGCAAGTTAGCTTGCATAAATTATAATTCTTGCAAATCCACATGCACTACAATATGAGAACGGACAGGAGGAACCATGTCCATTCTCGAACGCGTCCAATCGGTGGCCGAAAATCTCACACCGGCGGAGCACAAGCTGGTGCGCGAGATCATCGCCAAGCCGCGCGACGTGGCGCTGGGCACGGCATCAAGCCTAGCACAGCGAATCGGGGTGCATGAAGCCACCGCATCGCGGCTGGCCAAAAAGCTCGGGTTCGAGAGTTATGCCGGGTTTCGCGATGCGATCCGGGACGAATTCATCGTCAAGACCGATCCGGCGCTGCGGGTCCGCAATACGCTGGAGGCGGCGCAGGGCGGGGATTTGCTCTCCGAGTTGATCGCGCGCGAGATCGAGGCGCTGGGCAATCTGCCGCGCTATGTCGATGCACAGCGGATCGCGCAGGCAGCCGAAGTGCTGATCCGGGCACGGCGGGTGTTCATCTTTGCGCGCGGCAATGCGGTGACGCTCGGAGTAATGCTCGAAAAGCGGTTGCTGCGCATGGGGCTGGATGTGGAAATCCTCTCAGGCGACAGCCGCGACCTTGCCGAGCAGGTGCTGCGCATGGGCGACGAGGATGCGCTCGTCGCCTTCGCGTTCCGGCGGCAGCCCCGCCATTATGCGGCGCTGGTCGAACGTGCGCGGGCGGTGGGGGCGATGTCGATCGCCATTTCGGGTTCGCTGGGCCCGGCGCTGACCCCAGCGCCCGAAATGCTGTTGTCCGCTCCACGCTCGGGGTCCAACGACAGTTTCCAGACACTGACCGTACCGATGGCGATCACCAATGCGCTGGTTTTGACCATGGCGCAGAAGGATCAGGCCAAGGCGCTGGAGCGACTGGAAACGCTGGGAGAACTGATCAACGAATTCGAGTCCCGATAGGGGCTGAATACGGCGGCAAGGAGGGCCGCCGATATGACGCGCAACAATTCTGCAAGCTAACTTGCATGTCACACCGTTGTTGCAAACTCATGTGCATTAACGCGAGCCAGCGCTGACTGGCTCCACCCATTGGAGGATTTTTCGCAATGACCCTTAAGTCTCTTCTGGCCACGACTGCCCTGGCGGGTTTTCTGGCCGCTCCCGCCTTTGCCCAGGACCTCGACGCCATGACGGCCGAGGAGCTTCTTCCGCTCGCTCAGGAAGAAGGCACAGTTACCGTTTATTCCTTCACCAGCCGCATCGCTGCCGTGGAAGCAGCGTTTGAAGCCGCTTATCCCGGCATCGACATGGTCGGGTATGACGCAAGCTCGACCGAGCAGATCGCGCGCCTTCAGGCTGAAGCTCAGGCCGGCATCGCTTCGGCTGACGTCGTCTACATCTCCGATGCACCGGTCGTTCTGACCGAGCTGCTGGAAGCCGGGCTGATCGAAGGCTATGTGCCGCCGCGCGTCGCGGACCTGCTCGAAGACGAATTCAAGAGCCCCCTGCTCTCCCAGCGTCTTTCCACCAAGGTGCTGATGTATAATGAAGAAACCCACCCCGATGGCGCCCCGGTCGACAATCTCTGGGATTTGACCACCGAGGATTGGACCGGCCGCGTGATCATGGTCGATCCGCTGCAGCGCGGCGATTATCTCGATCTGATGGTCGAAATCGTCCTGCGTTCGGACGAAATGGCCCAGGCCTACGAAGCCGAATTCGGCGCCCCGATCGAACTCGATGCGGGCAATGAAAATGCCGGCATGCAGTTCATCGCCGATCTTTTCGCCAATGATGTCGTGCTGGTGTCCTCGACCGATGACGTCAACGCCGCCATCGGTTCCGTCGGCCAGCCCAATCCGCCCATCGGCTTCACCTCCTATTCCGATCGCCGCGACAATGAGGACGAAGGTTGGGCCCTCCAGGTCGCCAATGAAGTTGCGCCGTCCAACGGCATCATCTTCCCCGCCCTGCTTGCGCTGTCCACAAACACCGAGCATCCGGCTGCGGCGCGTCTCGCCATCGATTTCCTGATGGGTGACGACAGCGAGACCGGCGGCGAGGGCTTTGCCCCGTTCTACGTGGCCGGCGATTACGCCACCCGCACCGACATCGTGAGCCATCCCGATGCCGTGCCGCTCGAAGACTTCATCGCCTGGAGCATCGATCCGACGGCAACCGCCGAGATCCGCCAGGAGATCGCAGATCTCATCTTGATGCTGCAATAATCTCCGCATCCTCCCGGCGGCCGCTGGTCGCCGGGGTTTTTCTGGCTCTCCGGACGAAATTCATGGCCATTGCAACCACCACCCCCCGCCGACGCCTTGCGGTCCCTCAAGGGCTTGTGCTCAAGCTTTGCGTTCTCGCCGCCGTCGGCATCCTGATCGCCGGGCCGCTGCTGCGCATCCTCATCGAAACGCTGCTGCCGGGAACCATCACGGCGTGGAGCGATGTCGTCATCAGCCCGCTTTCGCGGAACCTGCTCTGGGTGCCACTGGGCAATACGATGATCCTGGGCTTCGGGGTCGCGACGGGTTGCGTTTTGATCGGCGGGTTTCTGGCCTGGCTGGTGGTGATGACCGACATCCCCTTCCGCCGCACCATCGGGCTTCTGGCGACGCTGCCGTTCATGATCCCGAGCTTTGCAACGGCGCTCGCCTGGGGATCGCTGTTTCGTAACGGGCGCGTCGGTGGGCAGACCGGCTTTCTGGAAGGACTGGGGCTTTCGATACCCGATTGGCTGAGCTGGGGCATGGTGCCCACGCTTATCGTGCTCACCGCCCATTATTATTCCCTGGCCTTCACAGTGATCGCGGCAGCGCTCGCGACGATCAATTCAGATCTCGTGGAAGCCGCGCAGATGACCGGGGCAAAGCGTGGCAGGATTTTCATGGGCATCATCCTGCCCGTGGCGCTGCCGGCCATCGTTTCGGGTGCGTCGCTGACCTTTGCGGGCGCGGTCTCCAATTTCGCGGCCCCGGCGCTCCTCGGCCTGCCGGTCCGCATGCAGACCATGGCGACGCGGTTATTTGGGATGATCGAGATCGGCCAGACGGCGCGCGGCTATGTCATCGCCATCCTTTTGATCGCGGTATCTGCGTTTTTCCTCTGGTTCGGCAACAAGATCATTTCGGGCCGCCGCTCGTTTGCAACCATCACCGGCAAGGGCGGTCGCGCCAAGCGGTTTACGCTCGGCGGGGCGAAATATCCGCTGTTTGCAGCCGCCGCGGTCATTTGCCTTTTGACCACGATCGTGCCGGTGGTGATCCTCATCGCGTCCTCGCTGGCTCCCAGTTCGTCGGCGCTGTTTTCCAACTGGTCGCTGCATTACTGGATGGGTGTTTCGACACCGTCTATCGCGCAGGGACAGGCGGGCGTGGTCCACAACCCCTTCATCGTTTCGGCGACCACCACTACGCTTGCACTGGGTGTCGTCGTCGCGGTGACCGGATCGGTGCTCGGGCTGATGATCGCCTTCACCCTTGCCCGCTATCGCAAGGGGTTCCTCGCGGGAACCATCAACCAATTGTCCTTCCTGCCGCTTCTGGTGCCCGGCATCGCGTTCGGCGCGGCCTATATCGCGCTGTTCGGTGCGCCCATCGGGCCATTCCCGGCGCTCTATGGAACATTCGCCCTGCTGGTGATCGCCGGCACCGCGTATCTGGTGCCGTTTTCGGTGCAGACGGGCCGCGCGGTGATCCAGCAGGTTTCGGGCGATCTTGACGAAAGCGCGAGGCTCACGGGAGCCGGGTTCTTCCGGCGCATGACCGCCATCACCGTGCCCTTGGCCAGCCGGGGGTTGGCGGCGGGGGCGCTGATCATCTTCGTTAAAATCATGCGCGACCTTTCGCTCGTCGTCCTGTTGTTCACGCCCACCACGCCGGTGCTTTCGGTGCTCGCCTATCGCTATGCGTCCGAAGGGTTCACCCAGTTCGCCAACGCGATCACCGTCGTTATCCTCATCATCTCCATCGCCGCGACGCTGCTGGCCAATCGCCTGCAGGCCAAGTCGCAGCCCTGGCTCAAGAACTAGGCCCCGCCATGATTGCAATCTCAAACCTCACCAAGAGTTTCGGCGATTTCGATGCCGTGAAATCGATAAGTCTCTCGGTACCAAAGGGCTCGTTTCTCGTGCTCGTCGGGCCGTCCGGCTGTGGAAAATCGACAATGCTGCGCATGCTGGCGGGGCTTGAAACACCTACCGCCGGCACCATCACCTTCGAGGGCAATACGGTTTCGGATGGCGAGAAAAACTGGACCATCGAACCGGCCGAACGCGATACGGGGCTGGTGTTCCAATCCTACGCGCTCTGGCCGCATATGACGGTAGCGGGAAATGTGGAATGGCCACTCAAGGTCTCCAAACTGCCCGCCCCCGAACGCAAGGCGCGGGTTGCCGAAGTGCTCACGCTGCTGGGCATCGAAAAGCTGGCGGCACGTTACCCCAACGAAATTTCGGGCGGACAGCAACAGCGCGTGGCGATCGCGCGCATGATCGCGCCCAAGCCGGGGATTTTGCTGTTCGACGAACCGCTTTCCAATCTCGACGCCAAGCTGCGGGTGGAGATGCGCACCGAATTGCTGCGCGTGCATCGCGCGACGGGGGCGACATCGATCTATGTGACCCACGATCAGGTGGAAGCCATGACCATGGCGACCCATGTGGCGGTGCTGAAAGATGGAGAGGTCGAGCAGTTCGGCACGCCCGAGGAATTGGTGGCCAACCCCAAAACCGCGTTCGTTGCGACATTCGTGGGCACGCCGCCAGCCAATCTGATCCCGGTGACGCCCGCCGAGGGCGGCATTTCCTTCGCCGGCACTGTTCTGCCCGCCACCTTCTCCCTTTCCGGCCCCGCGCAGGCGATGTTCAGGCCCGAAACGCTCGGCATTGCCTCCACCGAAGGTCCGCGCACCCTGGCGCTCGATTTTGCCGAGGCCAGCCCGGTCGCCGGGCGGGTGATGGTGACCGGCACGCGGGGCGAAATGCGGCTTACCGCCGTTGTCGACACGGCGCCGAAATTTGCCCCCGGCGACACTGTTTATTTCACGCTGCCGGAGACACCGGCGGCGCTCTTTACGCCCCAAGGGGAGATTATGGCATGAAGCGGCTGATGATCGTGCGGCATGGAGAATCGGAATGGAACGCGGATCGCCGCTTGCAAGGACAGGCCGATATCGCTCTCTCGCCCAAGGGCCGCAGCCAGGCCGAGGCGCTGAAGCCGGTGATCGAGGGACTTTTGCCCGACCGGACGATCTGCTCGGACCTCGAACGCGCGCATGACACGGCCGGGCTATTGGGCATTGCCGATGCCGAGTGCCGCACCGAGCTGCGCGAAATCAATGTCGGCGATTGGACCGGACGCGCCATCGAGGACATCCGAACGCAGGAGAGCGCCGCCTATCAGGGGTGGCGGGCCGGCACGCACACACCTCCCAATGGCGAAAAATGGTCCGATTTCGTCGCGCGCACGACCGAGTGCGTGGCCGAGGCGCTACAGACCAGCGAGCGGTTGCTTGTCGTCTGCCACGGCGGGGTGATCCGGGCGCTACTGGAAAGCCTGATCGATCTGCCGCCCAAGCGGATCATCCCGGTAGGTCCGGCAAGCCTCACCATCCTTGCCGAGCGCCCTGCCGGTTCGGGGACCATGCGGCTCGAACTGTTCAACTATTCCCCCCTCGGGCCGGTTCTCGACGCGCCCGATTGAGAGGGATTCCCGTTCTTCCGGCACCAGAAGAAATCCATGCCACCGGCGGGCGCTATTTTGGGGCATGCATCCGCAAGCGCGCATCGCCCGCGCAAAGGCCGATCCCTACACTGGCATCAATTGCAAGCCATGGAGGCATTGGTGAAAAAACTCATTCTGGCGCTGGCATTGGCCGCCACCGCGACGCCGACGGCGGCGCAGCCGACCGATATTTTGAACGTTTCCTACGATATCGCCCGCGAACTCTACGCAGCGGTCAACGAAGCCTTCATTCCCTATTACGCCGAGCAGACGGGAACGACGCTCACCATCAACCAGTCCCATGCCGGCTCGTCCACCCAGGCCCGCGCCATTCTGGAGGGGTTGCAGGCCGATTTCGTCACGTTCAACCAGGTGACCGACGTCGACGTTCTGGCCCAGAACGGGTTCGTTTCGGAAGATTGGCAGAGCGAATTTCCCAACAACGCATCGCCCTATTATTCGCCCCCGGCCTTTCTGGTGCGCGCCGGCAACCCCAAGGGGATCGAGGATTGGGACGATCTGGTGCGCGATGACGTGCAGGTGATCTTTCCCAATCCCAAAACCTCGGGGAACGGGCGATACACCTATCTGGCGGCCCGTGCCTATGCCAATGAAGCGTTTGGCGATGATGAAGCGCAGGTCGGCGAATTTCTCACCACCTTCTTCGGCAATGTGCCCGTGTTCGAAACCGGCGGGCGCGGCGCGACGACGGCCTTTGTCGAGCGGCGGCTGGGCGATGCGCTGATCACTTTCGAGGCCGAGGCTCTCGCCATCGTCAACCAGCTCGGCGCCGACCAATTCGAGGTTGTGGTGCCCAGCGTCAGCGTTCTGGCTGAATTCCCCGTGGCGGTCGTCGACCGGGTGGCCGAGGCGCGCGGATCGGCCGATATCGCCCAAGCCTATATCGAATTCCTCTATTCGACCCAGGGCCAGGAAATTCTGGCGCAGAATTTCAACCGCGTTCACGACGAAGCGGTGGCCGCCGAATACGCCGACACCTTCCCCGAATTGCGGCTGGTGACCATCGAAGAGGAATTCGGCGGCTGGGATCGGGTCTCTGAAGAGCACTTCGCCGAGGGTGGGCTGCTCGACCAGGTTTTCGTCAATCAATAACGACTGACCGACCAATCACCATCGTGCGGCGTGGGGGAAACCCCATGCCGCCGCAAGCATTTGAGGGCACCCTTGGCCATAGCAGCGCGCCTTTATCGCAGATCCATATTGCCGGGCTTCGGGCTGTCGCTGGGTATTGCGCTCACCTATGCGACGATCATCATCGCCCTGCCGATCGCCGCCATGCTGTTCAAATCGGCGAGCCTGGGGTTCGACGAATTTATCCGCATCACGACCTCGCAGCGGGCGCTTTCGGCCTATTGGATCACGATATCGTCGGCGGCCCTGGCGACGGTGATCAATGCCGGGCTGGGGCTGTTGCTGGCCTGGGTGATCGTCCGATATCGCTTTGCCGGCCGCAAGGCGCTCGATGCACTGGTCGATTTGCCCTTCGCGTTGCCGACCGCCGTGGCGGGCCTGACGCTGGTGACGCTGTTTTCCCCCGACGGGTGGTATGGCGCGGTGCTGGAGCCGCTGGGATTATACGTCAACTACACCCAGATCGGCATCATCGTCGCCATGACGTTCACCTCCATTCCCTTCGTCGTGCGCGCCATCCAGCCGGTGCTCGAACAGCTCGAACCCGAATTCGAGGAAGCTGCACGCAGTCTTGGGGCATCGGACTTCCAGGTTTTTACCCGCGTCGTGTGGCCTGCCATCCTGCCGGCCTTTCTCACCGGATGCGTGCTGTCCTTCGCGCGCTCACTGGGGGAATACGGGGCGGTGGTGTTCATCGCCGGCAATATTCCCGGAATGACCGAGATCGTTTCGCTGCTGATCGTCATCCGGCTCGATGAATACAATTACCCCGCCGCCGCCGCGCTCGCCACGGTTCTGCTGGTCGTGTCCTTCGTCACCATGCTCTCGACCAACCTCCTGCAAGGCTGGCAATTGCGCTATGCGGAGAAAAGCCGATGAGCGCCCGCCGCCCTTCCCGTGCCGAAACCGTGCTAATCGGGTTGGCCTTCGGGCTCGCCGCGCTGACGCTGGTCGTGCCGCTCGCCCTGATCTTTGCCTTTGCTTTCCGTGAGGGCCTTGGCGCCTATATCGGCAATATATTCGAGCCCAATACGCTGCATGCGGTGTGGCTGACGGTGCTGGCCGCGCTGGTGGTCGTGCCCATCAACATCGTCTTCGGCATCGCGGTCGCCTGGCTGGTGACGCGGCACCGGTTCGTGGGGCGCCAGCTTCTGGTCACCATCATCGAGCTGCCGTTTTCCATCAGCCCGATCGTCGCCGGCGTCGCCTATCTGTTTCTCTATGGCGGGCAAGGGCTGCTCGGTCCCTCGCTGCAGGCGGCGGGTATGCCGATCATGTTCACCGTGTTCGCGATCTTCCTCGTCAGCCTCTTCGTCACCGCCCCGTTCGTGGCGCGCGAGCTGATCCCGCTCATGGCCCAGCAGGGCACCGAGGATGAAGAGGCCGCGCTGTCGCTGGGGGCGAACGGGCGGCAGATGTTCATGCATGTGACGCTGCCCAACATCCGCTGGGCGCTGCTCTATGGCGCGATCCTCACCAATGCGCGGGTGATGGGGGAATTTGGAGCCGTATCGGTGGTTTCAGGCTCGATCCGGGGGCAGACCAACACCCTGCCCTTGCAGATTTCCCAACTCTTCAACGATTTCAACATCACCGGCGCCTTTGCCGCGGCAACGCTTCTGGCGCTGCTCGCGGTGGTGACAATCGTGCTGAAATCGCTCCTGGAATGGCGCAGCGGCGCGCACTAAACCTCAGGCTGGAAATACGCTCCAGCGCTTGGGCTTGAAGGCGATGCGCGATTTGGTGGTTGCCGGGTGATCGACGGGGATTTCGATCTCGACCTTTTCCTTGGCGCCTCCCACTTCGAGTTCGACCTGGCGAACGCCGGCCGTGCGGCGGCTGGTTGCGACCGTGCCCACGATGGCCGTCTCGCCGCCTTCGACGACATCGACGTCGTGCGGACGGAAGAACAATTCGCCATTGCCGTCGGCGACGCCCTTGGAATCGAGCCCGAGCGGACGGTCGGCGAAATAGAGCTGGCCGTGCTCGATGCTGACGGGCAGGCGCGAGGATTCCCCGATGAAGGAATAGACGGCCGCCGAATTGGGGGTGTCGTAAACCTCGTCGGGCTCGCCCACCTGTTCGATCCGCCCCTGGCTCATCACCACGACGCGGTCGGCGAGTTCGAGCGCCTCTTCCTGATCGTGGGTCACGAACACCGTGGTGTGACCGGTGGAATCGTGGACCTCGCGCAGCCAGCGGCGCAATTCCTTGCGCACCTGGGCGTCGAGCGCGCCGAACGGCTCGTCGAGCAGCAGCACCTTGGGCTCGATGGCCAGCGCACGGGCCAGGGCCACGCGCTGACGCTGACCGCCCGAAAGCTGGTTGGGATAGCGCTTCTCGAACCCCTTGAGCTGGACGAATTCGAGCAATTCGCGCGCGCGGGCCTCGATATCCTTTTTGGCCCACTTATCCTTGCCGGTGCGGACTTTGAGACCGAAGCCGACATTTTCGAGAACGGTCATGTGCCGGAACAGCGCGTAATGCTGGAAGACGAACCCCACATTGCGATCCTGAACGCTCTTTTTGGAGGCGTCCTCCTCGCCGAAATAGATCGCCCCTTCGGTGGGGAAATCGAGCCCGGCGATCAGGCGCAGCAGCGTCGTCTTGCCCGAGCCCGATGGGCCTAAAAGCGCGATCAGTTCGCCCGATTGGATGTCGAGAGAGACGTCGTGCAGGGCCGGGAATTTGTCGAATTCCTTGCGCACGTTTTTGACTTTGACTTCCATAAATGCCTTTCCCGATCAGTAACGGACGCCGGTCGCATGGTCGCGACCATATACACGCTCAAGCAGGGCCTTGAGAACCAGGGTCACCAGCGCAAGCAGCGCCAGAAGTCCCGCCACTGCAAACGCGGCGGCGAAATTGTATTCGTTATAGAGGATTTCGATGTGAAGCGGCATCGTTACCGTTTCGCCGCGCAGGCGGCCCGAAACGACCGAAACGGCGCCGAACTCACCCATGGCGCGGGCGTTGCAGAGCAGCACGCCATAGAGCAGGCCCCTTTTGATATTGGGGAGCGTTACGCGCCAGAAGGTCTGCCAGCCATTGGCGCCCAAAGACAGCGCCGCTTCCTCATCGCCCGTCCCCTGGTCCTCCATGAGCGGGATCAGCTCGCGGGCGACGAAGGGGAAGGTGACGAAGATCGTGGCAAGGACCACGCCGGGGACCGCAAAGAGGATCTGCAACCCCGCCGAATTGAAGATCGGGCCCAAAAAGCTGCCCGAGCCGAACAGCAGCACATAGACCAGACCCGCGATCACCGGGGAGACCGAAAAGGGCAGATCGATCAGGGTGGTAAGGAACGCCTTGCCCTTGAACTCATATTTGGCGATGGCCCATGCGGCGGCCACACCGAAGACGAGGTTGAGCGGAACGGCGATGGCGGCAACCAGCAGCGTCAGGCGGATGGCCGCCAGGGCGTCGGGCTGGACGATGGCCTCCCACGCCGCGCCCCAACCGAGCCGGAAGGCTTCGATGAAAACCGCCGCCAGCGGGATGAAGAGAACCAGCGCCAGGAACAGGCCGGCAATGGCGATGGCCGACCATTTGACGGCGCGAGACTCCGTCTTGGGGCTTCGAAAACCGTGATCACGCGCCATGGCCATACCTCCTGCGGCTCCAGGCCTGGATGAGGTTGATGGCGAACAGCACGATGAAGGCAAAGATCAGCATCACCGCGCCAATGGCGGTGGCGGCCGGATAGTTGAACTCTTCGAGCCGCATGACGATCAGCAGCGGCGCGATCTCCGAGACGTAGGGGATATTGCCGGCGATGAAGATCACCGAGCCGTATTCGCCCACCGCCCGCCCGAAGGCCAGCGCGAACCCGGTGAGGATGGCGGGAAAAAGCGCGGGCAGGATGATCCTGAAAATGGTCTGGAAGCGGCTTGCGCCCAGGGTTGCCGCCGCCTCCTCGACCTCGGAGTCGAAATCCTCGAGCACCGGCTGCACTGTGCGCACCACAAAAGGCAGGCCGATGAAGATCAGCGCGATGACGATGCCGATCGGGGTATAGGCGATGCGGAAGCCCAAGGGGGCGAAGAGCTGCCCGATCCAACCATTGGGGGCATAAAGCGCGGTGAGCGCGATGCCGGCCACGGCGGTGGGCAGGGCGAAGGGCAGATCGACGGCCGCATCCACGATGCGGCGGCCGGGGAAATCATAGCGCACGAGGACCCAGGCGACGAGAACGCCGAAGACGGCATTGACGAGGGCGGCGATCCCAGCGGTCCAGAAGCTGGTGCGCAGGGCGCCTACGACGCGGGCGTCGGTGGCGATGCGCCAGAACTCATCCCAGCCGAGCGCGGCGGAGCGCCAGCCGACGCCGGCCAGGGGGATGAGCACGATGAGGCTCAGATACACGATGGTGAATCCGAGCGTCAGCCCGAAACCCGGGATGACGCTCGGATGTTTCCATCGCCACCGGCCCCTAAGGGAGGTGATGGCGCTCATAGGCTACTGCGCCGGCTGGTAGATCTGGTCGAAGATGCCGCCATCTCCGAAAAACTCCGGCTGCACTTCGGCCCAGCCGCCGAAATCGTCGATGCTGGCCAGCTCGACTTCGGGGAACCGCTCGAGCAGGGTCGGGTCGGTCACGAGGTCGGGATTGGACGGGCGATAATAGTTCTGTGCCGCCAGCGTCTGGCCGACGTCGGAATAAAGATATTGCAGATAGGCCGTGGCCAGCTCGCGCGTGCCCTTGGCATCCACGACCTCGTCGACGATGGCGACCGGAGGTTCGGCCAGGATCGAGATCGAGGGCACCACGATATCGAAGGCGTCGGGTCCCAGCTCTTCGATGGCGAGGAAGGCCTCGTTTTCCCAAGCGAGCAGAACGTCGCCGATGCCGCGCTGGACGAAGGTGGTGGTCGAACCGCGCGCGCCGCTGTCGAGCACGGGAACGTTGCGGTAGAGGTCGCCCACGAACTGGCGAATCTGCTCCTCATCGCCTTCAAATTCGCGGTCGGCCCAGGCCCATGCAGCCAGCAGGTTCCAGCGGGCGCCGCCCGAGGTCTTGGGATTGGGGGTGATCACCTCGACGTCATCGGCGACCAAATCGCCCCAATCGGTGAGGTTCTTGGGATTGCCCTTGCGGACAAGGAAAACGATTGTCGAGGTGTAGGGGGCGTTGTTGTTGTCCAGCGTGCCGCGCCAGTCGGGGGCAATCTTGCCGGACTGTTCGGCGATGGCGTTGATATCGGCTTCCAGCGCCAGGGTCACCACGTCGGCGTCGAGCCCGTCGATAACCGTGCGGGCTTGAGAACCCGAGCCGCCATGGGTCACCTGGATAGTGACGGGCTCGTTGCCCTGCTCCTGCCACCAGGCCGAAAAGGCCTCGTTATACTCGCGGTAAAGCTCGCGGGTGGGGTCGTAGGAAACGTTGATGAGGGTCTGCTGGGCGTGCGCGGTCACGCCTCCCACCAGCAGTAGCGATCCGGCCAGAGCCGTCAGCGCCAAAGTGCGTTTGAGGTTCATTGTCGTCACCCTCCTGGTTTGATCGACAACCAAAACCCTATCTAGTAGGTAGAGATTGTCAACTGAGCGCCAGGAGGGGGTCGGCGAAGGCTTCCGCGCGGTGGAAGCGGTTACGCCATTTTCTTGTAATCGATTGTAATATCTTCAATATTTCCGTTTATCGCATCGGCGATGGAGGTGTTATCCAGCACCATTCTGGTGGCATCTGCGACCCGGGCGAACACCTTGCGCACTTCGCAATTTGTTTCGCTTTTACAATCAACGCACCTTCGGTAGGCGATTTTGCTCAAGCAGGGCAGTGGCGCGATAGGACCGTCAACCAGCCGCAGCACCTCTCCGAAAAATATTTCACCGGCCGGCTTGATCAGCATATAGCCGCCATCCTTGCCGCGCCGGCTCATGACGAGCCCGGCCCGCTTGAGATCGAGCAGAATCTGTTCGAGAAATTTCTGCGGGATTCCTTCGCTGCGCGAGATTTCGCCGATCTGGATGGCTTCGCCCTCGCCACGGCGCGCCAGGGCGATGAGGGCACGGAAGGCGTAGCGGGCTTTCTGCGAAATCATGGTGCGGCCAATCGGGAACGGCCGCACCCATACAGCGATCGGGCGGGAGGAACAACGTCCCGGTCCCTCAGCCTGCGCGTCATAGTCTCGCAGGAACGTGCCGGACGAGCCGGCGAGCCAGTTCGGCTGCCTGCACGCGGATTTCGGGCACGGACTCGATTTCGAAGAACTGGCTGCGCGTCAGCGGGCCGACAGCGAATATCCTGCGGCTGGCATGGCCCTCAGCATCGACAACGGCGCAATCAGAGGTAACCTCCAGTCCGATCCTCAGCGGATCGGGCCGAACCCGCCCCGAGGCGACGAGGCGCTGGATCAGCGGATTGGAGCTCTGGAAGATATTGACCGAAACGCCACCGCAATCATAGACGCGGGCAACCTGCAACTCCTCGGTCTCGGTCAGTCCGCGCCGCCTGATGGTGGCAACCACGTCCTTGCCCTCGGGTTCGCGCTCGACGCCCAGATATTCGCCGGCGATCAGCGTCAACTGGCTGCTCTCGGCGGCCGCCCGGAGGCGGGCGAAGAGATCGGGCGGCAGGCGATGGCGGTGGATGTTCCAGAGCGGGCGCACATGGGTCAGGAACCGCCGGCGCGTGGCCACCGACCAGCTCTGCCAGATCTTCTGGGTGAAGGGCCGCAGCCCATCCACGGCATCGCGCCAGTCCCCGCCCGCCGCGACGGCATCGCGAACGAGGCGACGGAACCAGCGCACGAAAGCCGACATCGAGGTGCCGAAGGCAATATCGGCTTCATCGAGAGCAATGGGGGTGGAGGGCGCGTGTTCGCGCGGCAGCCGACCGTGGCGGGACACCACGAGAATGGGGCCTTTATGATGCCGCCCGGCAAGCGTCAGCCAGGCATCGACCATGCTCAGGCCAGAGCCCAGAACCAGCACCCGCGCGTAAGGATCGATGGGGGTGTCGGCCTGGCTGCCGGCCCTCACCGCCAGATCGTGCCCGCGCACCTGCCGCTCTTCGTGCCCTACAGCGAGAACGGCGGCGTGGGCGACGAGCGAACTGCCGTCGTCCAGCCTGACCTCGACGCCGCGCGCTGTTTCCTCGATCGCCTCGCAGCGGGCGTTTACGATATAGAGCCGCTGGCGGTCGGCGCCCTCATCGAGCCCGGCCAGAAGCTGGGAGAGGTAATGGCCGTAGCGCGCTCGGGGCGGGAAGGTATCGGGCGTGACCGAAGGGTCGAGGGCGTGAAGCCAGCGGAAGAAATGATCCGGATCGTCGGGAAAGGCGCTCATGCCCTTGGCCGGGACGTTGAGCACATGATCGGGGTTTTCGGTGGAATAGGCCATGCCATGGCCCACCCGGTCCGATTTCTCGATCAGCGTTACCCGCACATGGGCCGCCGGATCGGAGAGCAGATGGGCCGCGAGCAAAACCCCGCTCGCCCCGCCCCCGACGATGACGATGGAAATCTGATGGAGTGACTGGACGGTCATCGCTCCCTCCTACTGCCCGGCCGAGAGGCTGGCGGAAACGGTCCGCGCCGGGGCCTCGGTCGATGCGGGGGAGATGGTCACCGCCAGCAGTGTTGCAAGCGAAGCCGCAAAGGCGGCGATAAACAGGAACTGGCGAAAATTGGCCAGACATCGTCGAATCATGGCTGTTCTCCCTGTCGAAAACACAAGCGTTGCCGTCCGCATGAAGCTGCGGGCAAAATCATTGTTCTTGGTTGGAAAGCCCCGCCGCTTCAGCGGCTTTTTCGATATACCTGGGTCATTGCGCATCCTCTCGCAATCGGTCCGGTGGGCGGCTCGGTGTCGCCTGCCCATCCCGATCCTGCTATACTCTATCTAGTTAGTCTAGTATAATCTGGCAAGAGATGGGGGCACTCCGGCGAATTGCCGGGGAGAGAGGGGACGCGTTCCGCTGGGATAGATGATTTCACGAAAAGCCAAATATGCCCTGCGCGCGCTTTTCGCGCTGGCCCGCGCGCCGCAGGGAAAGCCTCTCGTTATCGGCGAGATCGCCCAGGACCAGCGCATCCCCAAGAAGTTTCTCGAGCAGATCCTGCTCGATCTCAAGAACAAGGGCATTCTCGACAGCCGCCGGGGCAAGGGCGGCGGTTATGTGCTGCTCAAGCCGGCCGAAAAGATTTCCTATGGCGAAATCATCCGCATGATCGACGGCCCGATCGCGCCGCTCCCCTGCCTTTCGATCACCGCCTATCGCAAATGCGCCGATTGCGCCGACGAGACGCGCTGCGAAACGCGGCGGGTGTTTGCGAAAGTCGCCATGCAGACGCGGCAGGTGCTCGACCAAACGACAATTGCCGATGCCATCGCCATCCCTCGCGAGGCGCCGCCCGTCTCCTGAAACAGCGGTTGCGCAGCCCGGCCAAATGCGGTTTTCATGATCCGCTGGGCCAGCCGGGAGTGCGCATGGGTTTCGAACAGGTCGCCATTTTCGTGCTTTTGGCGGGCATGATGGTTGCCTTCGCCACCGTCAGGCGGCTCGAACTTGTTGCGCTGGGCGGGCTTGCGATCGGCACCCTGCTTGGGCTGGTGCCCATCGAAACGATCTTTTCCGGCTTTTCGAGCCCGGTCGTCATCACCGTCATCGAAATCCTGCTGATCGTCGATGTGCTCAAGCGCTCGTCGCTCCTCGATACCGCCGCGGCGCGGCTCTCGGGCGTTCTCGTCGACGACAGGCAATTGGTCGTTGGCCTCTGCGCCATGGGGGCGCTACTTTCGGTCTTCATGAACAATATCGGGGCCCTGGCGCTCATGGTGCCGCTGGCGATCTCGCTCTGCGAGCGGCAGGGCGTGCCGCTCGAAAAAATGCTGATGCCGCTCTCGTTCGCAACCCTTCTGGGTGGCCTGTGCTCGGTGGTGGGTACGCCATCCAACCTTCTGGGCGCCGTCGCGGTCGGTGAGGTGCGGGCGGAACCGCTGGGCTTTTTCGAACTCAGCCTGGTGGGCGTGCCGCTGACGCTTGCCGGGCTGGCCTATCTCTGGCTGGCGACCCCTCGCGGCGACCGCACCAACACCGAAGGGTCCGGCATCCCCCACGGCCGCAATTACGTCACCGAGTTGACGGTCATCCCGAAATCACCGATGGCGGGCCTATCGGCACGCGAGGCCGCGGACCGACACAATATCGTCATCCACAATCAGGTCCGTGCCGGCAATTTCGTCTTCGGCCGCGATGACAGGGAAATCCTTGTCGGCGACACGCTTGTCGTCGAGGGTCCGCGCGACGCCCTTTCCGCGCTCGGCGCCTTTGGCGAACCTGCGGATACCGCGCGCATGGAAGCGGTGGTTCTGCCCGAAAGCATCTATGTGGGTTCTGCGGTCGAAGACCTCGTGGCCTTCGCCGACGCGGACGCAACCGTCATCGCGGCGGGGATAACGCCCCGGCGGATCGAAGGCCGGTTGGCCGATGTCCGTCTGTCGGTAGGCGATATCGTGGTCCTCGAAGGCGATCCCGAAATCATCGCGCGCGAATGCGCCGAAGGCGGGCTGCTCCAGCTCGCGCCGGCGGTCCGGAAGGCAAGATCGAGCCTGTTCCCAATTGCAATCTTCGGCCTGGGGGTGGGCGCGGCGGCACTGTTCGCCATCGATCCCTCCATAGCGTTCGGCGCGGTGGTCCTCGCACTGGCGGTCAGCGGCCACCTCTCGCTGCGCAGGGGCCTCGAAGGCCTCAACTGGCCGATCATCGTTCTCCTCGGCGCGATGATCCCGCTGGGCAACGCCGTCGCCACCACAGGAGCAGCCGGAGCGCTGGCCGAAATGGCCGCAGGTCTTTTGCCCGGCGCCGATCTTTTGGCAATCGTTGCGATCATGCTGGGGTTTGCGATCGTCCTCACCCCCTTCGTTAACAACCCTACCACCGTGGTGGCGCTGGCCCCCATTGGGGTGGCGCTGGCCGATCAGTACGGATTGCCGGCAACCCCGATCATCATCGCCATAACGGTGGGCGCATCGCTCGATTTCCTCACGCCCATCGGCCATCACAACAACACGCTGGTGATGGGCATAGCCGGCTACCGGTTCATCGACTACGCCCGGCTTGGCTGGCCGCTGGTCGTCATTTCGGCGCTTCTGTCGGTGATCCTCATTCCCTTGTTCTTCAATTGAAAATGGGCCGATTGCGGTTGCAATTGACCACCTTGTTTCGTACCAAGACAGTGAGGACCTAAAAATGGAGGACGTCGCAGCGGGCCACCTCGCCTGCGGTCGACATCGAGAACGATCATGCATGCGCTGTCTCAATCCTGCGCGATGGCAGGACCGGCTTCCGATACCCCCGCCCCGAACCGTCACGCCCGATCATGGGGCGCGCTGGCGCTGGGTTTGATGCTGGTCGTGGCGCCCCAGGCCGTGACGGCCCAGGAGCTTGAAGGCCCGGTCCATATCGGTGTCATCCGGCCACCGGTCGCCGATGTGGATGCATTGATGGCGCCCGTGGCCCGCTCGGCCGAACAGGGCGCGATCATGGCCGAGGAGGAATTTGCCTTCAACGCCAGCATGTTCGGGTTCGATTTCGCCGTCGTCCAGCACGAAGCGCAGGGCCAGGACGTCGTGGCGGCGGCCGAAGAGCTGCTGGACACCGATCAGGTCTTCGCGCTGGCGGGCGGCTTTAACGATGAGGAAGCCCGGCTGCTCAGCGAATGGGCCGGCGAACGCGGCGTTCCCTTCATCAACCTGCTTTCTTCCGACGATGCCTTGCGCAACGAGATGTGCAACGCCTCGACCTTCCATATGTCGCCCAGCGCGGCAATGTATCTGGACGCGCTGGCCGGCTGGTATGTGCGCGCAGGCTTCCGCAACTGGTTCACTGTCGTCGGCGACACCGACCAGGCCCAGGCCCAGCACGAAAGGCTGCTCTGGGGGCTGGGCGAGCGCCATTTCGGAGCGCGCGAAACAGGCACGGCGACGATGACATCGGGCGGCGCGCTCGACGCCGATACCGTCGCCGCCATCCAGAACTCGGGCGCCGATCTCGTCGTCCTGCTGGTGCCGCCGCAGGATCAGTTGAGCGCCCTCGCCGCGCTCGAAGACGCCGGGCTGGACCTGATGGCCACCGGCTTTCCCGATCCGGCCGCGCAAACGCGCGAATTCTTCATCCAGTCAAGCGAAGCGGCGCCCAATCTGGGCTCGGGCATGCGCGCCACGGCGTGGGAGCCGACGCTGGACGCCTATGGCGCACGCGAACTCAACGCGCGCTACATGCAGCGCTGGAACGAGCCGATGGAACAGGCCGCCTGGGCCACCTATCAAGCGGTCAAGGCGTTCTTCGAGGCCGCGATGTTCACCAGCTCGACCGAGGCGGAAAGCGTTTTCGCGCATTTGACCGCCCCCAATTCGGTGTTCGACGTCTGGAAGGGGATCGGCACGTCGTTCCGGCCCTGGGACCATCAGATGCGCCAGCCGCTCTATCTCGTCGATATCGACCCCGATGCCACCGAACCCCGGCTGGTGGGACAATTGGTGGGCGAATTGCCCGCCATCTACATGCCCGGCACCGATCCGGTCGAGCGGCTGGATCAATTGGGCGATCTGGAAGCGCAAAGCCGCTGCCAGTTCTAAGGACGTTACAACAATGAGGAGGTCCCTTATGCATTCGATAACGCGTATGTTGCGCGCAGTGGCGCTGGCCGGCATTGCCGGCGTTGCCCTGCCGGCCGTGGGCATGGCCCAGGAAGAGACATACAGGGTCTATGTCGCCAACGAATTCAGCGCCGACGTGTCGGTTATCGATTCGGCAAGCGAAGAGGTCGTCGAAACCATAGTAATTTCCGACCGGGCCGGCGAAGTCCGTCCGCGCGGCATGGCGGTGAGCCCCGACGGGTCGAAAATCTACATTTCGGTGAGCGATTTCTATCCCGAACGCCAGACGCCGGAAGACGCTATCGCCATTGTCGATGTCGGCACCAACGAGATCGTCAACGAGATCAACGCCGGCGGCAATCCCGAACGTCTCGCGGTGAGCCCGGACGGGACCCAGGTATGGGCTTCGCTCGAAGCGCTGGCGCTGGGCGCGGGCTATGACGCGGAAACCGGCGAGAAGCTGGGCGAATTCCGCGTGGGCATCGAAGCCGAAGGCGTCGCCGTCAGCCCCGACGGGCGCTGGGTCTATGTGACTGCGGAAGCGACCCACACGGTGACGGTGATCGATACCCAGGCCATGGAAGCCGTAAAGCACGTGATGGTGGGCAACCGTCCGCGCGTCGTCGAATTCTCCAACGACGGGGCCTTCGCCTATGTCACCGCCGAAATCGGCGGGACGATTTCGGTGATCGAAACCGAAAACCATACGGTGGTCGCCACCATCGATCTGGGGCTCGATTCCCGCCCCGTCGAAATCGCCGTCGCGCCCGATGGCAGCCGGCTCTATGTCGCCGGCGGCGGCACGAGCTCGGTCTATGTGATCGACACGGCGACCAATGAAGTGGTCGAAACCATCAGCGAGCAGATGGGCCGCCGTCCCTGGGGCATCGCCATCACCCCCGATGGCAGCCGGGTCTTCACCGCCAACGGGCTCTCCGACAGCGTCTCGGTGATCGATACCGAAAGCCTCTCCGTCATCAACAACATCCCGGTGGGCCGCGGTGCTCACTCGGTCGAAATCGGGCTGGTGCCGTCCAATGACTAAGCGCTTTTACCTTTCCATCAGTGCCATCGCACTGTCCGTCGCCATGTTGCCGTCCGCCGGCTTCGCCCAGTATTTGGGCGATCCGTTCTTCGACAACACCATCGCGCTGAGCCAGGCCTATGGGCTCGAATCGATCGGGCTGCGGCTCGATCTCGCGTCCACTTTCGACGCCCCCTATGACGACGAACTGGTCGAAACCATCGAAGGCGTCACCGGTGGCGCCCTGGAGCGGTTCGAAGGCACGCTGGCCGCCGCCGATGCGGAGCTGGCGCAAAACCTGCGCGCTGCACTCCAGGCGGTGGCCGAAGCCGCCGAAGAGGGCGAGGATACGTCCGCTGCGGTAGAAGAAGCGCGCGCGCTTCTGGCCCAGGCCTATGACGTCGTGATCCCCCAGGATCTGCGCGGCACACCTGCCTTTACGGGCGGCATCATGATCCAGCTTCTGCTTGCCGAGGAAGGCGTGGCCGAGGGTTATGAAGAAGCGGCCGAAGGCAACGAGCCCTGGGAATATCCCAATGGCTGGGTTTCCCTGCAGCGCGTCAAGGCGCTCTGGGGTGAGATCGAGGCCGATGCTTCCGAGCAGCAGGCTGGAGACGTCGCGGAGATGATCGAAGCGCTCGACGCGCTCTATCCCCAGGCCGAGCCGCCGGAATCGGTCGCCGGCTGGAATCCGGAAGAAGCCGAAGCCCCGGCTCAGCGTCTGGGCGGGATCATCGAAACGGTCGTTGATGCCAATCTCTATCCGGGACGTGACGCGGCGCGGCTTTCCGGGCATCTGGTGACCCTCGCCGGCGAGGCGTGCACCGTCTATGACGAGGATGAAGCCGTGGCGCGCGAAACGTTCTACGCGCTCTACGACCTCTATGACGGCGAGTTGGCGGGCGTTGCGAGCCTCTTTGTCCCCGAGGACGAAGAGACCGCTTCCGACATGTTCGGCATATTGATCGGCGCCGGCGATGACGACGACGATGACGAGGCCGGTGCCCCGGCGGACGATGATGACGACGATGACGACGTCACCCTCTCGGGCGCCGAAGCCTGCGGCGAGCTGCAGACCGCGCTGACCAACATCCAGGGCGCGTTCGGCGGCTGATCGGAGCAAGCATAAGTGGCGGCCATTGAAATCAAGGGTGCTCAGTACCGCTATGGCGACCACAATGCCGTCGATCAGCTTTCCCTGACCATTGAGGAGGGCGAGTTCTTCGCCCTTCTCGGCCCCAATGGCGCCGGCAAGACGACGCTGCTCAACATGCTCATGACCGTGACCCATCCGAGCGCGGGCAGCATATCCATCATGGGCCATGACGCGGTTTCCGAAACCGCGCAAGTGCGGCGGATGCTGGGCGTGGTGTTTCAGGACCCGGCGCTCGACGACCGGCTGACGGCGGCGGAAAACCTCCAAATTCACGCAGTTCTTTATTCCCTGCCGCGCGGGGAACGCGCCTCGGCGGTCGAGCGGGCCATCGAATGGGCTTCGCTCACCAATGCCGGGCGCAAGCCGGTGCGCAGTTTTTCCGGCGGCATGAAGCGGCGGCTCGAACTGGCGCGAGCGCTGATGCATGCCCCGCGCATCCTGCTGCTGGACGAACCCACTATCGGGCTCGACCCGCAAGGCCGCCGGCACCTTTGGGAGCGGATCGCCAGTCTGCGCGAGCGGGGCATGACCGTGCTGATGACCACGCACAATCTGGCGGAAGCGGAAATGTGCGACAGGGTCGGGATCATCGATCAGGGCCGGATGGTGGCCGTGGATGCGCCCCGGGACCTGATCAACGCGCATGGGGGCGGCCCCGATGCGACGCTGGAAGACGTTTTCATCGCCCTCACGGGCAAACAATTGTTCGACGAGAGCGCCACGGGACGCGACCTTCTGGTCGATTTCGCCAAGCGCGGCGGCGAGCACACGCGGTAACTCCATGGCGAAAATACTGGGTCTGGATTTCGATGTCATCGCCATCATGTGGCGGCGCGAGATGCTGCGCTATTTGCGCGATCGCTCGCAGATTTTCGGCGGCATTTCGCGAACCATTCTCTGGCTGGTCATTCTCGGCTTCGGGCTGGGCGCGGCCCTGCGCGAGATCGAGGGCTATTCCTATGCCCAATATATCCTGCCCGGCGTCGTAACGCTCAATATCCTGTTCAGCTCACTCCAATGCGCGGTATCGCTGGTTTGGGACAGGGAGGTGGGGCTGCTGCGCAGCGTTATCGTTTCTCCTGCCCCGATGCTTTCGGTGACTCTAGGCAAGGTCCTGGGCGGCGCGACCATCGCGGTTATCCAGGGCGCGATCCCGCTGCTGTTCATCCCCTTCCTCGACATGCGCGTCACCCCGCAGGGGCTCGCTTCGGCCCTCGTCATCATGTTCTTCATGGGCATGTCGATCACCGCCGGCGGCATCGTCATCGCCTCACGCCTCAAGACGTTCGAGGGCTTCGGGTCGATCTCGAACGGCATCATCCAGCCGCTCTATTTCCTCTCTGGCTCGATCTTCCCGCTGCGCGGGGTGATCGGCGGCGTGGGTTTTCTCGATATTCCCGCCCATCTGCGTGACGAGTTGCGCCAACTCGGCATCTTCGCCATCGGCGGCGGCTGGCTGGTGCAATTGCCGGTGTGGATTCAGGTTCTGGTCTATATCAACCCAGTGAGCTACCAGCTCGACCTCCTTCGCTTCGTCCTCCTCGATTTCGAGCAATTGCCGCTCTGGGCCGACCTGACCGTCACCTTCGGCCTGGCGCCGATAATGACCGTCTGGGCCGCATGGTCGGTCAAACGCATGCTCCGCAGGCGTCGGTAGAGACGGCGGGCCTAAACAAAGGAAACCGCGGGGCGCCGCTCCCATCCCCTGTCATTGCGGGATCTATTCCCGGAATCCAGCAGCAGCCCCTCGCCGTCCTCGGGCTCGACCCGAGGACCCACAATGCCTTTCCACACCCGACAACGACGAGGAACCTGGCTCAAGACGCGGCCCCAATTTCTCCCTCTCCCCTCAGGGGAGAGGGCTGGGGTGAGGGGCTACAGCGCTCGAGATCTCCTCGCCGCTACCTCAAGCCTCGTCCGGCCCGTCGCCCAGCGTATCGAGCCATTGCGCAACATCCTCACCCGGCTCGCCCGCAGGCAGGCTGCCCGTATAGCGCGCGACGTCGATGCGGCTCGCGAGCTGGAGATGGCGCCAGACGATTTCATCGTCGACTTCGAGCACGGCCAGCGGCTGGCGGAGCTGATGGTCCCAGGGCCGGAAGGATACGCCGGGCCCCTTGGCCACATCGAAGGTGGTTTGTGGGCTTTCCAGATGCGCGATCATCGCATCGGCCTCGGTCGAGCCGGTGGCCAGCACCGTATCGGCGACGATCTTGATGGCGTGGTAGGCAGCCCAGGCCGTGGGATCGGCCGGTTCGGCGTAACGCGCCCGCACCTGCAGGTTGAACTCCTCGGCACCGGGCTCGGTGTTGGTGGTGTCCCAAAGCGCCACCCGGTGACGCGGGTTGAGAACGGGCAGGCGGCTGCGGGAGGCAGCGATGAAATCGCGCGTCTGGGTGATGGTGTGGGGGAAGGCCAGGACCGGCGTGGTCATGCCGGCCTCTTCCATCTGCACCATGAGCGGGAACTGGTCCTGATAATCGACGAGAACGAAGATCACGTCCGCTTCGATCGCTGCAAGTTCGTCGATCTCGGCGAAATAGACCGGCAGGCCCGGCGGCACCATGATCGTTCCGGCAATCGTGCACCCCGCCTTTTCGGCGGCACGTTCCACGCGAGCAGCCAGGGCCGCGCCGCGAGAGTCGGTGTCGGAAATGACGGCCCAATTGGCGTAACCCTGCTCGGCGGCCAGTAGCCCCATGGCGTCGAGATACATGGCGTCGCTGGCTTCGACATGGAAGAGATACGGGCTGGCCGCATCCCGCCGGAACGCGTCCGAGGTTTCCCCGATATTGAAGAACGGAACCTGCGCCCGGGCCGCGATTTCGGCGAGGACTTCGGCCTGCCCTTCGCCCACGCCACCGACCAGCGCGCAGATATCGCCCGTTTCAACCAGGCGCTCGCCGGCCCTTATCGCCGCGTCGACCGTGGGCGAGGTGGAGAGCAATATATCGAGGCGCGAGCCCTCTGCGCTCACCGCCGTTCCGAGCTGGGTGTCGGCGAGCAGCGCGCCGAAACGGGCGGCATTGCCGATGAAGTCGTTGATCGACGCCTGGATGAAGGACGTGCCGGTTTTGGCCGGAAAGACCGTGCCGACGCGGATGGCGGGGGGAACATTGGTCTGGGCAAGGGCTGGCGCGGCAAGGCCCGCCGTGGCGAGCGCGGTGGCGCCGGCCAGGAAATTGCGCCGGTTGATCGTGGTCATTGTTGCGGCTCCCGGATGGAAAGCGAAGGACGAGGCAGAGGGAGCGTGGGAACGTTATACTCGGCCAGCACGGCGTAGATGTCGTCCCAGCGCCGGGCGATGGCGCCATCGAGAAGGTCCCGGTATTCCTCGTCACCCAGACGCAGGGCGATAACGATGGAATGATACATAGGGGTGAACGGGATATCGAATTCGGGGACCGGCACCACCTTGAGCGGCGGGTCCTGCCGCGCCGCGTAATATCCTGCAACGGGGCCCCAGGGCACCGCGACATCGATATCGCCCGCGGCAACCGCGTCGATGAGTCCGGCGAAGCGGGCGCCGGTGTTGGTGCCGGCGAATTCGGAACTGACGGTAATCCTGTCAAGCATGCCGCGCCGGGCCAGGGCAAGGTGAGAACTGGTCCCTTCCGAGGTGGTGCCGAGCTGAAGCTGGGTCAGGATTTCATCGTCGAACGTGGCGATATCGTAATCCTCGTCCTCGCGATAAACGAAAGCATAGGGGCTGCGGTAATAGGCAATGGTCGCGATGACGCCGTCGCCGCCGTCGGGAACGCCGATCATCATGTCGCAATTGCCCTCGCGGAGTTGCTCGGTGACCATGCTGGGGGCCAGAGTCCACCATTGATAGGTGAGCTCGGCGCCCAATTCGTCGGCAAGGATTTCGACGATCTTGTTTTCATAGCCTTCGCCGTCCCGATTGGACTGCGGCAGGTAATCGGGGTCGGCGCAGACGCGCATTTCCCAAGCTGCCGCGGCGGGCGCCGCAGCCCCCTGTCCGGCGAAGAGGAATGCAGCGAGGCCCAGGGCGGCGACCGCCTGGCCGACGGGGCTGCGCGCGGGGCGCTGGGTTAAAGTGTTCATGACGCTTCTCGGACTTCTTTCAGTGGCAAGAGGAAGGGCTCAAAGCCGGCGCGGCCGGATGCGGCCGTCATTTTATCCCTGTTTGGGCCAAATCCTACAAAATCGCCCGGCGAGCGGTGGCGCGCCGGGCGAGGTCTTGGGCTTCAAACAACCGGGCTCATGCCCGTCACGACTTAATCGTTGAGTTTGAAGACGTAGAGCGTGCTGCCTTCGCGCTGATAGCGGTTGACAGCATCGGGATCGGCGTCGGCGGCAACTTCGAGCACGCCACCGGCACGGGCCGAAGCCACGAACGCGATGCGCTGGTCGCCATCAGGACCGGTGAAGCTCACCGGGGAGGCCGAGGACTGGAGGCCCGTGCGGAATTCCCAGACGGTTTCACCGTTTTCGGCGTTGATGGCCCGGAAGACGCCCTTGTCGTCACCACCGAGCAGCAGCAGGCCGCCCGCCGTGGCCAGGATCGGGTCCTGGGTCGGCTGGATGTAGTCAACCGACCAGACCGTCTCGCCGGTCACCGGGTCGTTGGCCTGGAGCTGGTTCTTGACGTCGGTCTCATTGCCTTCGCGGTCGAGCCAGAACTTTTCACCCGCCCACTGATACAGCGTATAGGTCTCGGTCGCCGGATAGCTGTACTCGCCTTCGGTGACGCGCATCTGGCGGCAACCGAACTGAACCGAAGTGTAGAGCAGGCCAGTCTGGGGCGAATAGGCATCGTTTTCCCAGTTACGGGCGGCGATGGTCGGGCAGATCACCGCTTCAGTACCCGTGGGTCCGTCGGCCTCGCCGTAAAGCTCGGCTTCCTCTTCGTTCATCGCGATCTGTTCGTCGGTCAGCGCACCCGCTTCGGTGTAGCGCATACGATCTTCCGCATCGGTGAACAGCATCGCTTCGATGTTGTACCCAACGCTGCCCTGTTCTGCATCGTAGCCCGAGAAGATGTTCTGGTAAACGAACGGCCAGGGGTCGTTGATGACCTCGCCAGTCTCGCGATCCCAGACATAGAAATAGCCGTTACGGGCAGCGCGAATGATCGTCTTGCGTTCTTCGCCATTGATTTCGATATCGGCAAGCACCGGCACGTTGGGCTCGTCAAGGTCCCACTGATCCTGGGGGGTCAGATTGTAGGCCCAGACAAGTTCGCCCGTCGTGGCGTCGCGAGCCATCATCGAAGCGCAATAGTTGGAGCGATAGGACTGAAGCACGCCGTTCTCGTCGAAATCGACCTCGCCCCACGGACGACGATAGTCGGCGTTCCACGGGCCGCAGTTGCCGGTGGCGTAGTAGAAGAGGTTCAGGTCGGGGTCATAGGTAAAGTAACCCCAGGTCGAACCGCCGCCCTGCTGCCAGCTGTCTTCGAACCAGGACGCTTCGGCCGGGTTCTCGATCTTGTCGAAATCATAGAAGGGCTGGAAGCGATCGGTGATGCCGACTTCTTCGTTGGGGCCCATCGAATAGAAACGCCAGGCTTCTTCGCCGGTTTCGATGTCGTGAGCGGCAACATAGCCGCGAACGCCATATTCACCGCCGGCCATGCCGGTGATGTAGAGGTTGTCGACGATCAGCCCGTTGCCGACCATGGTTTCGGCGTTGTCGATATCGGTGACCTGGACATCCCAGATCAGATCGCCGCTTTCGGCATCCAGCGCATAGACGTGGCCGCCCAGCGACTGGAAGAAGATCTTGCCTTCGGCATAGTTCATGCCGCGGGTCTGGGCACCACAGCAGGCAACCGGGATAACCTGATCGAGGTTATCGGCGTCGGCGCGGAATTCCCACTTGATGGCGCCCTGCTCGTTAAGGTCGAGCGCATAGACGCGGTTGGGCTTGGGCGTGATGACATACATCGTATCGCCGACCACCAACGGGGGCGCCTGCGCTTCGTCCGAAACACCGAGCTGGAAGGTCCACTCGACGGCGAGATCGTCGACGTTGTCGAGATTGATCTGATCGAGTTCGCTGTAGTTCTGGCCCGAATAGTTGATATTGGGCATCACGTTGTTGGCCGGATCGGCCGACAGCGCCATTACGTCCTCGTTGGCAACCGCAGATGCGGCCCCCAAGACGACAATCGATGCCAAGGACAGATATGTCCTCAGCCATCCTAACTTACGGATAACCATTATAGTCCTCCCAACGGTATCGCAGCGGCAACCCTTCTCACGCATCCGATAGTCTCTGTCGGGAGATTGCGTGAGGACGTGAGGGGGAAATTGCCTCCGGACCCAATCTTGCAGAACCGCGCCCCACATTCAAGTACGAGAAGCATCAAAATGACAGTTGCGGAAGCATCCGATTAAGATTAGGACGGTAGGAACGAGTTTCTGAAAGTAAACGGCGCGCTAACCATCGATAGCGAATCGATTTGTTGACAGTCTTCATCAACTTAGTGCGACGAGCTTTCGAGAGCTTGCCTGGACTACCCCAAGGAGGAGTGAATTGAAAAAGCAGTTTGGAATCGGATTGGCCACGCTCGTTGCGGCGGGCCTGCTGTCGGCGGGTTCCGCCGTGGCGCAGGAGTTGGCCAATGATGAAGCGTCGCTCAACCTGCTCATGGAAGAAGGTGCGACGGTTTACGGAAACTATTGTGCCGCATGTCACGGCGCGGAAGGTCAAGGCGGCGGCGGT
The DNA here is from genome assembly GCF_036662815.1 of Pelagibacterium mangrovi. Classification (NCBI taxonomy): domain Bacteria; kingdom Pseudomonadati; phylum Pseudomonadota; class Alphaproteobacteria; order Hyphomicrobiales; family Devosiaceae; genus Pelagibacterium; species Pelagibacterium mangrovi. The sequence goes on along the minus strand of NZ_JBAFXA010000008.1, from coordinate 134,468 downwards.
CCGGCCCTGGTTGGCAGCAGCGTCGTCCAGAGCCGGTCGGCAGTGATCTACCAGATCCTGTTCGGGGCCATGGACCACGGCATGCCCGCCTTCGACTCGTCGCTTTCCGACCAGCAGATCGCAGCGGTTTCGACCTATATCCGGAATTCCTGGGAGAACGATTACGGCATCATCCTGCCGCGCTCGGTCGAAATGCGCCGCAGCGTTCCGCCGGCCGATCCCGCCGAGGACGCCGAATAAAGGCCCTCAAAGGGTCCTGTTGCGAACGGGGGGATGGTCGCCTTGCGCCGACCTTCCCCGTCATTTGAATGATAATTTGAGGAGCGCCTGTAGGGCGCTCCTTGTTGTTTTTGCGTTCAGCGCAATATCCCCGCGACGCATTTTTTACTCATTTGTCTTTCTTGCAGCAGAGCCGATGGCCGTCCTTTGGGCGGTTGTGCCGGGCATGGGTTGGCGTCGCCTCCGACTGCAACCAGCCGACAAGGCGCGCGTTTGACCTCCACGTGGGACGAACCCGAACCCCAACGGAGGACATCCGATGAATAGGCTCTCTGGTCTTGCACTCAGCTCAATCCTTGCCCTTTCCCTGCCGTTTGCGGCGCAGGCGCAGGATGCCGGCGCGACGCCGGAAAATGAAACCAGCGCCGAAGACGCAAACGCCGATGCCGGCGACACCGAAACCGGCGCATTCACCTATGATGATCTGAACGCGGCGCTGCAAGGCATGGCCGACGCCGACCTCGAGGCGGTTACGGCCGATACGGAAATCGAAATCGTGCCGCTGTCATCGCTCGACGATGAAACGGCCGCCCAGAACGCCGATGAATATACGACCGGCGTTACCGATGAAACCGGCGACATGTCCGACATTCGGGCCGCTATCGAAGCCAACACCCATATTTCTGCGGCCCTCGAGGCCCAGGGATATACCGCCGAGGACGTTGCCGCGCTCTGGGTCCAGGGCGATGGGGCGCTGACGATCTTTGTCGATGACACCGAATCGGATGCCCAATCTGATAGCGAAGCTCCGGCCGAGGGCGCTGCCGCTCCGCAATAGCCATGCGTCGGGTCGACGCCGCGAGCGGCGCCGGCCTTGCTCAGCGCAACCTCGGCACGCTGGAGAGCAATTTTTGCGTATAGGGATGGCGGGGATTGGCGAGCACGTCGCGCGTCCGGCCCGCTTCGATCACCCTGCCCTTTTCGAGGATGACGATCTCCTCGCAAAGGGCAGCGACCACGCCGAGGTCGTGCGAAACCAGCAGCACGGTCAGCGAAGCCGAGAGGGTCTTGAGCAGATCGACGATGCGCACGCGGGTCGAAAGATCGAGCGCGCTCACTGCCTCGTCGGCCAAAAGCACCTGCGGCCCCGAAACGATTGCCCGTGCGATGGCGATTCGCTGGCGCTGTCCGCCGGAAAACGCATGCGGATAGCGTTGCGCGGCGTCGGGCGGCAGGCCCACGGCCTCCAGCGCGGCGGCGATTGCCGCGCCGCGATCGCCTTCGATCCTCAGCGACCGCAAGGGTTCGGCGATGATCCTGTCGATGCGCTGTCGCGGATCGAGGGACGAATAGGGGTCCTGAAACACTGGCTGCACCGATTTGCGATAGCGGCGCATGAAATTTCGGTCGCGCGGGTCGAGCGGTTCGCCCGAAAAGGTGATTGAGCCCGAGTCGGCGGCACCGAGCCCCAACAACAGCCGGAGGATGGTCGATTTCCCTGACCCCGATTCGCCCACCAGACCGACATTGATGCCCTTGCGGACGGAAAAGGATACGTCATGCAGCACTTGCTGGGTTTTCTCGTAGCCGAAATTGACGTTATCGAGGGCGAGCAGGTTCATGATTGCCCCGCCAGTGCGTCTTCGAAGGCCGCGGCGGCCGCGACGAGCGATTGGGTGTAATCGTGCTGCGGCGCGGCCAGAACAGCGCCAGCCTCGCCGCGCTCGACGATGACGCCCTGGCGCATGACGACGATCCGTTCGGCAATGGAATTGACCACGGCGAGGTCGTGGCTGATGAACAGCAGCGCCATGGACATGTCGGTCACCAATTCCTTGAGAAGGGCCAGCACCTCGGCTTGCGTCGTCACGTCGAGCGCTGTCGTGGGCTCGTCGGCGATCAAAAGCTTGGGCCGGCAGGCCAGCGCCATGGCGATCGCCACGCGCTGGCGCTGGCCGCCGGAGATTTCGAACGGGTAGGACCGGGCGATACGCGCAGGCTCGGGGAGCGCCACGCGTTCGAAAAGGCTCATCACTTCAGCGTCCACTGCCTTCCGGTCCGCTGTCTTTCCCTCGCGCCGCAGCCGGCGAACCACCGGTTCGGCGGTCTGCCTGCCCAGGCGCATGAGCGGGTCGAGAGCGGTCAGGGGTTCCTGAAAGACCACCGAAGCCGCCTGTCCTCGCAACCGGGTCCGGTCGCGCTCGGAAAGCTCGTGAAGCGGCTGGCCGTCGAGCATCACCGAACCGCTCTGGGACAGCCCTGCGGGCAGAAGCCCGATGCTGGCCAGCGCGGTGAGCGATTTGCCCGAACCCGATTCCCCGATCACCCCCCAGCGTTCGCCGGCCTCTATCGCGAGGTCGAGATCGGAAACGAGCTTTTGATCGCCCGCCGAGATGGTGAGGCCATCGATCTGGAGAACGGGGTTCATGGATTGCGCCTCCGCGTCGGATCGGCGAAATCGCGCAGTCCGTCGGCGAGAAGGTTCATGCCGATGACGAGGATGACCAGCGCGATGCCGGGCGCGACCGCCCCGAAGGGCGCGGTGTAAACAGTGCCCTGCGCCTCCTGGAGCAGCCGCCCCCAGGACGCATTCGGCGGCGGCGCGCCGAGGCCGAGATAGGAGAGCGAAGCTTCGGCGATCACCGCCAGCCCGAACTGCAGCGCGAAATTGACCAGCAGCGTAGGCCAGATGTTGGGCAGGAGATGGATGAAGACGATCGCCAGCCAGGACGTGCCCGACGTTCGGGCCGCCGTGATGTAATCCATCTCCAATACCCGCTTGGCGAGAATGCGGGTGAGCCGGGCGACGATGGCCGAAATGGCGATCCCCAGCGCTACGATCGCCGCTCCAAGGCTGGCCCCGTCGCTCGCCGCCACCACCAGCATGGCGAGCAGCAAAGTGGGAAACGCGATCAGGATATCGAGCGCCGCCGCCAGCGCGTCGTCGAGCGTCCGGGTCGCGAAGGCAGCGAGGATGCCCAGCGTCACCCCGATGGCCGCGCCGATCGCCACGGCCCCCGCCCCCACCTGAATGGCGATGCGCGACCCGATCATGATGTGGGTGAACAAATCCCGCCCCAGCCGATCGGTGCCCGCCCAATGGGCCAGCGATGGCCCCTCGAGCCGCATGCCCGCCATGTCATTGGGCCCATAGGGCGTCCAGAACAGCGTCAAAAGCGCCAGGGCCACATGGATGCCGACCAGAACCAGCCCGACGATCAGCGTCAGGGGCAGGCGCGACCGACTGCGCGCGCCGGTTCGGCCCTCCATTCCCAGGACGCTCATTGGCCCGCTCCTCTTTTCGAGCGACGCAGCCTTGGGTCGATCAGTCGCTGGACGATATCGGCAACGAACCCGACGAGAAGCACGATGAGCGTCGAAATCAGCAACACGCCCTGAACATTGGGGTAATCACGCTGTTCAACACCAAGCAAAAGCATCGAACCGAGCCCTGGCAGGGTGAATACCCGCTCCACCACCACGGCGCCGAGAAACGTCGTCGCCAATTCGATCCCCAGGATCGAAACCACCGGCACCGCGCCGTTGCGCAGCCCGTGTCTCACCAGCGCCTCGGCAAAGCCAGACCCCAGCGCGCGGGCCGTGCGCAGATAGTCGCTGTCGAGAACGTCCTGAGTGGCGGAGCGGACATAGCGCAGCAGCGAGGCCGACATGACGATGGCGATCGTAAACGTAGGCAGCGCCAGCGCGCGCAGAGTCGCTGCCGGATCGGACCATCCGGTCGAGGGAAAACCGCCAGAGGGAAATATCCGGAAATTGACGGCAAAAACCGCCACCAGCAGGATGCCCACCCAGAACACCGGAATGGCAATGCCGAGCTGGGACACCACCGAAATCGCGGCGCCATACCATTTGTCGGCCCTCACCGCCGCCACGATCCCAAGCGGCACGGCGATCACCACGGCAAGCGCGAAGGCCATCAGCGTCAAGGGCACGGTGACGGCCAGACGGGCTGCGATCTCGGCGGCGACCGAGGTGCGGCTGACAAAGGATGTCCCCAGATCGAACCGCGCGAGGCTAGAAACAAAGTGGACGAATTGCTCGAACAACGGCAGGTCCGAGCCCACCTGACGGCGGGCAGCGGCGATCTGCTCGGGATCGGCCCCGACCGAAATCAAGGCGCTCGCCGGATCGCCCGGCAAGAGCCGCAGCAAGATGAACAGCACTGCGGCAGCGATCACCAGCGAAATCAAAAGGATCAGCGACCGGCGCAAAAGATAGACGAGAATGTCGCGCTCCTTTCCGCCGGTCAGCTAGAGACTATTGGCTCTTTTCGATGTCGTAGGCAAAGAACTGCGAATTCAGCCCGTTGACCGGATACCCGCTGACACTGGCGCTCGATACCACGATCTGCGGATAGAGATAAAGCCAGTTGCTGGCCGCGTCCTCGGCGATCAACCGGTTGGCTTCGGTCAGTCTTTCGACCTGCTGATCGACAGTTTCGCTCGCCTCGGCCGACGCGATCAGCTCGATCACCTCGGGATTATCATAGCCCCAGTAGAAATCGGGATTGCCGTAAAAGACGATATCGCGGTGATTGACGTGCTCTTGCAGCGTCGCCTCGAAATCCTGGGCCTGATAGATCTTGGTGTACCACTCATTGGCGGTGATGATGTTGATATCGACGGTCACCCCGATTTCCGCCAGCGCGTTCTGGACGAACTGGGCCACCAGCGGATGCGGATCGTAATTGGGCGTATCGAGCGTGAAGCTGAACCCCTCGCCATAACCGGCCTCTGCGAGAAGCTGGCGGGCGCTTTCGGGATCGTAGGGATCGACATCGGTCAGATCGACATACCAAGGGTCGGTGGGCGGCACGAACGAGCCGATCAGCGTGCCGTATTCGCCCCAGATCGAGGCCAGCAGGCGTTCCTTGTCGATGGCCCGCGCCAGCGCCTTGCGTACCTGGACGTTGTCGAACGGCTCGACACGGTCGTTATAGGCCAGCAATTCCTTGGTGGTGGAAGCCCCTTCGGTGACGGTAAACTCGGGATTGCCGTCGAACAGTGCCAGGGAATCGGGGCTCTGCACCGAGGGAATGATGTCGATGGCACCGGTCAGAAGCGCGTTGTTCTGGGCGGTCGCCTCGGTGAAATAGGTAAAGACCACGCCGCCATTGCTCGGGGCTTCACCCCAATAGTCGGCATAGGGCGTCAGCGTCAGCGAGGTGCCGCGCCGCCAATCCTCTAGCTGGTAGGGCCCGGTGCCGTCGGCGGACGAGGTCAATTCGGTCGCCGCGTCGTTGACGATCCAGACATAGCTCAGATTGTAGGGCAGCGAGATCGAGCGCTCGCTGAGCGTGATGACGACCGTCAGATCGTCGGGCGCTTCGATGCTTTCGATCGTCGCAAGCGAGTTGCGGCGCGAGCTTTGCGATTCCGGCGCTGTCACGCGCTCGATCGAATATTTGACGTCGGCTGCGGTCAGCGGATCGCCCGAATGGAAGGTGACACCCTCGCGCAGGGTGAAGGTATAGGTGAGGCCGTCTTCGCTGATCTGATAATCCTCGACCAGAACGTCCTCGACCTCTCCGCTATCAGCCAGCCTGAACAGCCCCTCATAGACATTGCCGTTGAACGCCTCGGTGACCCCCTGCCCGGCGCCGGCGGTGTTGTCGAGGTTTTGCGGCTCATAGAGCGAGCCGATGCGGATGACGGCATTGGCATCCTGGGCGAACGCCATGGGCGCGGCCACCGCCAGCGCGAGCACGGCGGCTCCCGAGAGTGCCGCGACGCGCCAATGTGAAACGAAATGAGACATGCATCCAGCTCCTTGTCTGCCAGCGCGGGCCAAAAGCCCGGCGCCAATGGTCTTCATATCTAGCCCGCCGCGCCAATCGCTTCATCGGCACGAGAACGACAATCTTTGCGTATTTCCAACCAATTCGGCAATGGCATTCCTGCCCGGCCTGTTCCCGGATCGACACGCGATTTTTACCCATGGGCTGTGATTGCCCCCAGCAATTGCTTAAATGAATAGCACTTGGCCCGGCAAAAAAGAGCGAAGCGAGAGATCATGGTTACCATCACCACCCGCCCCACCACCGTTTCCGCCCATCTCGATAAAGAAGGTCGGGGAGAAGTTCAGGCCCATTCGGGCGCGCGCATGGCGCTGGCCGCCATGGCCAAGGACGAGGGCATGACCCCGCTCGAATTGATGGACGCCGCCCTTGCCGGATGCCTCGTCCTGAGCGCCCGCATCGCCGCGCGCAAATTCGGCTGGCAGGACCGACTGGAAAGTGTTTCGGTCGATGTGACGCACACCAAGGGCGAAGGCGCGCCATCGAGGGTCGCGCAATTCGCCTGCGATTTCGACATCAAGGGCGATTTCACCGACGAGGAGCGTCAACGGCTCATCACCGAATCCCACGCCGTGTGCACAGTGGGCAACACCATCGAGCGCGGCGCCGATATCGTGGACGTCGAACGGCAATGAGCGGCAAACCCTATATCGACCAACTCGATCTTAGCGACGCCACGCCCGAGCAGAAAGCGGCCCATGATGAGGAAATGCGCCTGCGCGGCCGCATGACCAACATGAAGCGCACGCTTTTGCACTCCCCCGTGGCGCTCAGGGTCTATGGCGAATGGTTCGCGCTACGCGACGAGCTCGCCCCCGCGATCGGCGACCGCGCCATCCTGACGCTCTGTTTCGCGATAAGCGCGCAGATGGACAACACGGTCGGCATGGCCTTCATGCGCCGGGGATTGGCAGGTCTTTCCACCGATGCAACCCCGACAATCGCAATCGACCTCGGCACCATCGAAGCCTTTGGCAAGGCCTTCGCCGCCGATGCTAAGGCCATCCCAAGCTCGGTATGGAGAGAGCTCTTGCAGGCGCTACCACCGAGAACCCTGGTCGATCTCACCGCCCTGGCGGGTATCATGATGGCGACCAACGCCTTCATGGACGCTGTCGGAACCGAGCCCGACGCCGAACTCTCCGCATTCATCGGGTAAAACGCAAAGGGCGACGATCACTCTCGTCCGCCCGATTAAAAAGAAGCCGGCATCGCTGCCGGCTTCCCGTCAGACTCATTGCCTCCTATTCGATCCTGAACAGCTTCTGGGCGTTCCTAAAGCAGATCTTTTCCATGTCGTCCTGCGGCAGATCGAGGGAGTTAAGCACCGCAATGGTGTCGCGGATATAGCCGGGACCCTTTTCGGGATCGAAGGGGCTGTCGGAAGCAAACAGCACCTTGTCGGCGCCGTAGAATTCCAGTCCGCACACTGTCGCGGCGCGCGAACCGAACACGGCGGTGTCGGCATAGAAATCCTTGAAGTAATCGAAGGGGCGTTTCTTCAAATTTCCGAGGACGTGGCTCAGATCCTCGGTCGATGTACGTTTGCCGAGCTGGTCCTGCCCCGGCCCGACGCGGCCTTCGAAATAGGGCACCATGGCCCCCAGATGGTGGGCGAGGATTTTGAGATTGGGCAATTTGTCCATCATGCCAGAAAGCACGATGCGCGCCATGGCCGCGCTGGTCTCGTAGGGCCAACCGAAGGTCCACCAGATTTCATAGCGCGATTTGTCTTCGGTGAGGTAGTCGGGCATCTCCTCGCCGCGCGAGGGATGCAGGAAGACCGGGCGGTCGAACTTCTGGGCAGTTTCGAAAATACCGAAGAACTGCTCGTCGTCGAGCGGCGCGCCGTTGACATTGGTGTGGATCTGTACGCCCACCGCACCGTCATTGGCCGAGAACACGCGCTCGAGCTCTTTGACCGCCTCTTGCGGATTGTTCATGGGCAGCGCGGCGAGGTAGCCGGGGAACCGTTCGGGATATTTGGCGCAGAGTTCGGCGAAGCCCTCATTGCCCAGCCGCGCCAGCTCGGGGGTTGCATCGGGTCCGCCCATCGCCTCGATGGGAGGCATCCCCAGGCTCACGATCTGGCGGTAGTTCTCGAACCGGTCCATCACCGAAAAGCGCTCATCGAGATCGAAGATGCAGGGGATGTTCTGCATGCGCTTGCCGATGTTCTTGCCGGCCCCCTCGAACGTCTGAATCTTCTCCCAGAGCGGCTTGGGGAAGAAGTGGTTGAAGGCATCGATATACTGCATCTGAAGCTCGCTTTCTTGGAAATTTGGCAGCGCCGATCCGTCCGGCCAAACCACGGGCCGGCGCCAATTGAGGGATTGTAGTTTGGGGAGCGGGAAAACCCGCTCCCGTCTAGACCGTGGGGATGACGGTCAGCGCCGGGAACCACTGACCGATCAGGGTCTGCGGCCACGGAATGCGCAGCAACTGGTCGAAGACGAAGTAAACGAACAGAGTGAGCACCACGGCCTGCCCCAGAATCTGGGTCCACTTTTCCCTGCCTTCGAACCACATGTAGAGAGCGACGAAGATCGGGATGGTGGGAATAAGGCCAATCGTTGCCATCAGAGCGATGAACAATACCAGATAGCCGAAGAAGATCGCCGACCGTAGCAGCACAGTGCGGATGCCGATCTCGCTGTGATCGACCGAGGTATCCATGAACATGCCCTCGGGCACCTCTCCGGCCGCTTCGCGGGCTTCCATGATCGAGCGGGAGAACACGATGTTGACAAGGCTTATGGTACAAAACCCGATCGTTGCGACACCCACTGCGATCGGACCGACCTTGGCGCCCCACGGCCAGGACATGGCCTGGACAAGCGCGTAACCCACGATCGCGATCAACGCGACATAGAACAGATCGCCAACCCGAAACTGCGGGCGCCCGAGATAGCTGGCAATGCCTTTGGCCCCGCCAAAGCGCTTGAACTGCTTGTAGAACGGTCCGACCAGGAGCAATGCGGAGCCAGCGAGCAGGATCACGACCAGCGGACGCGTCAGCCAATCGAAGCCATAGCGGGTGGTCGAGATGAACATGTAGCGTTCGATCAACGCGCCGAGGACGAACCCGAGCATCAGCGGCGGGCGCGGCCATTTCAGTTGCTTCATGATCCAGCCGAGCACCGCAAAGCCCAGCAGCGCATATAGGTCACCCCAATTGCGCGACGACTGGAAGGCGCCGACATAGACGAACACCAGTACGGCGGGCAGGATCAACGTGTAACGCAGCGTCGCGATCTTGGCCAATTGGCCCGAGAACAGGAAGCAGATGCCGGCGCCCAGAATATTAGCGATGGCGATTGACCAGACCATCGAATAGCTGATGGACAAATTGGTGGTCAGCATTTCAGGTCCCGGAACGAGACCGTGGATGAGGAACACCGAGAGCAGGATGGCCATGGACGCCGAACCCGGAACGCCAAAGGCAATCGTGGGCACCAGTGCGCCGGCGGTGATGGCGTTATTGGCCGATTCCGGCGCAATCACACCGCGCACGTCACCCTTGCCAAAGGTTTTGTCCGCGCCCTTCACCGTCTGGGACGCCCAACCATAGGCAATCCAGTCGACCACCGAGGAGCCCAGGCCCGGAACCGCGCCGACACCGGCGCCAAGCGCGCCGCCGCGAACGACGAGCCACCAGTTCTTTATGGCATCCATGAAACCGGTCTTCATGCCGGTGCGCACGTCATGCTTGGATTTGTCGGTGATGGCCATCTTCTTGATGGCGAGGTCGGCAAGTTCGGGCAGCGCGAACAGGCCAAGGACGAGCGGCACGATGGGCAACCCATCCCAGAGATAGAAACTGCCCATCGTATAGCGCAGCGTTCCGGTTTGCGGATCGGCGCCGATCATCGAAAGCAGGATACCAAGACCCGCTGCAACGAGGCCACGGAGCGGCGCGGTTCCTGAAAGCACCGCCACCATGGCGATACCGAAGACGGAAAAGCCCAGCAGCTCGGGCGAACCCACGTGAAGCATAACGGGCCGCAGCACCGGGATCGTCAGCGCAAGGATCAGCGCACCGACAAGGCCGCCGATCAGCGATGCTGTGTAGGCAGCGCTCAATGCCCGCCCGGCCTCGCCTTTCTTGGCCATCGGGCTGCCGTCCATAACGGTGGCCTGGGCTCCGGCAGAGCCCGGCACGCCGAACAGCACGGCAGGAATGGTATCGCTGGTTCCCGTGACCGCCGACATGCCGAGCAGCATGGCGAAGGCGGCGTAGGAATCCATGGTGAAGGTAAACGGCAGCAGCAGAGCCATGCCCGCCAGACCGCCAATACCGGGCACGATGCCGAGAAACAATCCCAGCAACACGCCGCAGCCCAGCATCATCAGGCGGAACGGGTCCGCCAACGCCACGAGGGCGTCCGATGCTGCACCCAGTACGCTGATATCCATAATTGAACTATCCTATTGCATCCACAGGGGCCCGGCTTAGAGGCCGGCGCTCCAGGGCTCGGGAACCAGGCTGCGGGCCTTGGCCTGCCGGACGTAGAAGTTCCAGAGCTTGGCGACATGGAAGTCGCGTGGACCCGAAATCATCGCAATTTCCTCCTCGGTGAGCGGCAAAGCCTCCTGCCCCGCCTGCAACACCATCATCTGCTGTTTCGCGTTTTCCAAAAAATGCACTGCGTCCACGAAAAGGCCGGGAACGGATTCGGCGACCAACACCATCCCATGCGATCTGATAAGCGCCGCATGGTGCCGATCGAGCGTACGCGCCAGCGCCTGTCCCTGCTCGGTGGTCCGAATGAGGCTTGGGTCGGGATGGGTCGGGATGCCGCTGGCCCAGCGCACCGCCTTCGCCCGCATCGGCTTGAGCTCGACGCCTTTCATGAGCGTAAAGGCGATGGCCAGCTCCATGTGACAATGGAGCACCGCTCCGATATCTGGCCGCGCCTTGAGGATTTCGAGGTGCAGGGCGAGTTCGAGGGGCGGCTTGAGATCACCCTCGATAACGTTGCCTTCCATATCGACGGTAAGAATACGGCCCGGCTCGAGTTCGGCACGCGAATCGGAGGCCGATTGGATCATGAAATGATCGGTCCCCGGTATCCGCGCGGCGATGTGACCGCTGTAGTCGAGGATTCCCTCCATGACGAGCATGCGGGTGGCGGCGGCGATCTGTTCGGCTAGCGCCGAATTGCTGTTCTGGCTCATATCTTCCCGCCCCTATTGTGCCACGCCAATGAACTCGGCGAGTCTTGCGGCAACGTCGGGCGGGGTGGAGATGATTTCCTCTGCGGTTTGCTGAAGCTCGGCACCCGAGACTGGGATAACCGACAGGCCTTCATTCGCCGCTGCCTCGATGAAGGCGGGATCGACAACCATCTGGTCGAAAGCATCGCGCAGCGCCTGCAGTCGTTCCTGAGGCACGTTGGGCGTGCTGAAGATCGGTCGCCCCATCGCCGTGGGAGCCGAAAGCATACGCAGAAGCTGTTCGTCCTCTTGGTTTTCGGCCAGCTCGTAGAGCAGCGGGACGTCGGGCAGGTCGGGTTCCCGCTGCAGCCCGATCTGGACCAGCACGTTGATCTGTCCCTCTTCGTACCAACCCAGCGGCTTGAGCGACGCCCAATTGACGCTACCCCTGCCGTCCACTTCCCCCGATTCCATGGCGAAGTTGATGTCGTTACCGCCCGGATAGCCGGTAATGATCTCGAATTGGGTTCCCAAAAGCGAATTCATGATCGAGGGATATTGCGATGAGGTCGACCCGCCGGTTGCGCCGATGGCGATAGGGGTTTGTTTGGCGTCATCGACAGTCGCTACGTTGGACTCGTGCCACGTGATCAGCACGTTGTTTTCCATGGCCGGACTGCCGACATAGCCGAACTGGCTGGCATCAAGTTCAAGCGGTTCGCCCATCGCCTGGGCCACCGCCAGCGACTGGTCCGCAGTACCGATCACGGTGCCGTCCTGGGGTGCGACGTTATAGATATATCCTGCCGCCAGCCGGCTCGAAGCGCCGGGCATGTTGCGCGGCACGATCTCGGGATTGCCCGGAATGTACTCACCCAAATGGCGCGCCACCAAGCGGGCATATTGGTCATACCCACCGCCGGGCGAGTAGCCGATGATCATGTCGATCGTCTTGCCGCGATAGAATTCCTCAACGCTATCCTGCGCGAGAGCCGGGCCGCTTACCAGAAGTGCGGCAAACGCAAGCCCCAGGGCTCTGCCGTTCGTGTGGAACATGCTCACATTCCTCCTCCTCGATTGCTCCGCGCATGCCAGTGCGAAGTTCGGCGCACAGTAGGGCTCAACCCGAAGGTCGCGTCAAGAGAAAATATAGAAAAATCCCTTAATATGAGAAATTGAAAAACAGGAAAGGAAACAGTGACTTCACGAGAGAAGGTTCGCATAGGCGCTAAAAATTAGGGACCGCGTGGCGAATAGATGGCTACGGAACACGCCGGAGCGCTATGACTTCGGCTTACCAATCCCGAATAATGGCATAAGAAAAGAAGCTCCGGCCACCACCAGCAGGATGCGCAGGATATGGTGCGTGGAGACCAGTGCCACCTCCAGTTGGAGGGCAAGCGCCAGCAGTCCCATCTCGGCCAACCCGCCGGGCGAATAGGCCAGCAGCAATTCGGTGAGCGTGTACTGGGTGAGGTGCGATACCCCCCATGCAAACATCACGCTCAACCCGATCATCAACACCGATGAACCCAGCGACACGAGAAGAATGTGCAACAGTTCCAGTGTTCGGCTGCCCGCGAAACGGCACCCGATCACCGTGCCCAGCACGAGTTGCGCGAGAACGACCAGTTCCCAGGGCGGCTTGAAGGTTGAAAGCCCCGTGATATGAACCGCGACACTGACGAGCAGCGGCCCCATGAGATAGCGCGAGGGAAGTTTCACGTAACGGCCGATCAACAACCCGCCGACAAGGGTCAGAACCAGCCAGAAATAGGCAGCGGCGTCCATCTCGAACATGGAAACGTTCTGCGCCGTATTGCGCGCTATGGAAGTGCCTTCAACCCATTGGACGATGAAGGGAATGGAAAAAACTGTAAAGACGATGCGCGAAGCATGCACCAGCGCCACGCGCCGCATGTCCGCACCGCTGTTTTCGCCCATCAGCACCATTTCCACCAACCCGCCGGGCATTCCGGCGAAATAGGCAGTGGGAAAATCGTAGCGCGCGACGAAGCGGAAATAGGAGACGCACACCGTTCCGGCCACGGCCATGAAGGCAACCAGCCCCAAAATTGTGGCCCACCAGCTCCCGATCTGACTGATCAGGGCCGGCGAATAGCCCGCCCCCATCATCACCCCGATCATGGCCGCCATCGGCGGCCTGAAGGCCACGGGAGAGGCGAGAGGCATTCCGAACAGGCAGACAAGGAGGCAGGCGAACAGCGGGCCGAGCATCCAGGGCATGGGTGTCCCCAGCCAGCTAAAGACCAGCCCGCCCACGATCCCCACGCCAATAGCCAGCGCCATGCGGGGGTAATCGAGCCCGCGATAGCTGTCGATCATCGCCACCGGCAGTCCCCTTCGTTCAGCGATGGCCGGAGAAATTGACGTGTACGGTTTTTTCCTGCGTGAATTCGAGCAGTTCGCCCAGCGATTCCTCGCGCCCAAGACCTGAAAGCTTGTAGCCGCCGAACGGCGCGCCGGGGAAGTGCTTCGAGACCTCGTTGATCCAGACATAACCAGCCTCGACTTCCGCCGCCATCCGGTGGGCCTTGGCCAGATCATTGGTCCAGATGGAGCAGGTCAGCCCGAAATCGAGGCCATTGACCTCTGCCAAGACCTGCGTCTCGTCCTCCCAGGAAAAGACCGACAGGACGGGTCCGAATATCTCTTCGCGCGCGATGCGCATTTGCGGCGTCACGCCGGTAAAAACCGTGGGCTCGATGAAGCATCCCTCGGCCAGTTCCGGGGCGTTGGGGTGCTTGCCACCGACCAGAAGCCGCGCGCCCTCGCGCTTGGCAGACTCGATGAATTCCATCACCCGGTCATATTGCCGACGGTTGATGAGCGAGCCCATGCTGGTGGCCGGATCGCCGGGGAGGCCCGGGCGATATTTTCCGATCTTGCCGATCAGTTTTTCCAGCACGGCATCGTGAATATCGGCATGCAGGAACGCCCGGCTGGTCGAGCCGCAACTCTGGCCGCACCAGGTAAAGTTCATCCCATCCACCATCGCCTCGGCCACCGCGTCCGGATCGGCATCGGGAAACGCGACCAGGGCATTCTTGCCGCCCAACTCGAGCAGGACATGCTTGAGATTGCCCGCCGCCGAACGCATGACCGCCTTGCCCGTGGGAACGCTCCCCACCAACCCGATCATGGCAACCTTGTCGTGACTTGCCAGCGCTTCACCCAGCTCGCGCCCGCCGGTGAGCAGGGAAAAAACGCCGGCGGGAAACAGATGCCCGACGAGTTCGGCCAGTTTCAGCCCCGAAAGCGAAGCCTGTTCGGGCGGCTTGACGATACACGCATTGCCTGCCGCAAGAGGGGCAGCCATCCGGCTGGCGGTGAACATGAAGGGGTGGTTATAGGCCACTATCCGCGCCACCACGCCCAGCGGCTCACGCCGGGTCAGGGTCAGCGTCCCATCGCGGCTCGGAATGGTTTCGCCCTTCATTTCGGTGATCAGGCCGGCAAAAAAATCGAACCGCTCTGCACCCTGCATTACGTCGGCACGCACCTTGGTGATCGGATTTCCACCGTCGGCGGCATCAATAGCGGAGAGCACGTCGATATTGTCGCGGATGATCCTTGCCACCTCGCGCAAAATCTTGGCCCTCTCCAGCGGCGCGACCTTGCGCCAGACGGCGAAGCCCTTACGTGCCGCCTCAATCGCGGCATCGGCATCCTCGGCCCCGCCCTCGGGCACCTCGCCCAGGACCTCTCCAGTCGCAGGGTCCGTGGACGTGAAGCTCCCTCCCCCGATCGGTGCATGCCAATTGCCACCGTAAAACAGCGCGCGGTTGGGAATCAGTTCGGCAAGACGGGTCTGGTCGAGAGTCATATTGGAAACCGTATGCTAGAGCGTACCCAGCGCCAGTGGACGCCACTTTCGCCAATTGGAAAACGCAACAAATCGGGGAGCCGGATCGCTTTATCGATCCGGTCGGCATAGGCGGCAGCGCACACGAAGGGAGCGCGCTGCCCAAAGTGATTACTGCGCCAGCACGTAGGACCGCGTCATCTCGACGGCTGCATCCGAGACATTCATCTGGCTGTCGATCACATCCTGCAACTGGGCACCCGAAAGCACATCGAGATCGAGATTGCGTTGCGCCGCCGCTTCTATGAAAGCAGGATCGGCCGCCATGGCATCAAAGGCTGCCCGCAGAGCTTCGATCCGGTCTTCCGGGACGCCTGGCGTGGTGATCAGCGAACGTCCGATATCGGCCGCGCCGGCCACAAGGCGGAACATCGCCTGTTCGTCCTCGGTCTCTCCGAGTTGGCCGATGGCAGGCACCTCCGGGAAATCGGGGTGTGGTTCAGTGGAAAGCTGCCAGATGACGTTGACGATGCCATCGGCGAGCCATTCGGGGTTGGACGACTGAAGGCCCGCAAGGCCCGCCATCATGGCATCGACTTCACCGCTCTCGAGCGCAAGCCGAGCCGAGGCCACGCCCTCATAGCCCTGGATAATGTTGTACTGGGTGCCTTCCAGATCGTTGAGCATGAGCGGCACGAAGGCGGAAGCCGATCCGGCGCCGGTCGAGGCAAAGGCGACCGGGGTCGTCAACGTATCCTCGAAGGTTTCCACCCCCGTATCGTGCCAGGTGATGCCCAGTTCGTAATTGGCCGTCATCCGCCCGACGGCGTTGAATTCGGCGGCGTTGATATTGCCTGGAATGGCGCCGGTGGCGCTGTCCATGGCCACCGACTGCACCACCACGCTCAGCGCCGTGCCGTCCTGCGGGGCGACGGCGTAAAGATACTGGGCCGCCAGACGTCCGCCGGCTCCCGGCATGTTCTCCACGATCACGTCGGGATTGCCCGGAATATATTGGCCGAGGTATTCGGCAGCGAGCCGTCCATAGAGATCATAGCCGCCGCCGGGCCCAAAACCGACATAGATGGTGATGGTCTTGCCGCTATAGAAATCGGCCACGGCATCCTGGGCCATCGCCCCGGATACGGGTAACACCATGGAACACAGCCCGGCGGTAAAGCCCAACAGCACGGCCCTGCGCGAAGCGCGGTTCGTTTTGGTCATCATTGTTCTCACTCCCTGAAAGTCGTCGTTACTGCGCCACCACATAGGGCATCACCTTGTCGATGACGTCCTGGGGCACATCCATTTGCGTCGCGATCTCCGTCTGGAGCTCGGCGCCACTCATCGGCTCGAGCAGGTAATTGCGCTCCTCGGCGGCGGTTCTGAAATCGGGATCGGCCATCATGGCGTCGAACGCCGTCCTGAGCACCTCGACACGCTCTTCGGGTACGTTCGGGGTCGTGATCAGCGCCCGGCCGATTTCGGCAGCCCCGGAAACCAGACGAAGGGCCGCCCGATCGAGTTCGGTATTGCCGAGTTCGCCGACCGCCGGCGCGTCAGGCACCAATTCGTGACGCCGCAGGCCAAGCTGCCACACCACATCGACGACGCCGCCCGGAATCCAGTCCGGCCGCGAGGCGGTCATGCCGGCGATCCCTTGCATCGCCCCCTCTACCTCTCCGGTTTCAAGGGCCATCATCGCGGCATTGGCGCCTTGATAGCCCTGGATGACGTTGAACTGAGTTCCGACCATGTCGTTGAGCATCAGCGGCACGAAACTCGACGCCGAACCCGCACCGGTCGAAGCGAAGGTAACCGGCGTCTCCATGATCTCTTCGAGCGTATCGGCCTCGACGTCATTCCACACCATGCCCAACTCATATTCGGTGGTCATGCGGCCGATGGCGATGAAATCGCGCGCGTCGACCTCGCCGGGCAGGACGTTGAGCAGGCTGTCCAGCGCCATCGATTGCACTGGAACGCTGAGCGAAGTTCCGTCCTGCGGAGCGACGGCATAAAGATACTGCACCGCGATGCGCCCGCCCGCGCCCGGCATGTTTTCGACGATCACATCGGGATTGCCGGGAATATGGCGGCCGAGGAATTCCGAGACCAGGCGGGCATAGACGTCATAGCCTCCGCCGGGAGAAAACCCGACATAGATCGTTACGATCTTGTCGGTGAAAAAATTTGCGGCATCGTCCTGGGCCGATGCGGGGGCCGCAAACCCTCCTCCCAGTGCCAGCACGAGGCCGGTGGCCAGAAAACCGCGCCGCGTCGCGGCAAGCACGGAATGCATCTTGTTCATGGCATTGCTCCCTGCGGCTCCTCCGCCGCCCTTGTGAAAATCGTTCAGCCCTTCTTTTCGGGGGTCAGGGCGGCGATCAGCGCATCAGGATAGCTTGCGTCGGTGATCACCTCGACCACCGCCACGCGTCCCGCCTTCACCTCCGCGACCGCCGCCACAAGGGTATTGGAAAGGTCATCGAGCGCGGTGACCGGCCCGAAGCCGGCGCAGCCTTGGGCGGCGGCCATGTCGGCGATGGCGATTTCGGGATCGCTCATGCGCATGCCGATCCATTTGTTCGCGACCTCGCGGCCGCGCATGCGCGCCACCTTTTCCTGATGCACTTCGTCATTGAAAAAGGAGCGGTTGTTGGCGACGACGACCAGCAGCGGAATGCCGTAATGCACCGCCGTCCACAGCGCGGTCACCCCCATTAGGAAATCGCCATCGCCGCAGACCGCCACAGCGATCCGTTCGGACCCGATCTGGCGCAGGCCGAGCGCCGCACCGACCGCATGGCCGGGCCCCGCCCCAATGCCGCCGCCTCCATCCGAACCTAGGTAATCGAGCGGGTGGGCGAACGGCCAGTAGCCGCCATCCCAGGAAAGCGTCACATGGGTGAGACAGCTCTTTTCGCCTTTCAGAACATGGCGCAGGGCGAGCGCGATCTGTTCGACGCTAAGCGCTCCCTTCTGCCTTGGGATGGCCGGCGCCGGCGGGCAATCGCCATCCGCGATAATTTCCGAAGCCCCGAGCCGATCGGCCAGTGCAATCGTGAACACGTCCGGATCGCAATCGAGCACCAGATCGGCGAGGGGATGGGCCTGATGGTCCATCGACCATCCGTTGTGAATGTGGCGGTCGAGCCCGACACGGATGACCTTGCCTTTCGGTCCCTCGCGTCCGAAAGCGGCCGTCAGTGCCCCGTGCAGGTCGACCCAGTCGAGCGCGATGATCACATCGGCGGCTTTGAGCGCTTCAAGCGTCGCGGCCCCGCCTTTCCCGCGCAAGTCGCCGGCATAGGCGGGATGTGTAGTGGGAAAGGCAGTCGCGACCTTGAGATCGGTAATCACCTTGGCGCCCATCGCCTCGGCAAGAGCGATGCGGGCGTGCCAGGCCCGCTCGTCACGCGAGACGCGCCCGGCAAGCACCACCGGCGCCTTGGCGCCCTGGACCAACCCGGCGATCTCGTCGATGGTTGCGCGATCCACTCCGGAGCGGGGCGGCTGGACATACCGCGACGTGTCGGGGCGCGAAATTTCGCCCGTCAGTTCGGCTTCCTGCATTTCGGAGTCGAAATTGATATAGACCGGCCCCTTGGGCGCGCTTTCGGCCAACCAAGCCCCTCGCAACAATGCTTCCCGCGCGGCGGCGGGCGAGGCAGGCTGGTCGTCCCATTTTACGTAATTGCGCACCAGAGCGCCTTGATCTGCGGCGGTATGAATCCAGTCGATCCACGGGCGGCGTTTATCGGCGTCCACAGGTCCCGTGGCACCCAGAACCACCACAGGCATGCGGTCGCACCAAGCGTTGAAGATCGCCATGGTCGCGTGCATCAACCCCACGTTGGAATGGACGGCTGCCGCCATGGCCTTGCCCGTGACCTTGGCATAACCATGGGCGATCGCCACCGCGTGTTCCTCATGCAGGCACAGCAGTATTTTCGGATCGGCATTGCCCAGATAATTGACCAGACTGTCGTGCAACCCGCGAAAGCTGGCGCCCGGGTTGAGCG
Source organism: Pelagibacterium mangrovi (assembly GCF_036662815.1). Classification (NCBI taxonomy): domain Bacteria; kingdom Pseudomonadati; phylum Pseudomonadota; class Alphaproteobacteria; order Hyphomicrobiales; family Devosiaceae; genus Pelagibacterium; species Pelagibacterium mangrovi. Next base: position 115,423 of record NZ_JBAFXA010000008.1, on the reverse strand, counting down.
CGATAAAGGGAATATCGAGATCGTGCAGTGTCTGGGCAATGACGTCCGAGCCGAAACGCGGCGCGTTATCGGCTACGCCTAGCGGTTTTTCCACGGTATCGAGCGGCGTCTTTTCGGGTGTTCCGGCGTCCATCTCAACCCTCGGGTCCAATCTGGCGCGGCTCGATGCCGGCCTGACGGCACCAATATTCCCACGCCCGGTTGTAACCTTCGCCCGGCTTTGCATCGGCGAGCCGGGATTGGACCATGTCGATCTCCCCGTCGGTGAGGAAGGTGATGGGCCCCAAGGCCGAGGCCTGGATCTGCAGATTGGCGTTCACTTCGAGATAGACTGCGGTATAGACCGCCTCGCGGATCGAAGCGCCGACCACCGTCGAGCCGTGCCCCCGCATCAGGGCGCTACGTCCACCGCCCATGACGCCGGCGAAATCGCGCCCCATGTCGATGCTGGAGATCAGCAAATTGGTATCGCCGAACTGGTTCTGCGCGTCCCACACCGGCACGTCATGCCCGATCGTCGCACAGCTATGGACAACCGGACGCAACTTGGCGGGCGTAACCGTAAAGGGGATGACGCTGCGCGAGTGGCTGTGGACCACCGACTGAACGTCGGGACGAGCCTCATAGAGGCTGCCGTGAATGAAGCGCTCGAGGAACGGCTTGCGCGTGTCCCCTCCGACGGGGGTACCGTCAAAGGCGAATTCCATGATGTCTTCGCGTTCGACGAGCTGGGGAGCCTTGGCGCAGGAAAGAAAATAGGTATCGGGATTATCCGGATTGCGCACGCTGATATGGCCAAAAGCGTCGCATACCCCCTGCGAAGCCAAAATGCGGTTGGCCGCCACCATATCATCCAAAAGATCGTCATGCGCAGACACGAATAGAATCCTCCTCGCCTTAGCCACCTCACAGCATCGCGATAACGCCGCGACCCGAGCAAGCTAGTGCGATGGGACAGAAGCTGTCAACCAATAACGATTATAATCCTACATTATGCGAATTAATCCGAAGTTGGGCGCAGACGCGGTTTATAGAAACCGCGGCCCTGCTACCGCTCTGCGGGCTATTCGAGAGATTTGGAAATGATCCGGGCGCAGAACAGTACGCGCTCGCCGATCGATTCCAGTCGCTCCTCGGCCATTCCAGCCTCGGGCAAGGTTAGGCTAAGGCTTCCGATGATTTCCTGCTTGGCATCGAAGATAGGTGCGGCAACGCCCATTACGCCCTTGGTCACCTGCCCTTCGGTGTGCAACCAGCCGCGCTGGCGGATACGCTTGAGGGTTTCCCGCACCGCAGGCAGCGAATCCCCAAGCCCGGCAGCCTTGAATTCCTCGACCTGCTCCTCATAGAGCTTGGTAAGCTGATAGGTGGAAAAATGGGCCAATATGGCGAGCGAAGCGGCGCCACGCAGAAGCGGCCGGGCCTTTCCGCGCTCGTAGGTCGAGCGAAACTGGCTGGTACTGGTCTCCTGGTGCACGCAAAGCACTTTTTGACGATAGCGGCGACACAACAGCGAAATGCACGAATACCCCGTGACCAACTCATTCATCACCGGCCGGGCCACGTGAATGAGCGGATCGGTGGTGACGATTTGATAATCGAGTTCGATGAATCGCGGCCCCAGCGTGTAGCCCCGCCCGGGAAATGTCGTCAGGAATCCCGCATCGGCCAGAGTTTTGAGATAGCGATAAAGCGTCGAGCGCGAGAAGCCCAGTCGGGCATACATCGCGTCGAAACTCCATTCCGGATGTTCAAGATCGAAAAGATCCAACACACTTAGCATTCTCTCATGGCTGAGCACGATGACTTTTCCCTTCCGTGAGGCTTGGGGCGCACATATGCCGCCCCCGATCGGGTGAATCCCGTTTTGAATCCATGCCAATCATATCTTGCGATCCCGAAACCCTCAACTTTTGCGCATTGCGACAAACGCCTGAATAACGAAATGCACATCAAAAGTTTTTCACACGTTTCGCATAAAATGAGATTTTCTAGATTTTTTGTTGACGCCCAAACTCCTGCCCACTAGTTTTCGTTCGCAACCAAACAACAGGGCGGGTGGAGAATATGAACACTCAGGTACTCATCGTGGGCGCAGGTCCTGTCGGGCTCACGCTCGCGATCGATCTTGGCAAGCAAGGCATCGATTGCATCCTGATCGAGAAAAAAGAGGCCCCTGAGTTTCTGCCCAAGATGGAACGCTGCAACGCGCGTACCATGGAGATCTATCGTCGCCTCGGCGTCGCGGCACATATCCGCGAGGCGGGCCTGGATCCCGATGTGCCCATGGACGTCTTCGTCATCACGAAGATGACCGAGCCGCCGTTGCTGCGTCTCGAATACGACTCCGTCAACGCCGCACTGACGGAGATTAATGCCAGCGAGGACACGTCCCTGCCCGCCGAGTCCTATCAATTGGTTTCCCAATATACGCTCGAGCCGGTCCTCAAATCGATTGCCGAGAGCCTTCCCTCGGTCAAGGTGATGTACGGCACCGAATTCGAGTCCTTTCGTCAGGACGAAACGGGCGTCACCACCACGGTGCGGCGCACCGACGGGCAAACCTTCGATATCCGCTCGAGCTACATGGCCGGTTGCGACGGCGGGGCAAGCCGGGTCCGCAAGGCACTCGACATCTCCCTGCGCGGCGAGGGCAATATTCTCAAGCTCCGTCAGGCGCTCTATCGCTGCGACGAATTGTTCGACCGCATCCCGCTCGGCGATGGCCCCGGGCACGGTCGCCATTATCACGTGGCCGACAACCAATCATCCTTCCTGATCATGCAGGACTCGACCCGGCATTGGACCTTGCACGCAGTCGTTGAAGACGATGCGGCCATGGCCACCCAGTTCGAAAGGATCGTGGGTGCTCCGATCGAATATGAAATGCTCTATGTGGGCGAGTGGAAGCAGAATCTTCTGCTGGCGGATCGATATGGCGAAGGCCGGGTGTTCCTGGCTGGCGATGCGGCCCATTTGGTTATCCCCACCGGCGGACTGGGCATGAATACGGGTGTGGGCGATGCCATCGACCTGTCCTGGAAGCTCGCGGCCACCATCCAGGGCTGGGGTGGTCCCAAACTGCTGCAATCCTACGAGATCGAGCGCCGCCAGATCGGCGACCGCAATATCGGTGCCTCGCGCTATGCGTCCCTGGGTCGCCGCAAATGGCGTTCCCAATGGGCGCCCGGCTTCAACGACGATACGCCCCAGGGCGAAAACCTGCGCCGCAATCTGTCCGAAGTCGCGGATGACGAACAGCGCAAGACCAATGAAATGATCGGCGCCGAGCTGGGTTATCGCTACACCGACAGTCCGCTGATCTGGGACGAGCCCGGCGGCCCCGAGCATCTGTTCCGCACCTACAATCCTACGGCCTGGACCGGCGTCCGCCTGCCCCACATATGGGTCAAACCGGGCGTTTCGATCAACGATCTGATCGGGCGCAACTATGCTGTCCTGCGCATGGGTTCCAAGGCCGAGGCAGTCGACGCCATCGTTGCGGCCTTCAAGCAGATCGGTGCCCCCATTACGGTGCTCGATTTCCCCCAGGATCGGTTCCGCACCCTTTACGGCTGCGATTATTTCCTCGTGCGCCCCGACCTCCACATCGCCTGGCGCGGCAACGAGCTTCCCACCGATCCCGCCAAACTGGCCGCCGTGGCAACGGGGTATTCCGTCGACGGGATGGCCCGCTACCACGCAGCATAATAGTTTGGGCGAAAGCTGGTACGAATCAGAGCATCACAAGTCAAACAGGCAACGCTTCTCCATAGCGTTCGGCCCATGGCCGCAGCTTGTCGATGATGCCCGGATGGAGATCCAGACCGTTTGCCAGGGCATCACGTTTGCGCTGTCCCGCCCGGTCGCCGGGAAGGCGGACCCGTTCGACGCCGGGGCGCGGGGGGTTGGTGCGGCAGGCATCGGCCAGCCAATCGGTCTGGCGCACGAAAGCGTCATGACCGGCAAAGGCTTGGGGATCGAACACCTGAAGGTAGATCGAAGCATTGGTGCCTTTGATCTCGTCCGCACGCCCGATGCCCGACAGGCCCTGGGTCAGGCTTTCGACCAGCAGCGCCATGCCATAGCCCTTTTGGCCATGATCGAGACCACCAGTGGGCAGCACCGTGCCGCCGCGCGAGAGGGCCTGGGGGTCGGTCGTTGCGGTGCCATCGGCCTCCATGAGCCAGGGGTGCTCGAAGCGTTTTCCTTCCGCCTGCAAGCGGCTCGTCATGTTGTTGGTGGTGATCGAGGCGCTGATATCGACGAGGATGGGATCTCCGCTTGTCGGGATGCCCGCAGCCAGGGGATCGGGTGTGAACACGCCCTTGGTTCCGCCGAAGGGCGCGACGGTTGCCGCCGATGGGCTGGACGAGGCAACCATCGCCATCAAACCCTTGTCGGTGGCGCGCGTGAGATAGGCGGACAGCGAGCCGATGTGATGGCTGTTGCCGATAGCGACCACCGCAGTGCCGAACTGGGCGGACCGTTCGATGGCCAGATCCAGCGCAGTCACGGTAAGCCATGCACCCGGCAACCGGTTGCCATCCCAGGTAATGCTGGCGCCTCGATCGGAAATGATGGCGGGCTCGCCAGATTTGGTCATCACGCCCTGTTCGATCGATTCCAGATACCAAGGCGCAAGCGCAAGTCCATGAGTGGTGTGCCCGGTCAGATCCGCTTCGACTAGAATTTCGGCGACGGTGCGAGCCTTGGGATCGTCGAGACCGGCCTTGGCGAAGATATTGGCCGTAATTTCGATAATTTCAGCCGGATTGTAGCGCGTGGACATTTGCGTTCGCCTCCTGGAGGTTGCCGTTAGGCGTTACGATACGAAATAGGACCGGTCGATGGCAGCGCCCTTGAGGAAATCGAGGGCATTGCTGACCGAAATGGCCGAGATCGCTGCCTTGGCATCTTCAGTGACACCGGCGACATGTGGCGTCATGATGACGTTGTCCATGCTCCAGAGCGCGGAGGCCGGGGGCGGTTCTTGGGCGAAACTATCGAGCCCGGCGGCGCCGATCCGGCCCGATTGCAACGCAGCGATCAGCGCTGGTTCGTCAACGACTTCGCCGCGCGAGGTGTTGATGAAGATGACGCCTTGTTTCATCGAGCCGATGCGGCGGGCGTCGATCATGCCGCGCGTTGCATCGAGCAGCGGGGTGTGGAGGCTGACGATGTCTGAGGTTTCGAGCAGTTTGTCGAGATCGGGCTCGGGGCGCACGAATTGGCCGAAGCTTTCGGCCGGGGCGAAGGGGTCATAGGCGCTGACCTGTAGCCCGATCGGGTGGGCCATATCGGCGAGACTGCGGGCAATGCGGCCAAAGCCGACCAGCCCGAGTTTTTGCCCGCGCAGCTCGCGCCCATGATATCCGGCCTTGTCCCAAATGCCATCGCGAATGCGCTTGTCCTGCCGGGGAAAATCCTTGACCAGAGCGAGGATCAAACCCAGCGCATGTTCGGCCACCGAATGGGCGTTGACGCCGGTGGCGGCGAGCACGGCGATGCCGCGCGCCTTTGCAGCTTCGACATCGATATCGTTGGTACCGGCACCGTGCTTGACGATGACCTTGAGTTCTGGCGCCGCATCCATCATAGCGCCGTCGAATTTTTCGATCAGGCGAATGATCGCGGCTTCGGGCCGATGCTCGGCGAGAAACGCGATGGTCTCGTCATGAGAGGGATAGGCCGGGGTGAAGAAATTGGCGATCCCTTCGGCGGCGAGCATCTCGGCCCCGGAGGGCGCGAGCGGCGAGCCGATGGTGACGATGCGGAATGTCATGACGGCTAATAGGCGCGGCGGTAGATGGAAAGGATATCCTCGACCTCCAGGGGGCGGGGGTTGTTATCGATCAGGCGCTTGATGGCGAAAGCCTCCTCTGCCCAAAGCCCGAGTTCGTCTTCGCGGGCACCGTGGCGAGCAAGGTGCATCTCGACACCGAGATCGCGGCACCAACCCAGGCTCTTTTCGCGCACGGCATCTTCATTGGCGGCGCCGTCGAGTCCCAGCGCTGACATGATCCAGGCAGTCTTTTCGGTTCGGGTCCGCGTGTTGAAGGCGAGGACATGGGGGAAGACGATGGCATTCGCCAACCCATGTGGCAGCTTGAGCCGTGTCCCCAGCGGGTAGGACAGCGCGTGCCCTCCGGCGGTGTTGACCGGCCCCAGGCATATCCCGCCATAGTAGGATGCGAGCATCATGGCTGCCCGCGCCTCGGTATCGCTGCCATCGGCGACGGCGCGGGCGAGGAACTGTCCGACCAATCCGATACCCAGCCTTGCATAGCCATCGATCAGCGGGTGGGATTTGATGTTGGTGAAGGCCTCCACGCAATGGGCCAACGCATCCAGCCCGGTCGCGGCGGTGACGGCTGTTGGAACCGAATAGGTCAATTCCGGATCGAGAATTGCGATATCGGCGAGCATGAACCGGCTTTCCACCGCCATCTTGGCCAGCGTCTCGGGATTGGTAATCAGCGAGCGAATGCCGGCTTCCGAACCTGTCCCCGACGTGGTGGGCACCTGGGCAAGCGCCGTGCGGCGCCCTGACACTTTTTCGACACCGACGACATCGGGAACCGATTGCTCGCTGTCCCAAAGAACCGCGACAAGCTTGGCCACGTCCATCACCGAACCGCCGCCCAGACCGACCACCAGATCGGGCTTGAACGCGCGCGCCGCTGAAAGCACGGCCTCGAACGCGGGTAGATCGGGTTCGGGCGGGAGATCAATATAGGTCTGGACGTTTCCCTTGAGCCCGATGCGCTCGACAAAGCCTTCGGTCGGCGCCATGGCGACGACGAAAATGCGCTGGTACGGAGTGGCCCAATCGCCAAGCCGGGAAATGGCCCCTGCCCCGATTTCAAGCCGCGCCGGCTGCAACAGGGTAATCTGCCGCGCCATCGAAAGTGCTGTTTCAGGCATTTTCTGCGGCCTCGAGTTCCGTCATCTGAGCCCAGACGTTTTCGGCTTCTTCCGGCGTCAGTTCGACAAGCGGCGGGCGCACGCGCAGCCAGCCCTCGTGATTGCGGCGCTTGGCGAGCATCGCCTTGACGGTGGGCAGTTGCACATAGGCGTTGGAAAGGTCGCGCCATGCGTTAATTCGCGCCTGCGCCGCATCCACACGCTCGGCCTGGGTATCGTCGAACCAATTGTCGAAGACGACCCGCAGATGGGCGGCGATGAGGTTGGAGCTCGAGGTGATGCAGCCCGCGCCGCCCGAGCGCAGAAGCGGCAGCATGAAAGGATCGGCACCGGCCAGAACCGAGAAATTCTCGAAGCTGCTGGCGAAGGCCTGCATGCTCTCGAGTTTGCCCGAGCTGTCCTTGATCCCCACGACGATGCCAGGGAAAGCTTCGATCAGCCGCCGGGTCAATTCAAGCGAGATGCCGATTTGGGCGATGGGCGGGATATGATAGAGCACGACGCGCAGATCATTGTGTCCGACACCCTCGATCAGCTCGGCGTAAAAGCGGAAAAGCCCTTCGTCGCTCACGCCCTTATAGTAGAAGGGCGGCAGTACGACGCATCCCTTGACGCCAGCGTCCACCGCGTGGCGCGCAAGCGCAATGGAATCGGCCACGTTGGTCTGCGAGGTGCCGGGCAGCAAGCGCGAGGCTTCGACGCCCGATTTGAGCAATTCATCGATCATCTGCTGGCGCTGGGCGATGGAAAAGGAATTGGCCTCTCCCGTCGTTCCCAACAACGCGATGCCGTCGCAACCTTCAACGAGCAGCGCCTTGCAGTGCTCGGCAAAGACGGCGTGATCGGGACCGCCATCGACGGTGACCGGCGTTGCAGCCGCGCTAAAGACGCCGCTGATGGGCATGTTGAGTGCAGGATTCATTTCGCGCTCCCGGCAGCCAGCCGACGCGCATAGGCGATGGCTGCATTCATGTTGGTGTGATTGGCCTTGCCCGTTCCGGCGATATCGAACGCCGTGCCGTGGTCCACCGAAGTCCGATCGATGGGCAAACCGAGTGAAACGTTGACGGCGGTATCGAAGGCGACGAGCTTGATGGGGATGTGCCCCTGATCGTGATATTGCGCCACGACCAGATCGAACGCGCCATTGTAGGCGCGATGATAGACCGTATCGGCCGAGATCGGGCCGGTGACGTCGATGCCTTCCTCACGGGCCATGGCGACGGCGGGCACGATCTGCTCATCATCCTCGGTGCCGAACAGCCCGCTTTCGCCGCAATGGGGGTTGATGCCGGCAACCGCGATACGCGGAGCCGCATACCCGATGCGTTTGAGGTGCTCATTGCCGGCGCGGATGGTTTCGAGAATCCGCTGCGGCGTCGCGCGGTCTATCGCGGTCTTGAGCGAGACATGGGTCGAAACGTGGATGACCTTGAGCCGATCGGACGCCAGCAGCATGAAGGCCGATTTTTGCCCCGTCAGCGCCGCGAGCATGCCGGTGTGCCCATCATAGTGATGGCCGGCAAGGTTGAGCGCTTCCTTATTGATCGGGGCGGTAACGATGCAGCCGATCGTTCCAGCCTGCGCGTGCTCGACGGCCTTTGCAATGAAGCGGAATGCAGCGTCGCCACCGCATGCGTCGAGCTTGCCCCAGGCCAGAACGCCGCCTTCAATCTCAACGTCCTCGACCAGACCATCGAGATCGAGCGAAACCGCAGATGCCTCCATCGCCTTTTCCAAGGTGGCGCGGTGCCCGTAAATCCGGGTCCGCGCGCGGTCCTCGGCGCTCATTTCGGCAATGGCGCGAACCGTGATTTCCGGTCCGACGCCTGCCGGATCGCCCATGGTGATGCCAATGATTTCGCTCACATTTGTTCTCCGTCGATCCAGCCGCCGGGGAGCCGGACATATTTGATGGCCCGCCGGAAATAGGTGTAGGCGACATGGAGTTCGCCCCCTTCCCCCTCCAGCAGATAGGGGTAGGACAATTCCTTGTTGCGTCCGTCTTCCGAATTGTTGGAAAGGCAGGTGCCCGCGCTATCGTCGATCACCCTGCGCAGCGGAAACGTGTGTCCGCCATCGGTGGAAATGCAAAGGCTGAGCGGGGCGCGCGGCACGCCCCAGATCGGTGAGCATCCGCCGGTTGCATCGGGCCGATCGTCGCCCTCTTCGATCTCGTCATACAGCGAGGCACGGCGATCGTCCGAAGTGGCTGCCGAAGCGGGGTTGCACACCATCGCCAATCGCCCGTCGGCAAGGCGGATGACATTGATCGAGGAATTGTTGTTGGGAACGTCGGTTGGCTCAGGGGCCGACCATGAGATACCGCCATCGCTACTGACCGACCGATGCACGAAATCGGATTGCCGGCGCCGGTAAAAGGCGACCATCTCATCTCCATCGAGCGGCACTATCGTCATGTGGACGGAGCCGACCGAGCCGGGAACTTCGGTCATCGACCAGGTTTGCCCGTCATCATGGCTGACGGCGACGCCGGCGGTATCGTGGCTTCCCGTCCAACGCTGTCCCGGACGCGAAATGCAGCGAAACACCGGCATCATCCAGGCGCCATCCTTGCGCCGCACAAAGCGCGCGCGAACGAATGTGCCGAGCGGAAGATCGATCGTTTTCGGCGTGCCGGTAACGAGATGTCCATCGGACAGGGCAATAGGGCGGGACCGCAAGAGGCATTCGTCCTGATTGCCGGCGGGCTGGACGGTGTGGATCAAATTCCATCCCGCTCCATCATGGGCAAGCACAGGGTTTTGCTCGGACCGTTCAGGATCATCGCTCAAACGAACCGGCGCGCTCCAGGTGTCCGCGCCGGGCGCCAGCGTGCAGCCGAAAATCGAAATGTCGGACTTTCCTTCAAGCGTGCCTCCGAACCACAGGCAGGCCAGCGTGCCATCCTCGAAACGCTCGAGGAACGCTGCATGATTCTGAACCATGGGCGAGGGCAGAAATGCCTCGTAGCGCCTTGACCCTGCATCCTTTAACCGGCCGTTCATGGCCGCCTCAATGTCGCTCGGAGACATGCTTCCTCCCAATTTCTTGCCGCGATAACTCCACTCTTGCCATTAAGTTGTCAAGTTATCTTAGTTGTAATTTTGCGCACTCCGGTCCTTTTTGATATTTTTTTATATTTAAAATCAATATGTTAAACCTTTACGGGCATCAGTTTTAATTCTGGATCGGAATTTAATTTGACAACATAATGCCTGCCGTTCGATAGTGCGGCCAGCTTAGGCGCACTTGCATGCAAGCACGCGCCCATACTGAGCGATGCGGCAGCCCCGCTCATGCCGCTCGATTGCTGCCAAGGGAGGAAACTTTGACGCCGAAACATATCATGGCCGGCATTTTGCTGGCGTCCACGGCCATTAGCCCGGCCGTTGCTCAGGACAACACCGATATCACCGTCGTGCTCAGCGAAGAGCTCGATCTCATCGATCCCTGCATGGCCACACGCTCCAATATCGGGCGCGTCATCATGCAGAACATCAGCGAAACGCTGACCGAACTGGACGTGCGTGGCGACGAGGGCCTGATGCCCCGCCTTGCCGAAAGCTGGGAAGACATGGGCGATGGCACATGGCGCTTCAATCTGCGTGATGGCGTCACCTTCTCCGATGGCACGACGCTCGATGCCACCGACGTCGAACATTCGTTCGCCCGCGTGTTCAGCGACCAGATCACCTGCGAAAGCCAGCGCTATTTCGCCGATACGACGCTTTCGTTCGATGTCGTCGACGACCTCACGATCGACATCACGGCGGAACCGGCTCAGCCGATCCTGCCGCTGCTGATGACTCTCGTGACCATCGTTCCGTCCGAAACGCCGATGGAGTTCGTCCGCGATCCGATCGGCACCGGCCCCTATGTCATGTCCGAATGGCAGACCGGCCAGTATATCCAGCTCGAACGCCGCGACGATTATTGGGGCGAAGCGCCCGAGGTGACCGGCGCCCGTTACGTCTTCCGCTCCGAGGCTGCCGTTCGCGCGGCGATGGTTCAGACCGGCGAGGCCGATATCGCTCCGCAGATCACCGAGCTCGAGGCGACCAACCCGGCCACCGATTTCTCCTATCCGAACTCGGAAACCGTTTATCTGCGCATCGACGGCCAGGACGCACCGACCGACGATCTGCGCATCCGTCAGGCCCTCAATGCCGCTATCGATCGCGAAGCGTTCATCGGCACCCTGCTCTCGGAAGGAACCGAGTTGGCCGTCGCCATGGTTCCGCCCACCACCCTGGGCTGGAATCCCGATCTCACGCCGCCGGCTTACGATCCCGATCTGGCCCGCCAGCTGATTGCCGACGCTCAGGCCGATGGCGTCGATACCAGTCTGCCGATCGAAATCATCGCCCGCACCGAAAACTTCCCCAATGTGGCCGAAGTTGCCGAAGCTCTGACGCAAATGCTCGTCGAGGTCGGTTTCAATGCAAGCGTCCGCATGGTCGAAGTCGCCGAGCACGAGCAGTACTATTCCAAGCCGTATCCCGAAAGCGAAGGTACGAATCTGGTGCTCGCCCAGCACGATAACAGCCGTGGCGACCCGGTGTTTTCGATGTTCTTCAAATATGCAAGCGAAGGCACGCAGTCCGGCGTGGCAGATCCTCATGTCGACGATCTGATCGCCCGCGCTACTGCCGCCACCGACGCCGAGCGCGCCGCCCTTTGGTCGGAAGTGTTCGCCTATGTCCATGACGAGGTCGTCGCCGACGTCCTGCTGTTCCACATGGTCGGCCACAGCCGGGTGGGCGAGCGTCTGGACTTCCAGCCGACCATCGCCACCAACCAACAGCTCCAGCTGTCGGAAATCGGCTTCAACTAAGCCTTGCACACTCCTTCAGGCGACGCCCATCCTTAGGGCGTCGCCTTTTTCAAATGAATGGGTATTTCCAAATGACCCGACAGATCGGCCAGAGAGCGATCACCAGCCTGCTCTCACTCGTCGTCCTCATGGTGATGGTCTTCTTTCTCTCGCGCCTGACAGGCGACCCGGCAGCCCTTTTCCTGCCGATCGACGCGACCGAAGCCATGAAGGAACAGTTCCGGGCGCTTCACGGCCTCGATCGTCCCGTCATCGAACAGTTCGGCATGTATGTGTGGGACATTCTGCACTTCGATTTCGGCGAGTCCCTGCGCCGCGCCCAACCGGCTCTCGACATCGTACTGCAGGCTTACGCCTGGACCCTGCCGCTGGCGCTGATCACCATGACGCTGGTTGTCGTGGCGGCAATTGTTCTGGGCGCCATCGCCGCATTCAATGTCGGCGGCATCATCGATCGGGGTATTTCGGTCGTTTCCCTTATCGGCGCCTCGGCGCCCGATTTCTGGATCGCGATTGTCGCGATCGTTTTGTTTTCGGTCAATCTGGGGTGGCTGCCGACATCGGGCGTTGGAACGCCATGGCACTGGATCATGCCCATCGCCGTGCTGTTCATCCGACCCTTCGGCCTCATCGTCCAGGTTGTGAGAGGCTCGATGCTTTCGGCACTTGCCGCGCCCTATGTGAAGACCGCGCGCGCCAAGGGCGTCAAGAACCGTCCCATTATCTTCGTTCACACGCTGCGCAACGCCATGCTGCCGGTCATAACCGTCATCGGCGACCAGGCCGCGGCCCTGCTCAATGGTGCCGTGATCGTGGAAACCATTTTCGGATTTCCCGGCATCGGCAAGCTGATGATCGACTCCATCATCCAGCGTGACTTCAACGTCGTGATGGCCGCGATCCTGGTCACCGCCGTCGCCATATTTCTCATGAACATCCTGATCGACATCGCCTATTCGATTCTCGATCCGCGCATCCGGCAGTAAAGGCGCAAGACGATGACCGATTTGCCGCTTACTCCGTCCGCCACCAACAAGCCGGAAAACAAGGCCCTCCAGCTCTTGGGCATGCTCTGGCGCGACAAGCTCGCCTTTGTTTCGGCGATCGTCCTGCTCATAATCGTGCTCTGCGCGGTTATCGGGCCCGCGCTCCTGGCCGACCTCGCCACAAGCCAGAACCTGCGCGGCCGCAATAGCCCTCCGTTCGATCTCGAACGTGGCTGGGCCTTTATCCTTGGCGGAGATTCACTGGGACGGCCCATGCTGGCCCGCCTGATCGTCGCAGCGCGCAGCACGCTCGCGGTAGCGGCGGGAGCAGTGGTTTCGGCAATGGTCATCGGGGCGTTCTTCGGCCTGATTGCCGGCTATATGGGCAAGATGGCCTCTCAAATCATCATGCGCCTTGCCGACGTCATCATGTCGTTCCCCTCGCTGCTGCTCGCGGTGGTGGTGCTCTACGTTCTCGGCCCGTCGATCCCCAACATGATCCTCGTTCTGGCCATCACCCGCATCCCGATCTATCTGCGTACGACCCGCGCGGAAGTGCTCGAAGTGCGCGAGCGCATGTTCGTGCAGGCCGCCATCGTCATGGGCGCTTCTCACAAGCGCATCATCATACGCCACATCCTGCCGGTGATCGCGCCCACGCTGGTCACCATCGCGACACTCGATTTCGCCTTCGTCATGCTGGCCGAGTCTTCGCTCTCATTTTTGGGCATCGGCATCCAGCCGCCCGACATCACCTGGGGCTTGATGGTGAGCCAGGGCCGTCCCTACCTCGCCAACGCATGGTGGCTGGCCTTCTGGCCGGGGCTGCTGATCGTGATCACCGCGCTCTCGCTCAATCTTTTGTCCAACTGGATGCGCATTGCCCTTGACCCCGCCCAACGCTGGCGCCTCGAAAGCCGGAAAACGTCGAATGACTGAAGCCCTGCTGACCGTCAAAAACCTCTCTGTCGACTTTCACACCGCTCGCGGCACGGTTCACGCCGTCCGCAACGTGTCCTGGTCGGTCAATCGTGGCGAAACCCTCGCAATTCTGGGCGAAAGCGGATCGGGAAAATCGGTCTCCGCCTCGGCGGTGATGAATATTCTCGATATCCCGCCGGCCGAAATCGTGAGCGGGGAAATCTTTTTTGAAGGCCGCGACCTGCTCAAGGTTTCCTACGAAGACCACCGGGCGCTCAACGGCAAGCGCATCGCCATGATCTTCCAGGACCCGCTGGGGCACCTCAACCCGGTCTATACGGTGGGCTGGCAGATCGTCGAGATGATGACTGCCCATGGCCGCCCCGCCGATATGGCGCGGGCCCGTGCGCTCGAACTGGTCAAACGGGTCGGCATTCCCGATCCCGAAGCGGCGCTCAAGAAATATCCGCACCAGTTTTCCGGCGGTCAGCGCCAGCGCCTGATGATCGCCATGGCGTTGATGCTCAAGCCCGATATCCTGATCGCCGACGAACCGACCACCGCACTCGACGTCACCATTCAGGCCGATGTGCTGGCACTGCTCAAGGAATTGCAGGCCGAGACCGGCATGGGGCTCGTGCTCATCACCCATGATCTGGGCGTCGTCGCGGAGATCGCCGACCGGGTGGTCGTGATGAGCAAGGGGGAAATCGTCGAGCACGGCGCGGTGCGGGATGTCTATCATAACCCCCAGCATGCCTATACCCGCAAGCTCATCGGCGCTGCCCCCGGCAAGGGCGAAATCAAGGCGCTGAACGAGGAAGAGCCCTTACTGCTCGATATTGCCGGCCTGCGTAAAACCTACGGCAATTTCACCGCCTTGAATGGTGTTTCTCTCACGCTCCAGCGCGGCCAGAGCGTGGCGGTGGTGGGTGAAAGCGGCTCTGGGAAATCCACCCTGGCGCGCACAGTTCTGCGGCTCGAGGCCGCCGATGGCGGCACCGCGCTTTGGAAAGGGCGTGATCTTTTGACCCTATCCCCGCGCGACCTTCTGGCCGTGCGGCGCGAAATTCAGATGGTGTTTCAGGACCCGACCCAATCGCTCAACCCGCGCATGTCGGTTTATGAGCTGATCTCGGAAGGCTGGGACATTCACCGGCTGATGCCCAACAAGGCCGAGCGGCGCAAACGCGTTGCCGAATTGCTCGAACAGGTGGGGCTGGCGGCAGAACATGCCAACCGCTATCCGCACCAGTTTTCCGGCGGTCAGCGCCAGCGCATCGCCATCGCCCGCGCCCTGGCTTTCGAGCCTGAACTCATCATCTGCGACGAGGCGGTTTCCGCGCTCGACGTTTCGGTACAGGCGCAGGTGATGAAGCTGCTCGACGATTTGCGCCAGCGCCTGGGCATCTCCTATCTTTTCATCGCCCACGATCTCGGCGTGGTGCGCGATTTCGCCGACACTGTCGTCGTGATGAAATCGGGGGAAATCGTCGAAAGCGGCCCCACTGCCAAGATTTTCGACGCCCCCGTGCATCCCTATACGCAGCGCCTTCTCGCCGCCAATCTCGACCCGGACCCCGATATTCAGGCCCAGCGCCGGCTCGGTGCCAACCAGACATCATGAGCAAACTCGCAATCATAGCCGATGATCTGACCGGTGCACTGGACGCTGCAGCGCCCTTTGCCGCCCGTGGACTATCGACAGTGGTTGCGCTCTCCGCAAAGACCTTACCTAGTGCGTTGGCGCGGAATGCGGATGTGGTCAGCGTTTCAACCGACAGTCGGGAAATTTCCGCGAGCGAGGCTCGCGCCCAAGTCGCATCGGTTGTCGCGGCGTTGCCGAGCGGGCTTGCTCTGTTCAAGAAAGTGGACTCCCGGCTCAAGGGTAATATCGAAGCCGAACTCGATGCCCTGCCCCATAGGCGCGCGCTCGTCGTCCCTGCCATCCCCGCCTTTGGCCGCTGGATGCGCGGCGGGATGCTGGGCGGGTTTGGCGTGGCCGAGCCTATCGACATAGCGCATCGTCTCAGCCATCACGCCAAACGCGCTGCGATGCCCGATATCGCGACCGAGGACGATATCAATGCCGCAATCCAGCGCGAAACATTCGACCTGCCGGTTGGGGCACGCAGCCTGGCTGAAGCCATCGCTGCGGGAATGGCGCCCGGGGCCGCACCGCAACGCCCCCGATTGCCCAAGGCTCCGGTGTATTGCGTCATCGGTTCGGCCGACCCGATCACCCTGGAACAGATCAACGCGCTGCGCGCCTCATGCAGCGACCTTGCCTACATCGCCGCGCCCAACGGCCGCGGCCCAGAGGCAATGCCGGCCTCCGCGCCGCTCACGATAATACAAGCCGTGCCAGCTGAACGTCCTGCCGACGGGCGCTCGGTCGCGCTGGCGCTGAGTGAAACGCTCCACCGTCTGGCCCCACCAATCGGTTCGGTTCTGCTCGTTTCAGGCGGTGCAACAGCGCAGATCGTTCTCGAGCAATTGGGCATCGGCGTTCTGACCATTTTGGGCGAAGCCCTTCCCGGCCTGCCTATTGCCCGAACCGAAAAATTTACTGTAATTACAAAGTCCGGAGGGTTTGGCGGACGAGAGACGCTTTCGCTTCTGCTCGGTGCCATCCATCCAGTTGAAGAGGATCGTGTGTAGATCATGCCGGATGGGCTCAATGTTCGGCGCAGTCTTTCGGATTCGGTTTTCGACCGTATCCAGAAGGCCATCAAATCAGGCGCATATCGCGTCGACGAGCGCCTGCCGACCGAGCATGCGCTGGCGGCGGAGTTTCAGGTCTCTCGTCCTGTCGTGCGCGATGCCTTGCAGCGCCTGCGCGATCAAGGGATGATCTATTCGCGGCGTGGCGCCGGCAGCTTCGTGCGTGAACAGGGCCTGCGCGAGCCCTTGGGTTTTGGCCATATGGAGAACCTTTCCGATCTCCAGCACTGCTATGATTTCCGCCTGACCATCGAGCCTGAAGCCGCAGCCATGGCCGCAACGCGCCGTTCACCCGAAGCGCTGGAAAAAATCAGGACGGCCCTCAGTCTTTTGCGCGACGCGACCAATCGTCAGGCTCACCGCGCCGATGCCGATTTCATGTTTCACCTGAGTATCGCTCAGGCCTCGACCAATCCCTATTTCGCGACCGCGATGCAGGCGCTGGAAGATCACATCGCCGTCGGCATGCGCCTCCACGGCCTGTCCCTGCGCTCGACCGCCGATGGCTTGCAACATGTCTTTGTCGAACATACCGCGATTTTCGAAGCCATCCGTGATGGCGATGCCAGCACCGCTCGCGCGCTGATGACAACTCACCTCTCCGGCTCGCGCGACCGCCTTTTCGCACCAAGCCTGAAGACAGAGCGTCAAATCTGAGCGCAATGCGCCGAGAGTCAGCTCACTTCGCCATTCTTTCCTGCATCGTCCCGGAGAGAGCTGGCCGGTGGCCTGGGCGACTTTTTCGCCGGTAAATCAGCCTGTTCCATTTCCCCTCGCGCGAGGGAGGCAAGCAGTGCCTTGGTTCCTAGATCACTTCCATGGCCCTCGCCGGCCACCATGACTGTACGTCCGCCGTGGGTTGCGGCATCGCGCAAGGCTTCGAGGCGGTTGATCTCCATCATGAAGGCCATCGCGTCGGAATCGGTCAGCGTCGTATCGGCGCGAAACGCCGCCAATGCCCTGGCGTTGCCCTCGGCGATGATGCTGCGGCTCTCGGCGATGCCGCCGGCGGTGATCGTCATGGCCGCCGCCGAAGCTTCGGCGCTCTTGGTCCGCTTGATCTTTTCGGCCTCGCCGTCATTCTGCGCCGCCTCGAGCCTTCTCTGCGATGCAAGCACCTCATTGAACGCTGAAATCATTTCCTCGGTCGGCCTCGGATCGTCGATCAGGACCGCCCTGATTTCATAGCCATAGCCATTCATCGCTTCATCGAGCGATTCTCGCACGGTGCGGGTGAACTCGTCCCGGTCGGTGTAAAGCTGGTCGAAGGTTTTCGTCGCAGCAACGGCGCGAGCCTCCGTTGCCACATAGGATTCGATCTGTTCTTCGGGATTGTGCAATTCATAAAAGGCAGCCTTAACCGCGCGTGGGATCACACGATATTGCAGGCTGATCGGCATGGTCACAAAGGCATTGTCTTTCGACTTGACGCCCAGTTGCAGCGCGATCTGCTTGGTCTGGAGCGAAAACGGCCTACGCGCCACCTGAAGAGGCCAAGGCAGTTTGAGCGACAGGCCGGCTGAGCGATACCCGCTGTAGCGCCCGAACATCTCCAGCACCCTGACGTGCTGCTGGGGGGTGATGACGAAAATGCTCTTGAGCCAGAACAGGCCGACAATAAGGGCGATCAACAGGCCGATATTATTGGCGACGGGCATCACGGGAATGGGGATTCCCAGGAGTTCATACATATACTTCATTCTCTCTTGGCGTCGTCCGAGGTGCTACATCGTAACAATTTTTGCGGCGCTCGCATCCCTTCGACTTGGCCACGGATCTTTCCTTTGCCCTGATTTTCCTGATATTTTCCCCAAGATCAAGCGGTTCGGGGTCATGATTTGACGAGGATGGTGCGGGCGCGCGCGACAATGGGCGCATCGACCATGCGGCCGTCGACCGTAAAAGCGCCGGCCTCGTTCGTCTCCGCAGCGGCGAGAACGCGACGGGCCCAATCGATCTCTTCCGGCGTGGGCGAGAAGACGGCGTTGAGGATCGGCACGGCTGAGGGGTGGATACAGCTCGCGCCATCAAAGCCGTGACGGCGGGCTTCCTGGGCGGCGGTCTCGATGCCGGCGATATCGGCATAATCAGCTATGCATCGGAAGAGCCCCAATGACAGCTTGCCAAATGCCTTGGCGGCATAATGGACCATGAGCTTGGGCATACGCAGGGTATCGGGATCGGCACCCAGCGCGGTGGCCATATCCTCGCCTCCGACCGAAAGCCCTCGCACCGAGGGATGGCCCGCAATGGCAGCGGCATCGAGAAGGGCTGCAGGGTCTTCGATAAGTGCGAATAAAGCCGTGCCGGGCGCATCGGCGGCAATCGAGTCTATGCGTGCGCGGTTGGCTTTCGAAACATAAAGCCCGTCCGCCCCCGCTCGCGCAGCCGCATCGACATCCTGGCGCGACGTCTCCGGATCGGCATTGATGCGGACCAGGACCTGCGCGCCGCCCTGCCCTGCCGATTGGACCGTGTCCGCAAGCGCCTGGCGCGCGCCATCGCGCCGCTCGGGGCGGACTGAATCCTCGAGATCGATGATGATGGCGTCGGCCCCGCGCTCATGCGCCCTGGCGATGAAGCGCTCATTGTCGCCGGGGACGTAGAGAAGCGAACGCAGTTTCATCACGAAATATCCAGCGCCGCCGAGATAAGAGAGGGGTCCAATCCGATTTCGGCCAGTATCGCTTCGCCATCGGCTCCCAATTCCGGTGCCGGCCGGAAGAACCCTCCTGGGGTTTGAGAAAGTCGCGGGACGATGTTGTGCATGGGGAGCGAACCGAAATCGGCATCCTCGACGTCGACAAAGACCTCGCGTTCGCGGAAATGGGCGTCCTCATAGGCTTCGGCGATGGAATAGATCGGTCCGACAGTGGCGCCGGCCTCGCGCATGATCGACAGCGCCTCCGCGCTGGGGCGGGCGGCAAACCAGCCGCCGATGGCCGCATCGACAAGATCGCGATGCCGGATACGGTCCGAATTGGTCCTGAAACGCGGGTCGTTGATCATGTCCGGGCGGCCTATGATGGTGAAGATGCGTTCGGCCACGGCCTGGGTGGACCCGGAAAGGGCCAGATATTTCCCGTCGGCGCAGACATAGACATTGCGCGGGCACGAGGTGTTGGAGGCCGAACCGATGCGTTCCTTGACGATGCCGGTCTTGGCAAAGATCGCCGCTTCCGGCCCGAGGACGGAAAAGATCGGCTCGAGAAGGGAGAGGTCGATGACCTGGCCGTTGGCTGCACCCTTTTCGCGGGCCAAAAGCGCCGTGGTCACCGCCGACGCGCCGTAAAGACCGGCGATCATGTCGGCGAGGGCCAACGGGGGCAGTATCGGTTCGCGGTCCGGAAAACCGGTGCGATAGGCATAGCCGCTCATGGCTTCGACGATGGTGCCGAAGCCGGGCAGATGGGCGTAAGGCCCGGTCTGGCCGAAACCGGAAACGCGCAGGACAATGAGATTGGGATTGCGCGCGTGCAGAACCTTAGGAGCGAGGCCCATCTTTTCGAGCGTACCGGGGCGGTAGTTTTCGATAAGCACATCGGCAGTCTCGATGAGCGACCACAGCGCCTCCATGGCGGAGGGACGACGAAGATCGAGAGCGATGGAGCGCTTGTTGCGGCCATAGACCTTCCAGAAAAACGGCGACCCGCCATCCGTCCAGGCGCGCAGGGGATCACCGGCAGGGGGTTCGACCTTGATCACCTCGGCGCCGAAATCGCCCAGTTGCAGCGAGGTCATATTGCCGGCGACCAGGCGCGAAAGATCGAGGACGCGAACCCCCGAAAGAGGACCCTGCGCTTGGGTATCGAAGCTCCGGGCCATCAGCGCAGCCTCTGGCCGGTCGCCTTGTCGAACAGCAGCGCCTTGCCGGTTTCCGGCGCGATGATAACCACATCTCCGGGCGAAAAGACCGCCCGGTTGTGGACGACCACGGAAAGTTCGGTCTGGCCGACGCGGACAACGAGATCCTGGCTGTCACCGGTGGGCTCGACCAGGACGACTTCAGCGCGGAGGCCGGTTTCGGCGAGAGCAAAGTGCTGGGGGCGGATGCCATAGGTGACGGCGGAACCCTTTTCGAGCTTCGCGGGAACGGCGATGGGCATCTTCGTCCCGTCGGCCAGTTCAACTTCCCTGGCGTCGGGTCCGAGGACCCTTGCCTCGAGCAGGTTGATTTCGGGCGATCCGATGAAGCCAGCGACGAACGTGTTGGCCGGGTCCTGATAGACCTCGAGCGGAGTGCCCAATTGGGCGATCCGGCCCTCGTTGAGCACCACGATGCGGTCGGCCAGCGTCATGGCCTCGGTCTGGTCGTGGGTGACGTAGATCATCGTCCGGCCCAGGCGCTGATGCAGCTTCTTGATCTCGGAACGCATCTTGACGCGCAGCTTGGCGTCCAGATTGGAGAGCGGCTCGTCAAACAGAAATGCCGTGGGGTTGCGCACTATGGCGCGGCCCATGGCGACGCGTTGGCGCTGGCCGCCGGAAAGATTGCGCGGCAGGCGGTCCAGAAGATTTTCGAGCCCGAGGATTTCGGCGGCCTCGCGCACGCGGGCCTCGATCTCGGCCTTGGGTTGGCCGGCGAGCTTTAAGGCAAAGCTCATATTGTCGGCCACCTTCATATGAGGATAGAGCGCATAGGACTGGAACACCATGGCGAGATCGCGCTGCTTGGCGGGCATGGTGTTGACCACCTTGTCCCCAATCTCGATCTCGCCCGAGGAGATGTCCTCAAGGCCCGCGATCATGCGCAGAAGCGTAGATTTCCCGCAGCCCGAGGGGCCGACCAACACTACGAATTCGCCCTCGGCGATATCGATGGAGATATCATTGAGCACGGGTACCGAGCCATAGCGCTTGGAAACGTTTCTGAGCGTGATCTGGGACATGAGTCCGTCCTTTGTTGGCCGATTAGTGCTCGACGATTTCAAAAGAGCCGATGGCGAAGCGGCCGGGTCCCCCGAGACGCGGACCGGCCTGGCCATAGGCAAAGCGGTCGTCTCTGGTTTCGAGCAGCCGCCGGCCATCCACCGATACGGCGATGGCAGTGCCTTTGACTTCGACTTCGAGACGGTAGGCGCGGCCGAGTTCAGTTTCGAAATCGGTTTCAGCAAGGATCGTCTTGCCGAAATCCTCTCGAATGATCCTGAGCTTGCCGTGCTCGAACCCGGCGGCGTAAAAGCGCGAGGTGCCCTGCGCGCGGAAGCTCACGAGGTGCGAAGCACCCGAAAGCGGGGTGATCTCGGCAGCGACGGTGGCGTCTCTGGTATAGAGATGGCCGGTCCACATATCCGCATCGGTATCGGTCAGGCAGGTGATGGCATCGCCTTCCTTCTTCCAATAGCCACGGTTCCAGGTGAAGCGGGTGATCGATTCCCACTCCTCGACTTCCTTTTTGGGATCGATGCGTGTCACGCCCTTGCCGGCGACCCGGAAATTGGCAAGGTAGAGCTTGCCCAGGAATTTCATGCGGCCGAAATATTCGATGTCGATGCCGATTTCGTCGATCGCCTCGTTGTCGGCCTCGGGGACGTTGAATTCGATATGGGTCCACCCGCCAGCCTGAGGCGTTTCATAGGCGCCCGTCTCGATGATCGACTTGCTCATCGTGGCGCGGACGTATGGGGCGACGCGCAGATGACCGTCCCCTTCCCAAGGCTCCATGAAAATGTCGAAGGAGACCGTCTGGCCGCTGGCGACCAGCGGAGAGAACATGGGACGGTACCGCTCGTCATCGAAATCGGAGCGGCGATAGAAGGGCTTCCAGAACACCTTGCCCGAATGACCGCGCTCGAACCGGTCGACGAGGATTTCAAGAGCTCCCTGCCCGCTTCCATTGTCCTTGTCGGCCCATTTGAGCTCGAGCTGGTTGGTGCCCGAGAATTTGAAGCCATGGGTCGAGCCGGGCAGCGAGAAATCGAAATGGACGCCGCGCTCGGTCATTGCCTCGGCCCACCCTTCGGGCACGTCCTTGCCGTCGAGCTGGAGAGCGAGGGTCGCGAGCTCGCGCGCGAAAGTGGGAACATCGACGATGTTGAGCGCACCGGTGACCCCCGAGGTGACGATCATGTCATTGATGGGCTTGCGGTATTTGTCCCAGGAGGGCTGTACACCCTCGAACGTGCCGATGATGGCGCCGGCATTGCCCGCGTTGCAGTCGGTGTCCCAGCCGCACATTGTGGCGATCTCGACGGTGCGGCAAAGATCGCCCTGGCCATAGATCATGGCGAGCGCCAGGACGCCGGCGTTGGGGATGATGTGACAGACACCGGGATAGCGGTCATAGCCCCAGTCGCGGGTCAGGAGATCGCGGCAGGCGCGCCAGTCTGACGGGTTTTCCCTATGCTGTGCGAGCACGGCGTTGACCACGGCGGCATAGGTTGAATCGGGCGCAATGACCGAAAGGCCGGCCTCAAAGAGTTCTTCCACCGATTTGGCGGTGAAGGCGGCTGCGATCATGGCGGCGCAGAACCGGGCGCCATTGAGCCCTTCCCCGTCATGGG
Organism: Pelagibacterium mangrovi; assembly: GCF_036662815.1. Taxonomy (NCBI): domain Bacteria; kingdom Pseudomonadati; phylum Pseudomonadota; class Alphaproteobacteria; order Hyphomicrobiales; family Devosiaceae; genus Pelagibacterium; species Pelagibacterium mangrovi. Next base: position 92,525 of record NZ_JBAFXA010000008.1, on the reverse strand, counting down.
CAACCGAAGCGGCTGTCGCCGACATCTCGGCGGCGCGTTGTGGGTTGCCCGGGTTCACCCAGCCCCAGCTATCGATGAAGATCTGACCGCCGATCTGTTCGGCGATTGCAGCACCGTTCTGGGCGATTGAGCCCGAACGGGGCGCCTCGATGCCGGCGCGCAGGTTGAGATAGGCGGTGTGCTCGGTCGAGCGGCCATAGCCGCCCCACCAGTACATGCCATGGCCTTCTGCGGCGTAATTGAGCCAGGTCTTTGCGACCTCCTGGGGCGTGGGACGAAGCTGGTAGTCGCGCATGGCGCGGATGAAATAGACTGGACCGTTGGTATCGTCATCGGCGGCGAAGGTCTTGAAATCGCGCACATAGCCTGTGATCTCGCCATAGGTGTCGCGGATACGCTCATAGGACCAGATGGTGGGCTCGACCGGTGCGCCGACGCGCACGCCGATGGCCTTGCCCAGAAAGCCCGAATAGATGCGATGGACGAGATCGGAATTGGAAAGCATTTAAGGTCCCGTAGGTCAGAATTTGTCTCAGTTGGCCGCGGCGCGGGCAACGGGGGCATCGATAAAATGGGCGCGCTGCGCCGCAATCGCTTCGGCACGCTGCCGGTCCGCCGCAAGGATGGCGCGGGCAGTAGAGGCAAAGCGGGTGGCCTCGGCGGCCAGATCGAGGCGGTTGATCTGGTCGATCTGAGAGGCTTCCGCCGCGTCGATCACCGCTTCTCCGTGCATGGCGCCAAGGATCGCACCGGCCATGACGCCGATGGAATCGGTATCGCGCCCCGAATTGATGCCGTCTTCGATGGCCGGGCGGAATTCGCCCCCGGCGACGATGGCAAAGCCGAGCGCGAGCGGAAGTTCCTCGATCGAGAGGAAGCGCGAAGGCTGGTAGTTGGGTGTCGCCTTGCCGGCCTTGGCGGCAGTGTGGTCGAGATCGTCGCCCAAGGGAGAGAAGGGCAAGATCTTTTCATGAAAGGTCGAAACCACTTCGTCTCGGTCGGCGCCGGTGTCGCGCAGGATTTTCGCGGCTTCGGCGATCTCGCCGATGGCCGAGCGCGTCCCGTCCCTGGCAAGGCTATAGGCGGTTCCCACAATGGTATCGATATCGGTGCCGGGTATGAAAGCGGCGGCGATGGCGGCGGCGAGGACGCCGGCGGCTTCAAGCCCATAGCTCTGCTGATGACCCGAAGCGAAGGCGATGGCCTCGTCATAGGCGCCCTGCGGATCGCAAGCGTTCACGACCCCGATGGGGGCGATGTACATGGCGGCGCCGCAATTGACCATGTTGCCGATGCCACCCTGGCGCGGATCGCAGGCGGAAAGCTGGTGGCGCTGGAATATCCATTTTTCAGGATAGAACAGGCGTTCGAGCAGCGCAGTTTCGCGCTGAAGTTCGGGGACGTAGCGCTTGACCCAGGCGATCTGGCGCACGAAGCCGTCGGCCATGTCCCAGGCATCGATGTGGCGTCCCACATCATTATAGACGGCCATCAGCGAGAGCGTCATCAACGTGTCGTCGGTAACGATGCCGTTGCCCCGGATGCGGCCATTGCCCGCCGCCGGGTCGCGGCTGGTGCGGTGCCACTGATTGTCGAGCGTTGTCACACGTCCGTACATGGCCTTGATTTCGGCCGGTGTGAGCTTTTCTACGGGCGCCCCGATAGCGTCGCCGAAAGCGACGCCATGGAGCAGCCCGCGGACCCGCCCGTCAAAGGACGGACCCGCGTTCTGCATGAGTGTCATTGAAGCACGGTCCTTGCGTATTCGGTCATGGACTGGCCGCCGGCTGCGTTCCATTCGGCGACGAAACTATCCCACTGGTCCATGCTCGCTTCACCGGAAACGAAACGATAGACCCACTGACGATAGACGTTCTCGGTGGCATCGAGGCTGGCGGCGTATTCAGCCGGCCAGACGAAACCATTGTCGGGAACAAAATATTGAGAGCTCACATCGAGCGATTGGAGCGCCGCCTCGGACTGCCAGACGACCGGAGGCGTCCAGTTGGACGTGACCATGAAACGCGCATACCAGGTGGAGATGGCGTCGGTGACCTCATAGTCGTCGCCGTTGCGGGTATATTCCTCGCCCTCGAAACCGAGCCGTTCGAACATCTGCCCTTCGGGGCTCGCCAGGAAATCGAGGACCGCGAAGGCTTCCTCCTTATGCTCGGAGAGCGAGGAGATGGCAAAGCCACGGCTTTCCTTGGAAACGTCGGCGGCGGCGATGCCCTGGCCGGCAGGCCCGGCGGGCGGCGGGAGCAGGACCAGCTCGGCATCAGGCTCGAGCTGGCGGACTTTGCCGCCATAGATGTCGATCACCTCAGGGGAAGACCCGAAAATCACGCCGGCGCGCCCGGTATAGAACTTGTCTTCCTTGATATCCCAGCGGGTGGTTATGTATTCGGGATCATAAAGCCCCTGCTCACGCAGCGAGGCGTAGAAGGCGATCTTGTCGCGTTCGGCATCGGAAACGCGTGAATGGATCCATTCTCCATCAGCGTTCTGCATCCAGGTTCCGGTGACGCCGAAAGCCTGGTTGAAGATCGAATCGAGCTCATTGGTGTTGTCGGCGGTGGTGACGCCAAAGGTGTCGTCCTGACCGTTGCCGTCGAAATCACCGTCACGGATGGCGGTAAACAACTCGACGTAATCCTCGACCGTCTCGGGCATGCCCACCCCGCTGCGCTCCAGCCAATCCCTGCGGATCACCGGCTGGGGGTTGCGGAGGGGATAGACGTAGAGAAGGTACGGATAGTTCTCGAGCCGTTCGATATTGTGCGGCCAGAGCGCGTCCGAGATGAATTCGGAATTTTCCACATAGGGGCGCAAATCCTCCAGCACGCCCTGATTGGCCATTTCGGCGTCACCGCCCTGAAAATAGATGAGATCGGGGATATCGCCCGACAGCATCATGACGTTGAGCGCTTCGGCATAGCCCGAGCCCGGCAGGTCGACGATCTGGATATCGACCTCGGTTCCCCGTTCGGCCAGCGCCGCTTCGATGCGCTCGATATGGGCGACGTCCTGGGGATTGGCGGTGAGCAAATCCTTGGACGCCAGACGAATGGTCACCGGCTGGGCCATCGCGGGGATCGCGAGGGTCGCGGCCAACGCCACGGCCGAGGTGGCCAGAAGCAGTTTTCTTGCAAGCATGTAGGTCTCCTCCGGTATGTCTTGCATGGGTTATCCTTTCACCGCGCCCGTCATGGTGCCTTTGGTGAAGAATTTGAGGATCAGGGGATAGATCGCCAGGATCGGCAGGATCGTGAGGATGATCATCCCCGCGTTGAGCGCGCGGATCGAAATCTGGCCGGCACCGGTAAAATTGGCCATGGCTTGCGCACCGACCATCGAGACGCGGTCTCCGCTGATCACGAACTGGCGCAGCACCACCTGCAACGGCCATTTGGTCTGGTCGGTCAGGTAGATCATGGAGCGGAAGAATTCATTCCAGTGAAAGACCAGATAAAAGAGCGCGATGGTCGCCAGCGCCGGCTTGGCCAGCGGCAGGACGACGTACCAAAGCACCTGGAAAGCATTGGCTCCATCGAGTTCGGCCGCTTCGAGCAGTTCTTTCGGGATTTCCTCAAAGAAGCGGATGAGGATGATCAGATACCAAGCGTTGACGGCCTTGTAGAGGATCACCGACCAGTAGGTATCGAGCAGGCCCAGGCGGCGATTGACGAAGTAATCGGGGATGATGCCGGGATCGAAGACGATGGTCAGCAGCACGGCGACGAACAGGAAACGTCGGCCCGGCAAATTGGGGCGCGAGAGCGCCCAGGCCATGAGCGCGGTAAAGACCAGATTGATGAGCGTGCCAACCGTGGTGATGAAGATGGAATTGAGCAGCCCGCGCATGACGTGCGGATGATTGAGCAGCAGCGTCCAGACGTCGAGGCTCAACCCTTGGGGAAAGATTTCCAGCCCCGTCATCCCCGGCACCTGGGCGGGATCGGAGAGCGAGACGGCAAGCAGGTTGAGGATGGGCTGAACGGTTATCACCACCATCAGCAGCAGCGCCGAAAGGATGATCGCGTATTCGAGACGCTCGAGTGGCGTCCGGCGCGAATTGAGACCGAGCATCACCACACTCCCTTTCCGGTCAGGCGCTTGGAGAGCAGATGCGCAGCGACGATCAGGATCATGCCCAGCACAGCCTTGAACAGGCCGGCGGCGGTGGCCAGTGAATATTGACCGGTCTGAAGGCCTATGCGGTACACATAGGTGTCGAGGATATCGATCCTGGAGAGCACCGCGTCGTTGGAGAGATTGATGACCTGATTGAGGTCGGCCGACAGAAACATGCCCGCATTGAGGATGAACAGGGTGACGATGGTGGGCACGATGCCGGGGATCGTCACGTACCAGATCTTCTGCCAGCGATTGGCGCCGTCGATCTCGGCGGCATCGTAGAGCTGGGGATCGATGGCGATGATGGCGGCGAGATAGAGCAGACTGTCCCAGCCCGCCGAGCGCCAGATTTCCGAGAACACCAGCACCCAGCGGATGGCGCCGGCGTCGGTCATGTAGGAACGCGGCGCGATGCCGAACAGGCCGGCGATATGGTTGATGACGCCACCAGAGGGAGAAAGCGCCGCGATGGTTACCCCGGCGATCACCACCCAGGAAAGAAAGTGGGGCAGATAGATCGCCGATTGCACGAATTTGCGCAGCGAGCCCGATCGTACCTCGTTGAGCAGGAGAGCCACGACGATCGGCACGGGGAAAACGAAGATCATCTTCATGCCCGAGATGATCAGCGTGTTGAAAAAGACCTGCCAGAAGACCGGAGAATTGAACAGGGTCTGGAAATGCAGCCAGCCCACCCAGACGTTGGGCGGAATGATGCGCACCTGCTCGAAGGCGATCTTGGCCTCCCAGATGGGCAGGTAATGGAAGATGACGAAGAATATGATGCCAGGCGCCAGCATCAGGTAATAGGGCCACCAGATTCGCAGCTTGAGGCCGATGGAAGAGAAGTAAGACGAGCGTGCCGATTTGGGAACGTTCCCAATATTGGATACAGTCGATGCGAGCTGTTTCTCGTCAAGACTCATGGCTAGTTCCTCCCTGCCGCCAGCACTTGCGGCGCGGCATCGCCGAGGTTCTGGGCCAGCGACCCGCGAACCAGAAGACCGCATTCCAACAGGACGCGGCGATGCTCGAGTTTGCCCTCGATGGTCTCGGTCAGAAGCTTCATGCCTTCAAGACCGATTGCCCGTGCGGGCTTTTCTATGGTGGTGAGTCCCGGATCGGAAAAGGCTCCTGCCGGAATGCCGTCGAAGCCCAGGATCGAAACATCCTCGGGACAGCGCAGCCCGGCCTCGCGCGTGGCCAGCAAAGCCCCCAGTGCCATTAGATCATTGGCGGCAAAGACGCAGCGCGCGGCATCCCGGTCGCGCTCGAGGAGCCTGCGCATCGCGGCGTGTCCGGATTCCACCGTATAGCCCCCCTCCTCTATCGAGAGCGTAGCCGGGTCGATATCGTGGGCGATGCAGTAATCATGAACCACTCGCATGAAGCGCACACGCGCGAGACGATTTCGGGTGCCCACCAGGAGCGAGGGCCGGTAATGTCCAAGACTTGCGAGATGATCGAGGCCAAGCACCACGCCCTGGGCAATATCGCTGCCCACGCTCGAAAGCTCTGGAAACCGCTCGGCGCTCGACCCGATAAGAACCACCGGCAAGCCGGAACGTCCAAGGCCATCGACATTGTCAGCGACGGGATTGACGATGGCGCCATCGACGCGGGCCTGACGCAGTGCGCGCAGATGGCTCGCTTCGCGGGCCGCGTCCCAATCGGAAGAAAAGACGAGAAGAGACGCACCGGACCGCGCTGCTTCGTCCTGAGCTCCGCGAGCAACCTCAGCCCAGAAGGGATTGGCGATATCGGGAATGACCAGGCCGATCATCCCGGTGCGACCGGCGCGCAAGGAACGGGCGAGATGGTTGCGCTCATAGCCCAGTGCACGCACGGCATCCAGCACGCGCTTGCGCGTCGATTCGCCGATATTAGGCGAATCCGACAGCGCGCGAGCCACAGTGCTTTTGGAAACACCGGCGACTTCAGCAATATCAATGATGGTGGGCTGCCTCTTGCGCGAGGGCCCCATCACCAATCTGCAGCACGCATCGCGCACCCTCTCCCTTCCTCATCATGGGAACGTTACCAAAATTTCTTGATAGCCGTCAATCTGCTCGGAGCCAAGGCGGATGCATTGCTCGCGAAGACCTGTTCGCTATCCCTCTTCGGGGAAGCGGTCGGCGGCAAAAAGCCCTCAAGCCGCCATGATTAGCCAAGGCAACACCGAGCGGAAACATTCAGAAATATGTATGAAATGGCGCGCCCGAAAGGATTCGAACCTCTGACCCCCAGATTCGTAGTCTGGTGCTCTATCCAGCTGAGCTACGGGCGCGCGGTGCCGGTGCGGTAAACGCGTTCGAGGGCGTTGCCCCGATCGGCAGGCGCAACGCTTATACAAGGTTGGCGGCCATTGCAAGGGCGGCCGATGCAAGTTTTCGACGAAATCGTCACTATCGCCGTTCGCCCGGCAAAAGTGGGAGATCGATGGCAAACACCGTCCCCTCCTCGCCCTTGACAAGCTCTATAGTGCCGCCATTGGCTTCGACCAGTTCGCGCGCGATGGCGAGCCCCAGCCCGGTGCCGCCGGCCTTGGCCGAGCCCTCGAACGCTACGAACAGGTTTTCTCGCGCGCGGGGCGGAAGACCCGGGCCGTTGTCGGCAACCAGCAATCTTACGCGATCATCCTGGTGCAGCGCCGAAAAGCCGATCTCGGGCTGGGAAACGCTCGTGCCCGATGCTTCGAGCGCTTCACGCGCATTCTTGAACAGATTGACCAGAACCCTCGCCAGTTGGTCAGGATCGACCGAGATCACAACGTCGTCGGGAACCTTGTTGTCGAAAATGATGCGCGGGTGCCCGGTTGCCCCCGCCGATAGCGCCGCCTCGAAACCGATCGCGCGCAGATCGACCGGCTGAGGCCGGGGCGGGCTGGATTGCTGGCGGCCGTAGTCGAGCACGGTCTGGGCGAAAGCTATGGCCTTGTCGAGCGTATTGACCAGGCGCGGCGCCAGCCGTTGGACCTGGGGATCGTCGAGATTGGCCACCTGGTCGGACAAAAGCTGGGCCGATGTCAGCATGTTGCGCAAATCGTGATTGATCTTGGAAACGGCCAATCCCAGGTCGGCAAGGTGCCGGCGCTGATGGAGCATGGCGAAAAGCTCGGCCTGGGTATCGGCCAGGGCGCGCTCGAGAATCCCGATCTCATCGCGGCGGGTTTCGTCGGGAACGATCATCAGCGTGCCGTTTTCCGGGTTCTCGCGAAAGGCGAGCATGGCGTTGGTCAGCCGCTTGATGGGCCCGATCAGCAGGCTTTCGGTAAGAATATAAATGACGAAGGCGGTGACGCCTGCGATGACGATCGAAACCAGAACGATATTGCCCGTATAGGTCAAAAGATCGGCCCGAAGCGGACTTTCGGGCATCAGCACTTCGACCACGGCATCGCTGGCGCCGGGAGGGTGCCCCACAATGCGCAAGGTTCGCTGGCCGCCGAACGCCAGCGTATCGAGCACCGCGCCGACCGACCGCAAGGGGTTGGTGTCACGCAGATCGGCCAGATGGGTCTGTTCGGGCATGGTGATCGCATCGAGCACGATCAAATCGGTCTGCCCCTCCCGGCGATAGACGATGGCGATGGCTCCCGCCGATTGCAGCAGGGGATCGGTGATCTCGACGGGCAGATCCATGACGTCGGGTACGGCATCGAACACCCTGATCGCCACGCCGCCCACGCGCAACCTGTCCTCGAGCCAGCCCACGCGGTAATTGGCGAGCGAGGGGAGGAACACCGCGACTTCCACAAGGAGAATGACCAGCGCGATCGCCGTGATCAGCTTGACGGAGAGGCCGGCCAGGGGGCCTGGTACCTTGGCGATGGTCCGTGTCATGACCTTAAGAGTACAGCCCGATTTTTCCTATGGCAACAAACGCTTAAGCGCGGCGCGCCAACCGGCGGACCCCGCCTTGCCGCGTGTGCGGCTATATTGGGCGGCAGCCAGCGCGATCATCTGGGAGAAAGAGGCGTGCGGCACGACCAGCCGGTCTATTTCGTCGAGCCCCAGTCGCTGGGCGATGGCGAGCGCTAAAACCATGATCAGATCCTGGGCGTTCGGGCCCACGATTCCCGCGCCCGCAATCGCCCCGTTCGGCGCGACGATCAGCTTGAGGTGACCATGCGGCTCTGCATTGGCGTGGGCGGCGTCGGTCTGGGAAAAGCCGGCCCGCACCACTTCGAATTTCGTTCCATATTGCGCCCTTACCTGCGGCTCGGTCAGCCCCACCCAGGCGATGGGCGGGCGGGTGTGAACGAGGTGGGGCACCAGCGCGGCGCGGGCGGTTCGCCCGCCCAGCATGGCATCGACCGCCCGATGGGCGCTGTGGCGCGCCGCATGGGCGCCGCTGTGGCCGGCGGCGTCGCCCACCACCAATATGCGCGGATTGCTGGTGCGCCCGAAGCGGCGCAGCACCGGCGCGCCCCCATCGAGGCGGATTTTGGCGGCCTCCAGCCCCAGTTTTTCGAAATCTGGCCGGCGGCCCGTGGCGAACAGCAGATGGGTGCCGGTCAGCCGATCCTCGTCGGGCCCGGCCTTGATATCGACGGCGATCTCGTCATCGGTGCCCGATACGGAAACGACGCCGGTATGCTCGCGCACGTCCAGCCCCTCGGCCACCAGCCGGCGCAGCACGGCCTGGGCCATTTCGGGGTCCTGATCGCCCAGCGGTTCGAGCATTTCGACGATCGTCACCCGGCAACCGAGCCGCAGATGGGATTGGGCCAGCGCCAGTCCCGTCGCCCCCGCGCCCACGACGATCAGATGGCCGGGGCGCCGGGTCACCTCGAAGATGGTTTCCGGCGTGAAATAGGGCACGGCTTCCAGCCCCGGAATGGCGGGAATCACCGGACGCGATCCCGTGGCGATGAGGAAATGACCGGCGCGGATGGCGCGGCCATCCACCTCGAGCGCCGAAGGGCCGATGAAACGCGCCCGACCGCGCACGATCTCAATCCCCTGCGCGGCGAGATGCTCGGCCGAAACCTTGGGGCTCGCCTCGTCAATGGCGGTGCGCAGCCTTGCGTTGATGCGGGTAAAATTGATGCGCGGTTCGTCCGCCCCAAGGCCCAGATCGCGCGCCGAACGGATCTGATGGGCCCGCTCGGCCGCCGCCGCCAGGGCCTGGGCCGGCAATGTGCCCCAATTGTGCGACACCCCGCCCAGCTCGCCCGCTTCGACAAGCACCACGCGCATGCCGTGCGCTGCGGCGCGCTCGGCGGCGGCAATTCCGGCCGGACCGCCTCCGATGATGCAAAGATCGGTCTTGTCGTCCTGCGCCACGCGCCTGCCCTTGATTTCGCCCGAATCCACGAGGATTTGTCATCCCGCTTTTAGCGTGCTCCAATGCGGCTGGCCAGCGGGCCGGAACTGACGCAATTGTGGGCGGCGCGCAATTGACTTGCCCCGACCTTTTCCCTATAAGCCGCCCAACCTTTGCCGATGGCCCGGGACCGATAGTCTCATGCCTTATCGTGCAAACATGAGTTTTAACGCATAGCCAAACCAGAGGATCGCGCGGGCGAGCGCGCGATAGACCATCAATGAAGCGTACTTTTCAGCCGAGCAATCTTGTGCGCGCCCGCCGTCACGGTTTCCGTGCCCGCATGGCGACCAAGAACGGCCGCAAGATCATCAATCGCCGTCGCGCGCTCGGGCGCAAGCGGCTCTCGGCCTAAGTCGGCGGATCGAGCCGACGTGCCGGGCACTCCGGCATCGCCGATGCGGCGCCTGAAAAAGCGGGCGCAGTTTCTGAAAGCCGCGCGGGGCAGGAAAATTGCCAGGCGCGGCTTTGTGTTGCAGGCGGCTGCCGTTGCCGATCCGGTGCCCGGTGTGGGATACACCGTCACCAAGAAGACCGGTAACGCTCCCGAACGCAACAGGATCAAGCGGCGCCTGCGCGAAGCGGTGCGCGCTGCCTCGGACCGGTTCGAACCCGGCCATGACTATGTGTTGATCGGACGGCGCGAAAGCCTCACCGAACCGTTCGACGCGCTGACGCGGGAGCTTGGAAAAGCTCTCGAGCGCGTCCATATACCTCAGGCGAAAGCGCCCAGCGGACATCCAAAGCCATGAACGAAAACAATCGCAACATGATCCTGGCCGTCGTCCTGAGCATGCTCGTGCTCTTTGGATGGCAGTTCTTCATCGCCGGCCCGCAGCTCGAGCAGGCCCAGCGCCAGGCCGAGCTGACCTCCACCCAGCAGACCGAGCAACAGGCCGGCGACCTGGCGGCTCCCGCCGCCGACGGGACCATCCCCACGGCGGCCGGCGACAGCACGGTGTTTGCGAACCGCGACGAGGCGCTGGCATCGACCGATCGCGTGGCGATCGAAACCGGCTCGCTTTCCGGATCGATTTCCCTGACGGGCGCGCGCATCGACGATCTGCACCTCACCCGCTACAACGAGACGCCCGATCCCGACAGCCCTACAATCACGCTCCTCTCCCCGGTCGGCTCGCCCCAGCCCTATTATCTCGAGCAGGGCTGGGTGGCAGCGGCTGGAACCAATGTAGCCGTTCCCGACGGGCAGACCGAATGGACGCTGGAAAGCGGGGAAACCCTCACCGCCGACACTCCGGTGACGCTCACCTGGGATAATGGCCAAGGCCTCACCTTCCGCCGCACGATCGGGGTCGATGAGAACTACATGTTCACCGTCGATCAGAGCGTCGAAAACGCCGGCACCGCCGATGTAACGCTCTTCCCCTATTCGCGCGTCGCGCGCCTCTACACCCCGCAGACTCAGAATTTCTTCATCCTGCACGAAGGCCCGATCGGGGTTCTGGGCGACGCCAATCTGGTCGAGCGCTCCTATTCGGACCTGGAAGGCGAGCAGCAGATCGATTTCGCGAGCACCGGCGGCTGGCTGGGCTTTACCGACAAATATTGGGCCACCGCGATCATCCCCCCGCAGGACGAGGCCATCAACGCCCGTTTCTACCACGGTACGGGATCGCCCAGCGGCAATGACTACCGCGCCAATTTCGTTTCCCAGCAGGCCGTTTCCGTCCCGGCCGGCGGCAGCGCCAGCCACCAGAGCCTCGCCTTTGCCGGCGCCAAGGTGGAATCGATCATCGACAGCTATGAGCGCGGCTACGGCATCGACCGGTTCGAATTGATCATCGACTGGGGCTGGTTCCACTTCATCACCAAGCCGATGTTCTACCTCATCCGGCTGCTCTATGAATTCCTTGGCAATTTCGGGCTCGCGATCCTCGCGGTCACCGTGATCATCAAGGCGATCTTCTTCCCCCTGGCCAACAAGAGCTACGCCTCGATGGCCAACATGCGGCGGGTCCAGCCCAAGATGAAGGAGATCCAGGAAAAGCATAAGGACGATCGCGCTGCCCAGCAGCAGGCGATGATGGAGCTCTACAAGACCGAAAAGATCAATCCGGTGGCCGGGTGCTGGCCGATCCTCATCCAGATTCCGGTGTTCTTTTCGCTCTACAAGGTGCTGTTCGTCACCATCGAAATGCGGCACGCGCCGTTCTTCGGCTGGATTCAGGACCTGGCCGCGCCCGATCCCACGACGATTTTCAACCTGTTCGGTCTTCTGCCGTTCGATCCATCCACCGTTCCGGTCATCGGCTCGTTCCTGATGCTGGGCGTCTGGCCGCTCATCATGGGCATCACCATGTGGGTGCAGATGCGATTGAACCCGGCGCCGGCCGATCCCACCCAGGCGATCATCTTCAACTGGATGCCGGTGATCTTCACCTTCATGCTGGCCACGTTCCCCGCCGGTCTGGTGATCTACTGGGCCTGGAACAACTTCCTCTCCATCGTCCAGCAATGGGTGATCATGAAGCGGCACGGGGTCGAGGTGGACCTTTTGGGCAACATCCGCAATTCCTTCAAGCGCAAGCCCAAGGCCGCCGAATAAGGGTTTTGCAAGGGCCGGGAAACCGGCCCTTTCTTTTTGAGTGACGCCGATGGACGATTTTTCAGAAACCACCCGCCTGCTGTTCGCCCGCCCCTGGGTCTTCCTCAAGGGCTGCGTGCGCGTTTCCGACCTGCCGGCCGACGATCTTGTCGAGGTCGCCTTCGCGGGCCGCTCGAACGTGGGGAAATCCTCGCTGATCAACGCGCTGGTCGGCCAATCGAGCTTGGCGCGGACCTCCAACACCCCCGGACGCACGCAGGAGCTCAACCTTTTTTCCCCCGAATCGGGCGGCATCCGGCTGGTCGATATGCCGGGCTATGGCTTTGCCAAGGCCCCCAAGCCCGCCGTGGAAAAATGGAACAAGCTCATCCACCAATTCCTGCGGGGACGTCCCAATCTGCGGCGCGTCTATGTGCTGGTGGACGCTCGTCACGGGCCCAAGGCCAATGACGCGACGGTCATGAACGAACTCGACAAGGCCGCCGTTTCCTATCAGGTGGTGCTCACCAAGGCCGACAAGCTCACCGAAAAGCCGCTGGAAGCGGTGATCGAGGCCACGACCAAGTTCATAGCCAAACGCCCCGCCGCCCATCCCGAGCTCATCGTCACCTCGAGCGAAAAGGGCCAGGGCATCGACGCCCTGCGCACCGAGATCGCCCGCGTGCGCGAGGGATACTAGCGCTCCCCGTTTCACCTCGTCGTCCTCGGGCGCGACCCGGGGACCCGCAAGGCTTCCACAGCTTCAGAAGAAGTGTATCCCCAACCCTTCCCGCACCGCCGGTAGCGTTGCGGATTGTCGGGTCACGTTCCCGCCGATCACGCCTAGAACCGCCCCTCCCCTTCGCGATCACGCTCATAGTGCTTCAACGGGAAGTCCGGCAGCCAGCTTTCGCGGCGGACGGTCCAAAGCTCGTAAGTGGGCATCAACTGATCCGGCGCGTCCAAGGCCCCAAGGCTCACCTCGATTTCATCGCCCGAGCGCGCAAAAACCGATGAGCCGCAGCGCGGGCAGAAATTCCGTCCCTCATACTGATGCGTCTCCCCTTCGATCTCCACGGCATCTTCGGGAAACATCGCCAAAGCGGTAAAAAGCGCGCCATGATGCTTGCGGCAATCGAGGCAATGACAAAGCCCCACGCGATAGGGGCGCCCGGTCGCCACGATCCTCACCGCGCCACACAGGCACCCGCCCGTAAACCGCTCCATGCCGCACCTCCTCTGCTTAGAGCATTTTCGCTTTTCTGCGAATCGCTCAATTGCTCTAAGTCTTTGTTTCGTCGCGCTTCCGAACCGCAAAAGTGGTATCCACTTTTGCTGGAAACGCTCTAAGCGGTCAAAAACTGCCTAATCGCCCGCGCAAGGATAGCACTGTCGGAGGCGGTTTTCATCGAGGCATGCGCCGCCTCGATCGTATCGGCGGGCGCCTTGCCGCGCCGCAGCTCGATCAGAGCGCTCGCATAATCGTCCTCGAATTCGGGATGCGGCTGGAACGTCAGGATCGTCCCGGTGTCATAGAGCAGACCCGCATTGGGTGCGAACGCGGAACGCAATACCACCCGCGCGCCCTGAGGTGGTTCAACCACCTGATCCTGATGCGAACAGGCGATCGAAAGGCTGGTCGCATCGGGCATGAAATGCGGACGCGCGGCGATCACCTCATAGGTGTGCCGCCCCAGCCCCCACCCCTTTTCCGATTTGCGCACATCACCGCCCAGCGCATCCGCGATGATCTGGTGCCCGAAGCAGATGCCGATCATCCTGGTCCGCGCCTCATGAGCGCGGCGGATGAAGGCGCGCAGCGGTTCCATCCAGGGCAAATCGTCATAGACACCGGCCGGCGAACCGGTGATCAGAACGGCCTCCAGTCCCGTTGGATCGGGCAGCGGCGCGCCGGCGAGCAGGGGCAGGGGCAGGGAATCGGGCTTGATGCCGGCGCCGTGGCGCGCGAACATTGCGTTGAACATGTCGGGATAGGATTTGAACCGACTGCGCAGCGGTTCCGGCACATGGCCGGTTTCGATAATCGTAAGCTTCATTGTAGGACCGTCGCGGGAAGGAACCCGATCCAATCCCAGTGCACGGGGAACGTCAAGGCGGTGCGATATGTCAGCAATTGAAGTGGCAACTATCGGATTTACCAAATCGAGCGCCCGCTCGTTCTTCGAGCGCCTGGCCGGCGCGGGGGTCAAAAACGTCATCGACGTGCGCCTTCACAACACCTCCCAGCTCGCCGGTTTCGCCAAATCGGACGATCTGGCCTATTTCCTCAAGGCCATCGACGGCATCGGCTATCGGTACGAGCCCCTTCTGGCGCCAACCGAGCCCATCATGGCCGGTTTCCGCAAGAAGGACGACGATTGGCCGCTCTATCGCGACCAGTTCATGGGATTGATGGCAGAACGAAAGATCGAAAACGCCCTGGCCCCGGACCAGCTCGAGGGCGCGTGCCTGCTCTGCTCGGAGCACGAGCCCCATCACTGCCACCGCAGCCTCGTCATCGAATATCTCAACGGACGCTGGGGCGAAAAGCTCGTTGCCCGGCACCTCTAGGACCGATCGACATTCAGTCGAACATGACGCAAATGGCCTTGCAGCCGCTTTGCCCACACCCACCTCCTGTCACCCCGGGATTTATTCCCAGGGTCCAGCAGAAGCATGAGCCAAGGCCACTTAGTGTCGATCCGGCCTGGGGCCGGTCAGGCGGCGACGAAGGCCAGCGCCACGCCATTGATGCAATGACGCTTGCCGGTGGGTTCGGGACCATCGTCGAAGATATGGCCCAGATGCCCGCCGCAATTGGCGCAATGGCATTCGGTGCGCGTCATCATCAGCGTGGTATCGGTCGAAGTGCCGACCGCGTCGGGCATGGCTTCCCAAAAGCTCGGCCATCCCGTGTGGCTGTCATATTTGACCTCGGACGAATAAAGCGGCTCGTCGCACCCGGCACAGTGATAGGTGCCCGCCTCGTAGAATTTATCGAGCGGGGACGAGAACGCATATTCGGTGCCGTGCTCGCGCAGGACGTAATAGGCCTCGTCGGAAAGCCGCTCGCGCCATTCGTCATCGGTCAATTTAAAGGGAAATTCGCCAAGGTCGGCCGGTTGAGCCGGTCCGAAACCCAAAATGGCGGTGCCGGCCAACGCCGAGCCGGCGAGAAGAAATTGGCGACGATCAAGCATTCGCAAAACTCCTATAGGCCCCATTATTCCACCATCGGGCCGATTGGTCCAATCAAGCCCCTGTCAATAAGGTGCGCCCGGCCGACGGAGGGCGGGCCGGGCGCGTTGCGGTTCGGGACCGGGGGTGCCCCGTGCCCCGAACCGCGGTGCCTTTTGGCCGCTTACATCGCCGGCAGCAGCACGGCATCGATCACGTGGATCACGCCATTGGACTGCTTGACGTCGGCAATGGTCACATTGGCCATCGTCCCGTTCTCATCGGTGATCGTGATCTGGTCGCCCTCATAGGTGATGTCGAGCATGCAACCGCCCAGGGTTTCGACCGGGTGCGAGCCGCCGTCATCGTCGACCATCCCCATGATGGCGTCCGACATCGCTTCGGTGCCGACCACGTGACAGGTCAGGATCTGGGCGAGCTGCTCCTTGTTCTCGGGCATCAGCAGGGTTTCCACTGTCCCCTCGGGCAGCGCGTCGAACGCGGCATTGGTGGGCGCAAAGACAGTGAACGGCCCCTCGCCCGACAGCGTCTCGACAAGTCCCGCGGCTTCGACCGCGGCAACAAGGGTCGTGTGGTCCGCCGAATTGACGGCATTTTCGATGATGTTCATCTCGGGCGACATGGGCGCGCCGCCGACCATGGGATTGTCCTGCGCCAGAGCGGCGCCCGACAGCGCCGAAGCGGCGAGAAGGGCGGAAAGGGCAAGTGCACGGTTAGCCATGATGTTCGTCTCCATTGGTTCTGACTTCCCCGCTCGGGGAAGCTCGGAAGACAGTTACGGCGCCGCCGCGAGAGAAGTTTCACCTGCCCTTTAAAAAAATCAGATGGCGGCCAACGGACCTGCAGCAACGATGGGCCCCTGCGGCGTGCCAGTGGGCGAGCCGCCCGCGATTTCGCGGGTCACGGCCAGGGTGATATCCTGGGCCAACCGGTCACGCAGCGCCTCGTCCACGACCACCCCTTGCGCCTCTCCCATCGCGACGACGCCCATGGAAATCGGCGCTTCCTCGCCCTCGATGAACCAAAGCTCATAGTCATTGCCGCTTCCGGCCGGTGCACCGGTTCCGCTCACACGCAAGGTTTGGGAGGCCGGGTCATAGCGGGCAAGAAAGCTGATGTCGCTATCGACGGGCTGCAGCGCCGCAACGAGCTGATTCGTTTCGGACGGCTGCTGCACGCCGGGCGCAAGAAGGTTGAGCCCGACCGCCAGTACGGCAATGGCAGCCGCCGTTCCGGCCAGCGCGCGCCAGACCAAAAGCGAATCGTACCAGGGTTTCCTCGCATCGCCCTCGGCAAAAAGCCGCGCCTCGATGTGCCCGAGCAGCTCGGCCGAAGGCGTGGCCGGCAAATAGTCCTCGTTGAACGCGGCAAGGCGTCGTTCCCAATAGGCCACTTCGGCCGCCAGCGCGGGCGAGGCGTCCATGGCCCGTTCCATGGCGGCACGCGCCTCGCCATCGGTCACGCCCAGCGCATATTCAGCGGCCGCCACACGACGCCGCTCGTCCCGGTCGAGCTCGCTGTCACCAAAATCACTCATCTCGTCTTCTCATGCTCTGAGACAATCGCGCAGGGCCAGCAGCGACCGGCGCAACCAGGTGCGGACGGTATTGAGCGGCACACCGAGCCGCTCGGCCAGTTCCCCATAGCTTTCCCCCTCCACATAGGCCCGGCGCACCGCATCGGCACGCTCGGGCTTGAGCTGGCGCATGCAGTCCTCGATCCGGTTGCCATCGTCGGTGTTGATGGCCGATTGCTCGGGCGTCATGGCGGTATCGGGGAGCTCGAACGCCTCGTCGAGCTCCTTGTGGCCGGGCCGGCGCGCGCGAACCGCGTCGATCGCGGTGTTGCGCGCTATGGTTATCAGCCAGGTCATGGGGCTTGCCGTTTCGGGACGAAAGGCCGCCGCGCGCTGCCAGACCTTGACGAACACGTCCTGCAATGCGTCCTCGGCTTCGCTTCTGGTGCCCAAGATACGCAAGGTGACGCCGAAAAGTTTCCCGCTCGTGCGCGCGTAGAGCGTGCGGAAGGCGTCGCGGTCGCGCAAGGCGACGCGGGCGAGGAGCCCGGACACGTCTTCTGGCTCGCTCATGGACCCTCCCCGGGTGCGCGGTCAATCGCGCCACTGTACGAAAGCTGGTGGTTTTAGATCAAGGGCTGTTCACCGACGGCGCGATTGAGGTAGAGAGCATTTATCAAGAGAGGAGTTTCCCAGCCCCATGGCCGACGGACTTGAGAACGCCTACGACGCCGAAGTGCTCTCCAAGGCCCTGCCCTTCATGCAGCGCTACGAGAACAAGACCGTCGTGATCAAATATGGTGGACACGCCATGGGCGACGCTGCGCTGGGCAAGGCTTTCGCCCGCGACGTGGCGCTTTTGAAGCAGTCGGGGGTCAACCCCATCGTCGTCCATGGCGGCGGCCCGCAGATCGGCGACATGCTCAAGAAGCTCGGCATCGAATCCAAGTTCGAAGGCGGGCTGCGCGTCACCGACAAGCGCACCGTCGAGATCGTGGAAATGGTCCTGGCCGGCTCGATCAATAAAGAGATCGTTGCCATGATCAATGCCGAGGGCGAATGGGCCATCGGCTTGTGCGGCAAGGACGGCAACATGGTGTTCGCCGAAAAGGCGAACAAGAAATACATCGACCCCACCTCCAATATCGAGCGCGTCCTCGACCTGGGATATGTGGGCGAGCCCGTCGAGATCGACCGCACGCTGCTCGACCTTCTGGCCCGTTCGGAGATGATCCCGGTGATCGCCCCGGTCGCTCCGGGCCGGGACGGCAACACCTACAACATCAACGCCGATACTTTCGCGGGCGCCATCGCCGGCGCGGTGTTCGCCAAGCGCCTGCTGTTTTTAACCGACGTTCCGGGCGTCCTCGACAAAAACGGCGAATTGATCCCCGAGCTTTCGGTACGCGAGGCCCAACAACTCATCGCCGACGGCACCATCTCGGGGGGCATGATCCCCAAGGTCGAAACCTGCATCGAAGCGCTCGACCGGGGCGTGGAGGGCGTGGTGATCGTCAACGGCAAAACCGCCCACTCGGTACTGCTCGAACTTTTCACCGAACACGGCGCGGGCACGCTGATGGTGCGGTGACGCTCGCAAGCAAGTCATTTCCAATTCATCGATTTGCGGCATAATGGGGTCATGAACCAGATGACCCCGCCCGTGCCCGCCTTCGATCATATCACCGATTGGGTGTTCGACCTCGACAACACCCTCTATCCGCGCGAATGCAATCTGTTCGCGCAGATCGATACCCTCATCACCCAATATGTGATGGAGGTCGCAAGGCTCGACCGCGATGCGGCACGGGACATGCAGCGGGCCTATTACCGCGACCACGGCACCACGCTCAACGGGTTGATGAAGACCTTTTCCATCGATCCCGAGCATTATCTGGCCACCGTCCACGCCATCGACTATTCCCCCGTCGTGGCCCATCCCGACCTGGTCGCGGCGATCGCGGCACTGCCGGGGCGCAAGTTCATCTTCACCAATGGCAGCGCGGGGCACGCCGAAGCGGTGCTCGCCCGGCTGGGCGCAAGCGATCTGTTCGAAGCCATCTTCGACATCAAGGCCGCCCGATACCAGCCCAAGCCGCTCGAGATCGCCTATAGCGATTTCCTTGCCGCCCACCGGGTGGAAGCGGCTCACGCCATCATGTTCGACGACCTCGAAAAGAATTTGCGCGTCCCCCACACCATCGGCATGGCGACGGTTCAGGTGGTGGCCGGGGCGGGGTTTGCCCATGAGCAATGCGCCCCCTGGGAGTTGGGCCGCGACGACGCCCATGAGCATGTTCACCACGTCACCGACGACCTCGCGGCCTTCCTCAAGCGCTGCCGCTGACGCTTTTTCGCCCGATTGGCGTGATCGAAAAGTCATGCTCGCGCATTACCCTTTGCGCTGGCCGCCCAACGCGGCGATGCTATAACCGCTTTTGACGTCATCGACTGGCCGGAAGGGCCGAACCCATGGGGACCATCATGCTCAATACCGTCTCGCGTACAGCACTTGCCGCCGCGGCTCTTCTTGCCTTGGGAACCCACAGCGCCTTGGCGCAGGACGCCACCGCATTCGCCGACCGGCTCGTGGAGACGAGCAGGCTCATGGGTCTTGCGTTCAGCTACGGCTTGGCGACCGCCGAGGGCGATACGATCACGGTTTCCGATTTCACCTTCACCGTTCCGGGCGAAGACCCCACCGAAGTGCCCGGCGACGTGATTTTCGAAGGCGTGGTTGAAACCGAAGATGGCGGGTTCACCGCCGAGCGCGCCACCATCGCCGATATCGAATACACCGACGAGGAAGAGGGCATCTCGCTCAGCCTTGCCAACATCGCGGCCGAAGGGATCGTCCTGCCGGCCGAGGTCAACCAGGACGACATGCTCGAAATCGGCTTCGAGCTTTATGACCGCTTTTCCGCCGGCCCGCTGACCGTGAGCGATGTCGACGGCGCCGAGCTTTTCGCCGTTGCCAACATGGAAGTGTGGGTGGAAGACCCCGATGCCGAGGGCGGCTACCGCACCGGCTATACTGTGGACGGTATCACGGCCGATCTGAGCTCCATCGACGATCCCGAAGCCCAGCCGGTCATCGAAGCCTTCGGGCTCCAGCAGATCAACGCCTCGATGAACGGGGTGGGCACCTGGTGGCCCGAGACCGGCGTTCTGACCCTTGAGGATATGGCCTTCACCGTCGACGACCTGGCGACCCTGCGCATGGCCATGTCGCTCGAAGGTTACACCACCGAGCTCTATGACGAACTCGTCAAGATCAACCTCAAGATGGTCGAGCTTGCCGAAGCCGGCGAGGAGTTGAGCGACGAGCACATGGCCCAGTTCGACGACGCGATGATGGCCTATATGGCCGATATCGCCATCGTCGACGGTTCTCTGCGCTATGAGGACGCTTCTCTGTTCAACAAGGTTCTCGATTTCGTGGGCGCCGAACAGGGCGTGGATGGCGAAACCTTCAAGGCCGGCCTGCAGTTCATGGTGCCCATGGCGCTGGCCGAGGTCGAGAACGAAGAGTTCAAGACCATGGTGACCCAGGCGGTCAACACCTTCATCGCCGACCCGCAGAACTTCACCATCTCGGTCGACCCCGACCAGCCCGTCCTCTTCAGCGCTTTTGAAGAGCGTGCCGACGAGATCGAGGCCGATCCGTTCATCCTCGTTGAAATGCTCAACGTGCTGATTTCGGCCAATGACGAGGCCGAGGCGGCGCAGTAAGGCGATCGGGCGCGGCCGACAGGCCGCGCTCTCTCCCAATGGTTTTGCGCACGACCATCATGGCAGCGGCAGGCGTTTTGATCGGCACGCCGGTCCAGGCTCTCGATCCGCAGGACTTCATCGACCTGGTGATCGCCGATGCGCTGACGCTTGGCCTAGAAGCCGAAAGCCGTCCCAAGATTCGCCTCGACGGCGAGAACGCCATCGTTTCCGAATTGGTTCTGTTCGAACCGCTTGCTCCCTATCTTACCGATTTCGCGGCCAGTCTGCATGGCTTTGACATCTGTCCGCACACTCTGTGCGCCGATGTGGCCGGGGGCGTCATTGCCGAGGGGTTGAGCGAGGCCGAGGACGGTTACAGTGCCCGACGCGTCTCGGCCAGCGACATTTCGGTCCTCAATCTTGGCCTGGGCGTGGAGATCGAGCGTATTTCGCTCGCCCCCGCACATCTGGGACGTCCGGCCGATGGCACCAATGGCCTGCTCTCGGCCAGCCCGATGCTCGATTTCGCCCTGCATCATGTGGGCCAGAAACCGCTGGCACCCGGCGCGTATCCCAGCACGCTCGAAATCGAGAACCTGACGCTGGAATTTGACGGCGACACCCTCATGACGTTCGACAGCCTCGTCCAGGAGACGATGATCGAAGCCGACCAAGAGACGCTGAACGACGAAATCACAGTCACGGGAATCGTCATCGACCAGTCGTCCCAGACCACCGCGCTCTCATCCCAGCCCCAATCGATGACCAACGCGGTCCGGGCACTCCGCAACGCAATTGCCAGCCAGGCCTGGGATGCCGATGGCAGCGGCGATGCGGTCCTTGAGCTCGATTTCGGCGACCATGGAATCGTCAGAATGGCGGCCCACGATTATGTCCTGCCGTTCGAGGCCTTTCTGGACTTTGCGGGGATCGAGGGCCATTTCATGCCGTCGTCCTATTTCACCGGCTCGACGGTGCGGTCGGCCGCGATCCAAATCGATCCCGGCATCTTCGAACTCGCCGGCGATGACCACTCGATGCTCGAAGCCGCCCTTTTGGGTCTTGCGGCCACCGCGCCCGATGCCGAGCGCCGGGCGGACGAAACCGCCGCGGTCGATCGCTTCGTTGCCGGAGACGAGGGTCTGGAAATCACCTTCGCCGTGGACCGGCCCGTGGATATCGAAAAGCTCCTCGACAAGCTCTCGGGCAGCCCCATGCGGTTGCTGAGCGGAAACCTGCGCGCGGCGATCACTATCGCATCGCCCACATAGGACCTAGAGTTCGATCTCGGGAAGATCGTAGGTCTTGCGAACGATTTCCCAGGCTTCGTCGGCGGTATCGACGAATGAGAACAGCTTGAAATCGTCGGGCGAAATCGTCCCTTCCTCGGCGAGCGCCTCGAGATTGATGACCCGGTTCCAGAACGCCTTGCCGAACAGCAGCAGGGGAATGCGCTCCATGCGTCCGGTCTGGATGAGGGTCAGCGCCTCGAAGAATTCGTCCATGGTGCCGAAGCCGCCGGGGAAGATGGCGACCACCTTGGCGCGCATCAGGAAGTGGATCTTGCGCGTCGCGAAATAATGGAAATTGAACGAGAACTGCGGCGTCACATAGCTGTTGGGCGCCTGCTCGTGCGGCAACACGATATTGTAGCCGATGGTGGGCGCGCCCACATCGGCCGCCCCGCGATTGCCCGCCTCCATCACGCCCGGCCCGCCCCCGGTCGCCACGACATACTCGGAAAATCCCATGGCCTTGGAGGTGAGCGAGGCCAGCCGCGCGAACCGCCGCGCCTCGTCGTAGTAGACCGAATTCTTTTCGAGGTTTTCACGGGCGATATCGGTCTTGGCCGCCCAGGCCGGCTTGCCCGGCTCGGGAATGCGCGCGCCGCCGAACAGCACCACTGTCGAATTGATCCCCGCTTCGCGCAACCGCGTTTCGACCTTGAGATATTCAAGCTGAAACCGAACGCCGCGCAAATCCTCGCTGGTCAGGAACTCCTCATCGGCAAACGCCAGCCGATAGGCAGCAGACTGAGTCTGCGGCGTTTGCGGCGAATGACGAACGACCTCCATATCCTCTTTTGACGAGCGCAGTGAGGAATGGCGTTTGCGGCCCATGCGAGGCTCCTTGCTTGGCGGGTATCGTACCGATATCTACTGGCCCCGGTGTTAAGCGGGGATGGCGATTTTTCCAAGGGGTCCGCCGCATTTTGTTATCCCGGCCAGGCGCCCGCATAAGGCAAGCTCACCGACACACACCGCCGCCAGAAGCATCCCCCGCCCTCACCGCTGTGTGCTTGACGCACTGCGCCGTCCTCTCTCCATCCTGTCATTCCGGGATTCATTCCCGGAATCCAGCTTCAGCCTCGCCACTCGCTCCACCGTCGAGACCGTCCGCAGCACCGGCCCCAGCTCCCCTTCTCCCCTTGAGGGAGAAGGTGGCCGCGAAGCGGTCGGATGAGGGGTGCGCTGAGCTTGCGCCAAACCCCCTCTTCAAAACTTATCCCCGTCCCCACAACCCGCGCCATAGTAAGCCGACGACCCCGCACTCATGGACGCAAGCGCAACGAACGTTTGGGCGGGATCGGTTCGGGTCCGTTGGCGGTCGCGTCAGCGGAGGCAGAAACGTTCCCAGCGCCGACCCACGGCACGGTCGAGGGTGTACTGGCGAAAGCCAGCGGGGATTGGCCCCAGCATGAGAGGACGACCAGGCCCAAAATCCCGGATGCATGGGGCGATGACCGCTTCATACTAACTAATACAGCACGAGGCGCTCATCGCCCCATGCCGTCTATAAATCGTTCACAACCGCAGCGGGCACCGCGTGCGGCGCGTCGGCTCGTCTCCCCAAAGCCGAACATCGCGGGATCAGCACGGGGCGATTGAGGGTTCCGTCCCCAAGGGGCTTGGGCTATGGTCCGCGCCGAATTCTCTTTCCCCAAAAGACCAGAAGGCCACCCCTCCCCATGTCCATGAGCGAGCTTGCCGCCACCATCGACGCCGCATTCGAGGCGCGCGATACCGTCAACTACCAGACCGGAGGCGAAGTTCGCGATGCCGTCAACAAGGCGCTCGCCCTTCTCGATTCGGGCGAGGCGCGGGTTGCCGAAAAGGGCGCGGGCGGTGAGTGGATGGTCAACCAATGGCTCAAGAAAGCCGTGCTCCTGAGCTTCCGCCTCAACGACATGGAAGCCATCCCCGGCGGTCCGGGCGGGGCGCACTGGTGGGACAAGGTGCCTTCCAAATTCGCCGGCTGGGGCGAAAACCAGTTCCGCGATGCCGGTTTCCGGGCCGTTCCGGGCGCCATCGTGCGGCATTCGGCCTTCATAGGCAAGAACGCCATCGTGATGCCCTCCTTCGTCAATCTGGGCGCCCATGTGGGTGAAAGCACCATGGTCGACACCTGGGTGACCGTCGGCTCGTGCGCCCAGATCGGCAAGCACGTGCATCTTTCGGGCGGCGTCGGCATCGGCGGCGTGCTCGAGCCGCTGCAGGCCGGCCCAGTGATCATCGAGGACAATTGCTTCATCGGCGCGCGTTCGGAAATCGTCGAGGGCGTCGTGGTCGGCGAGGGTTCGGTCATCTCGATGGGCGTCTTCATCGGCCAGTCGACCAAGATCGTCGACCGGGCGACGGGCGAAATCTTCTACGGCAAGGTCCCGCCCTATTCCGTGGTCGTCTCGGGCTCCCTCCCCGGCAAGCCGCTGCCCGACGGCACGCCCGGCCCGAACCTCTATTGCGCCGTGATCGTCAAGCGGGTCGATGAAAAGACCCGGTCGAAGACCTCGATCAACGACCTGCTGCGCGACTAGACCATGCCCCATCCCGCCGTCGCCCTGCTTGCCGATCTCATACGGCGCCCCTCGGTCACACCGATCGAAGAGGGCGTTCTGGACGTGCTCGAAGCCTTCCTCACCCCGCTCGGGTTCACCTGCACGCGGCTCAGGTTCGAGGGCGACGGCTCCTATCCGGTCGACAATCTCTATGCCACGCGCAAGGGCACGGCCAACAGCGGCCCGCATCTTCTGTTCGCCGGCCACACCGACGTGGTGCCTCCCGGCGACGTCGCGGCCTGGACGCACGATCCCTTCTCGGGCGAAATCGTCGATGGCGTGATGTGGGGGCGCGGGGCGACCGACATGAAGAGCGGCGTCGCCGCCTTCTGCGGCGCGATGGCCGATCTCGTCGCTTCGGGAGCGCTGGAGAACGGCACGATCTCTCTCGCCATCACCAATGACGAGGAAGCCGATGCCGTCAACGGCACGAAAAAGATCATGGAATGGGCCGACGCCCGAGGCGAGAAATTCGATTTCGCCGTCGTGGGCGAGCCGTCCTCGTTCGAAACCTTCGGGGATTCGATCAAGATCGGTCGGCGCGGGTCAGTCTCGGGCAAGATCACGGTGATCGGCAAGCAGGGGCACGTCGCCTATCCCCAGCGCGCCAACAACCCCATGCCGGTCATCGCCGAAATCGCCCGGGCGCTCTATGTCCCGCTCGACGAGGGCACCGCGCACTTCCAGCCGACCAATCTCGAAGTCACCTCGATCGACGCCGGCAATCCCACCGCCAATGTCATCCCCGAACAGGCGAGCCTGCGCTTCAACGTCCGGTTCAACGATACCTGGACGGGCGAGACGTTGCTGGCGGAGATCCACGACCGGCTGGGCAAAATCGATGCGCGCGGCACGACAATCGAGTTCGAACAGATCGGACCGGTTTCGCGCTGCTTCATCTCGCCGCCCGAAGGCCATGTCGCCCACCTCAGCGACGTCATGGAAGCCTATAACGGCATCCGCCCTCAGCTTTCCACCATCGGAGGCACTTCGGACGCCCGCTTCATCGCGCAATATTGCCCGGTCGTCGAATGCGGTCTGATCGGCGCGACCATGCATCAGGTCGATGAACGCGTGCCGGTGGCCGATGTCGAGCGGCTGGCGAAATTCTACGCTCATTACGTCGAGAAATTCCTCGCCGCCGAGGCCGGGCAATGAAGACCGCATAGAACCGCGGACCATTGCTTGCCGGATCGTCCTCCGCCCTCTACATGTTGACCAACGCCCTTTAGGATCGATATCCGTGTCCCAGCCTCAGCCCACTCTCATCGAGGAAACCCGTTCGGCGGTCGTCGGAAGCTGGCGCCTGATCATCGGGCGGCGCGACGCGCCGGGG
Source organism: Pelagibacterium mangrovi (assembly GCF_036662815.1). NCBI lineage: Bacteria > Pseudomonadati > Pseudomonadota > Alphaproteobacteria > Hyphomicrobiales > Devosiaceae > Pelagibacterium > Pelagibacterium mangrovi. Next base: position 66,916 of record NZ_JBAFXA010000008.1, on the reverse strand, counting down.
TATTTCTTCACCGACCTGCGCGGGCTCGCCTCGAGTTTCATCGCGCTCCTGGCCTCGCTGGTCGTCACCTTCCTCTTTTCCGCCCTCGTCGCTCCTTCGACAGCAGGTGTCTCGACCTTCGCGGCGCTGGTTCAGAATGCCCTGCTCTATCTGGGCATCATGAGCGCGTCCTGGGTCGTGTTGCGGCTGACCGGGCTCAGCGAAAAATTCGTCGCCTTCGTCACTGTGGAAAACTGGGTCAACGCCATCGTCTCGGTGATCCTGGCGGTCGTCGCGCTGATCACCTTCAGCGCCGAATTGATCCTGATCCTGGCCGTCGTCATCGGTTTTCTGGCGCGGATCAACAATGCCCGGCTGGTCGTGGGCATGAAGGCAGGCCAGATCGTCATGCTCATCGTGGTGCAGACCATCGGCATGATGATCGCGCTACTCGCCGTGGGCGCGCTCTATGGCCCCGCGCCCACCCCGGAGCTCTGAGGCGTGTCAGCGGTCAGCCAATCGTCCCTGTTCCAGGAGGCCGGCTGGGCGCTGGGCGGAACCTGGCGACTGCTGACGGGGCGCGATGAGGCACGCGCATATTTCGATTTTTCCCAACGCGGGCTGGCCGGCAGCTTCGTCCCCCTGGTTCTCGCCGCCGTGGTCCTCGTGGGTTTCATCGGGCTGGGTGCCGGCAGCACCGGGGTATCGCCGGCAACGCAGATCTTCGTTCTCGGCGCCATCGCGGTTCTCAGATACTCGGCCCTCCGCGTCATCCTCCCCCGGCTGGGCGCGCTCGACGCTTTTCGTCCTGCGATGGTCGCCAGCAATTGGGCGAGCGCCATCCTCTTTGCCGCCATCGTGCCGGTCACCTTCGGAACCGCCTTCGTCGGAGCGCTCGTTCTGGGCCCCGCATCGGGCACTACGCTTGTCTCGTTCATCCTGACGCTCTGGGCCGCGCTGGGTCTGGCGTTGGTGGCAATTGAGGTCAATATCCTACGCATCGTGGCCCGATTGCGTGCGACCGAAATCGTGCTGGTCCTTGCCGCCCAGTTCTTCGCTATCCTTGCCGGCCTTTATATTATCAGCCGGCTGTTTCAGGGATAATCGACGCCTATCAGATAAAGCCCCGAGGCCGGAGCCATGGGGCCGCACCGCGCCCGGTCCTTGGCATCGAGCGCCGCCCGAAGATCGCCGGCCGACCACTTCCCCTCGCCCACGAGCTTGAGCGACCCGGTCATCGACCGCACCTGATGATGGAGGAATGACCGCGCCGAGGTCTCGATGATCACCGCGTCACCGTCACGGAAAACCTCGAGCCTGTCGAGCGTACGAAGCGGCGAATTGGCCTGGCACTGGGCCGAGCGGAAGGTCGTGAAATCATGCCGCCCCAACAGCACCTTGGCGGCCTCGTGCATGGCATCGGCATCTAGAGGCACCGCCACATGCCAGACCTTGCGTTCCTCGATCGCCGGCCGCGCCCGGCGGTTGAGGATACGATATTGGTAATGGCGCGCCGTCGCCGAGAACCGCGCTTCGAAATCCCCGCCCACTTCCTCACAGGCTAGAATGGCTATCGGGTTGGGACGCAGATGGTAATTGAGGGCTTCGGAGATGCGGAAAGGGTCCCATTCGCGGGAGAGGTCGAAATGGGCCACCTGACCGCGCGCATGCACTCCTGCATCGGTACGCCCTGCGGTCTGGGTTCGAACCGCCTCGCCCGAAAACCTCGCTATGGCCTCTTCGATCACCTCCTGGACGGAAAGCGCGTCGGCCTGCCGCTGCCAGCCGACGAAGGGCGTTCCGTCATATTCTATGGTGAGCTTGTAGCGGGGCATCTAGCCCACCGTCTTGCCCGAGAGATCGCCAGCGCCACGCAAAAACGCTTCGGCATCCATGGCGCCCTTGCCCTCGCGCTGAACCTGAGTCAGCCGCACCGCGCCACTGCCGCAGGCGATGGTCAATCCCGAAAGCACCGTACCGGGCGCTCCCGCCCCTTGGGCCAGGGCCGAGCGCAGCGCCTTGACGCGAACCGGCTTGCCCGCGAGGTCCACTTCGAACCACGCGCCGGGAAAAGGCGAAAGACCTCTTATGTGGTTGTGAACCTCGTGCGCCGCGCGCGAAAAATCGATATGGGCCTCGGCTTTTTCGATCTTCTTGGCGTAGGTGACGCCCTCTTGGGGCTGGGGCGTAAAATCGAGCGCATCGCGATCGAGCGCCGCAAGGGCTCGGCCCATAAGATCGGCCCCGCGCCGCATCATTTCGTCGTGGAGTTCGCCGGCGGTCATCTCCGCGCCTATGGGGATTTCCTCGACAAGCCCCACCGGCCCGGTATCGAGCCCTTCTTCCATCTTCATGACGGAGGCAGCGGTGCGGGCGTCACCGGCCATCACCGCGCGCTGGATGGGCGCCGCGCCGCGCCAGCGCGGCAGGAGCGAGCCGTGGAGATTGAGGCAGCCCTTTTCCGGCGCGTCGAGGAGGGAAGGCGGCAGCAAAAGACCATAGGCGACGACCACCGCAACCTCGGCGCCCAGCGCGGCGAAGGTCGCGACATCGGCGGGGTCGCGGAAATTGCGCGGGGTAAAGACGGGGATGCCGAACTCTTCGGCCGCCAGATGGACCGGGGATTTGCGCTCGGCCTGCCCGCGCCCGGCCGGCTTGGGCGCGCGCGTATAACAGGCGATGACCTCGTGACCGCGCATGACGATCTCGGTCAGCGTGGGCACCGCGAAATCGGGCGTGCCCATGAAGACGACGCGCATTGGATTGTCCCCTGTTTCGGCCGGAAGGGCCTAGAGTATTTCAGCGCTTCTACGAACCGCTTCAATTGCTCTAAGTCTTTAGTTTTGGCGCGTTTCCGAACCGCAAAAGTGGTATCCACTTTTGCTGGAAACGCTCTAGGACGCCAGACGCGCCCTTTTCTGGAATTTCTTGTTCACCCGGTCGCGTTTCAGCCGCGAGAGGTAGTCGATATAGAGCACGCCATCGAGATGGTCGATTTCGTGCTGCATGCATACGGCAAGCCGTCCGGTGGCGTGGCGCGTCACTTCCTCGCCCTCGGGCGTCCAGTATTTGACGGTCACCTCGGCGGGGCGCTCGACCTCGTAATAGAATTCGGGAATCGACAGGCACCCTTCCTCGGAAACCGCCGTCTCTTCGCTCAGACCGACGATTTCGGGATTGACCATGGCGATCTTGCCGGAATCGGGATTTTCCTCGTCGGCGAGGTCGATCACCGCGACGCGCTTCATATAGCCGATCTGGGGACCGGCGAGCCCGATGCCGGGCGCCTCGTACATGGTTTCGAACATATCCTCGACGGTCTTTCTCAGATCGTCATCGAACGCTTCGACGGGCTCGGCCACCTTGCGCAGCAGAGGATCGGGCAGGATGAGGATTTCGCGTACGGCCATCGGATGTCTCGTTTGGTTGAAGCGCACTGGTTAATCCACCGGGACGTGCGCGGTCAAGCAAAGCGGATATGGGAGCGGGCGAATCAGATAACAAGAACATTATGGAAACAGTGCTCTTCACGCTGGGCGGAACGCCCATAACCATCATCGAAGCGCTCGCCGGCGGGCTGGGGCTGGCGGTGTTGTTGCTCGTCGTGCTGCTGATCAGCCAGTCACGCGCGGCCCGGCAACGCGAGGAGCAGGCCACCTCCGAAATGGCCCGGACGGCCGAAATGGAACGGCACATGGCCGACATGATGCGCATCCAGTCGGAAATGACCGGGCGCATGCAGACCATGAGCGAGATTTTCGGCACGCGCACCTCGGATCTGGCGCGGGTCCTCACCGAGCGGATCGACGCCAATTCCCATCGCGTCAACCAGTCGATGACCGAAAACCGGACCAAGACCGAGGAAACGCTGACCAAATTGAACGAACGGCTGGCGGTGATCGACAGGGCGCAGACCAACATCACCCAGCTTTCGGGCGAGATCGTCTCGCTGCAATCGATCCTGGCCAACAAGCAGCAGCGCGGAGCGTTCGGCCAGGGGCGGATGGAGGCGATCATCGCCGATGGGCTCGCCCAGGGCGCATATGCCTTCCAGGCAACGCTTTCGAACAATTCACGGCCCGACGCCCTCGTCCACATGCCCAATGGCGCGCCCTCGCTGGTGATCGACGCCAAATTCCCCCTTGAAGGCTGGCAGCGCATCGCGGAGGCCGAAACCCCCGAGACCGTGCGCGCGGCGATGACCGCTTTCCGTGGCGACTGTGCAACCCATATCAAGGCCATCGCCGAAAAATACCTGATCGCGGGTGAGACGCAGGACACCGCCTTCATGTTCGTGCCCTCGGAATCAATCTTCGCCGATCTGCACGAGCGGTTCGAGGACGTGGTGCAGCGTGCCGCCCGGGCGCGGGTGGTGATCGTCTCCCCGTCGCTGCTGATGCTCTCGATTCAGGTCATCCAGGCCCTCCTTCGCGACGTCCGCATGCGTGAGCAGGCCCATATTATCCAAAAGGAAGTAATCGCGCTTCTCGACGATGTGGGCAGGCTCAACGACCGGGTCGGCAAGCTCAAGACCCATTTCACCCAGACGCAGGCCGACGTGGATCAGATCCTGATTTCGACCGGCAAGGTGACGCGGCGCGGCGAAAAGATCGAGGCGCTCGAATTCGAGGAAGATCGTCCCTCGCTCATCGATTGATGGCAACCAAAGCCCGGCGCTCGCGTTGGCAGTCAAACACCTGCCAAGGAGTAGTCATCATGGCCGAACATCCCCACGAAGGCCGCGTCATTCCCGTCGATCAGGCCATGGGCGACGATGCCAATCCGCTGGCCGCGCTGATGCCGATTAGCCTCGATGAGGTCAACGACTATCTCTATGACGAGAGCCGCCCGGCCGAGGAAAGACTGGACCGTCTGCGGGAAATCCGCGACAGCCTTGCGGGCCTCGAGGCCTCCGATGTGGGCAGCGACGTCGATGCGCTTCGCGACGAGGTGGCGGCGGCCATTGCCGCCATCGAAGGCGCCGAGCTTTCGGCTCCCGACGATGCGGCCACCAGTTTCGACCCGGCCGATCACATCGAGGCCCAATCCCCCGATGACGAGGACGCCATCGAGCGCATCACCGGCGAGGACAGCGAAGGCCGGATCGAGGAATAGGAATCAGGCCGGCAGCTTTTGCACAACAGGCGCTTCGGGCACCGACAGCGTCGTACACGTGCCGTCCACGATATCCTTGTAGGTCGAAATGTCCTGGGGACGACCGAACCAATAACCCTGCGCGGAATCGCAGACCTCATCGCTGAGGAATTGAAGCTCCTCGATGCGCTCCACCCCCTCGGCCAGGATCGGCAGATTCAATCCCTTCCCCAGCCCCAGCACCGCCCGAACGATAGCCGCCGACTGATCGTTATCGTTGACCGATCGGATAAAGGACTGGTCGACCTTGATCCTGTCGAAGGGAAAGGCCCGCAGGTTCGAGAGTGACGAATAGCCTGTCCCGAAATCGTCCATCGCGACCCGCACGCCCAGAGCCTTCACCTGACGCAAATTGGAGATGGCGCGGTTGATATTGCGGATCATCGCGGTTTCGGTGATCTCGAGTTCGAGCCGTTCGGGCGCCAGTCCCGTGGCCCCGAGCACGTCGCGCACGAAGTCGACGAAATGGGCGCCATGGAGTTGAACAGCGGACACATTGACCGCAACGGTTAGCGGATTGGCCCAACCGGCCGCCTCCTCGCAGGCCGTTCGCATGACCCATTCACCCAATTGGGTGATCAGGCCGGTTTCCTCGGCAATGGGAATGAATTTGGAGGGCGGCACCGCACCCCGATCGGGATGCGTCCAACGCAACAGCACCTCGAACCCGGTCACGCTGCTGGAGCGGATATCGACCTGGGGCTGATAGGCAAGCTTGAGCTGACCGCGCGCCAGGGCCAGACGCAAATCGTGTTCGAGCTGGCGCCGGTCGCGCATCTGGGCGCCCATCTGCGGCTCGAACAGCCGGTAACTGCCCCGGCCTTCATCCTTGGCGCAATAGAGTGCGGTATCGGCAAAGCTCATCAATTGATCCGCGGCGACCGCGTGATCGGGATAGAGAGCGATGCCGATCGAGGCGGAGATCACCCCGCCCTCCGCATTGCTGATATTGGCGTCGGAAAAGGCTTCGAGCAGCGCTGCGGCCGCCGTTTCGGCGCCATCGCCGATTACTGGAAGGATGACGGCGAACTCGTCTCCCCCCAGTCGCGCGGCGAACTGGCCGACATCGAGCGCCCCTTCCATGGTCGCGGCGACCCTCTGAAGCAACGCATCGCCCGCCGCATGGCCGAAGAGGTCGTTGACTTCCTTGAACCTGTCGAGATCGATGCACATCACGCCGAGCCGCTGGCCCATCATCTTGGCGCGGGCGATTTCGTCCTCGAGGCGCTTGTTGAAGCTGGTGCGATTGGCCAGGCCCGTCATCGCGTCGTGATGGGCCAGAAACCGGATGTGGTGTTCGGCCTCCTTGCGCGCCCGCAAGTCTCGCACAGCAACCGCATGATGAGCATGGCCGCCGAAATCGACTTCGCGCAGGACAATTTCGACCGGTATCCGATCGCCCGAAAGCGTCGAAAGCTCGGTCTCGACAAGCTGGTTGGGTCGGTCTGAAAGTGCCATCCGATCGATGGAAGGCAGGAAATCATCGATATCACGGCCCGAAATATCAACGTTTTCGCCCAGCAGGAGCTGGAAGCTCGCGTTGACGGCGACAATGCTGCGGTCGTCGCAAACCACCAGTCCTTCGACCGCGGCATCGGCGAGGCTGCGCAGTCGGCCTTCTTCCGCGACGGCCCGCCTGCGCTCGCGCAGATCGAGCATCACCGCGCCCATTGCGGCCGCGAGAATGCCGAGGGAGACCACCCCCACGATCAAGGACAGGATCGAAGAATGGATATCGCCGGAGGTTATAATGGCATAGCAGTTTTCAAAGCCCGCCGCGCCCATGGCGGTGAAATGCATCGCGCAGATGGCCAGCGTGAGCAGTCCTGCCCCCGCCGATTGGGCCATGAATTTATTGCGCGCCGTGCCGATCCGGAAAGCGAGCGCCGAAAGCGCCATGCCGAAGACGACCGAAAGCGCGACAAGGCCCGAATTCCAGCTCACCTCGCCCCCGATCTGGAGCGCCCACATGCCGGTATAGTGCATCGTCGATATGCCGACACCGACGATGGCACCGCCCAGCAGCAGGTCCGATGGCTTTTTGCCGATCGCCGCCATGGCAACGCCGGCCCCGCACACCGCAATCGCGATCATCAGGGACGCAACGGTGATCGCCACGTCGTAGGAGGCCGGAAAGCCGATATCGAACGCGAGCATGGCGATGAAATGGGTCGCCCAGATTCCGAATCCCGCCGATACGGCAGCCACCCCGATCCACACGGTTCGCGTCCAGCCCAGGGAATGGCGCGCGTGCGTGAGGATCGAAATGCAGGCGAAAGCCGACAGAGCGCATATGGCCGCGGCAAGCAGCACGAAGCGGATGTCGTGCTGGATGAAAAGGGTCGTGATAAGGTCGCTCATGCCGAGGCCCACTGGTGCGTAAGGGAATACGCCTATGAGGCCTGAGGGGTAAACAACCAAGAAACGCGGCGATCGCGTTGGGGGAATTCGCAGTCAGGCTTAGCGCCGCGTTAAAAGCGCGTGCGGGCCTTGAGCGCCTGGCTCAACGTTCCCTCGTCGAGATAGTCGAGCTCGCCGCCCACCGGCACGCCATGGGCCAGCCGGGTGATGGTGACGCCGGATTCCGCCAGCCGGTCGGTGATGTAATGGGCCGTCGTCTGCCCTTCGACCGTGGCGTTGACGCCGATGACGATCTCGGAATACTCCCCGGCGCGCCGCAAGAGCTGGTCGATGGAGAGATCATCCGGCCCCACCCCATCGAGGGGCGACAGTACGCCCCCCAGCACATGGTAGCGCACCGGGCCGATGCCCGCCCGCTCCAGCGCCCAGAGATCGGCAACGTCTTCGACGACGATCAACAGCCCCGATTCGGCGCGGCGCGAGTCCGAGCAGATGGTGCATGGAGAGACCGTATCGATATTGCCGCAGGTTTCGCACACCTTGACCGCCGCCACGGCGCGATCGAGCGCTGCGGCGAGCGGGATCATCAATTGCTCTTTTTTCTTGATGAGGTGCAGCACCGCGCGACGGCCCGAACGCGGCCCCAGGCCGGGCAGGCGCGAGAGGAGCTGGATAAGCTGTTCGATTTCCGGTCCGCCGGAAGGATTGGACATTTCGACTAATCCGCAGGCATCAGAACGGAAATTTCATGCCCGGCGGAATGGGAAGCCCTTCGGTCATCTCGCTCATCTTTTTTTGCAGGAACTCCTCGCCCTTGCGGCGAGCGTCCGCATGCGCGGCGACGATCAGATCCTCGACGATTTCCGCATCGTCGGGCTTAAAGAGCGAGGGGTCGATCTTTAAACCCTGAAGGTCGCCCTTGGCGGTCATGGTGACGGTCACCATGCCGGCGCCGGCGACGCCCTCGACGATGTGGCTTGCCGCCTCGGCCTGCATTTCCTGGGCGCGCTGCTGGAATTCCTGGGCTTTTTTCATCATGCCCATCAGGTCTTTCATTGGTCGTCCTCCGGATCGATGGGAACAAAATCATCGGGCGCCATCTCGGCCTCGTCGGCGAGCTCGGCGCGGGTGCGAATATCGACCAGCTTGGCGCCCGGAAACGTTTCCATCACAGCCTTGACCAGCGGGTCCTCGAGCGCCTGGTTGCGCGCGTCGTTCTCGGCCGCCTGCCGCGCCTCGCGCATCGTGGGAGCCGAAATCTCGCGGGTGGAGATGGTGACCATCCAAGGTCGCCCGGTCCACTCCTTGAGCTTGGCCGAAAGCGCGGAAACGATCGAGGGATTGGCGGTGGGCGTCAGCGCCACCTCGATACGACCCACCTCGAAAGACACCGGCTTTAAATCCGATTCCAGGGCATGCTTGATCGCGATGTCGCGTTTTTCGCCGGCCAGCGCCACGAGTTCGGCATAGGTCTGCGGCATGGGCCGAGCCGAAGCCTGCGGCGCGCTCTGGGGCGCGGGGGCGGGCCGGGCAGCAGGCGCCGCGGCGGCGCGCGCCTGATAGCCGCCGCCATTGGGCGCCGGCGCCGTGGGAGCCGGTCCTGAATCGGGCGGCAGGGACGATAGCTTTTCGATCAATTCGTCCGGGCTGGGCAAATCGGCGGCATAGGCCAGGCGGATTAGCACCATCTCGGCGGCTTGCAGGCCATTGCCCGATTGGGCGATTTCGCCCAATCCCTTGGAAAGGATCTGCCAGGTCCGTGTCAGAACCCTCAGTCCCAGTTTCTGGGCGAGGTCGGCGCCCCGCGTCCGCTCGTCGGGGGTCAGCACCGGGTCCTCGGCGGCCGAGGGCACGATCTTGATGCGGGTCACGAGATGGGTGAGTTCGGCCAGATCGGAGATGATCGTCGTGGGGTCGGCGCCCGAATCGTAAAGCGCCCGCGCGTCGTCGAGCGCTCCGGCGATATCGCCGCCCATGAGTTTTTCGAAAAGGTCGATGATGCGCGCCCTGTCGGCGAGCCCCAGCATGTCGCGCACCGATTGGGCGGTGATCGCCCCACCCCCATGGGCGATGGCCTGATCGGTCAGAGACAGGCAATCGCGGGCCGAACCTTCCCCAGCGCGCACGATCATCGAGAGCCCTTCGGGCTCGACCGGAATCGATTCCCGTTCCAGCAGCCGCGAAAGATAGCCGGTCATCACTTCGGGCGAGATGCGGCGCAGATCGAACCGCTGGCAGCGCGAGAGGATAGTGACCGGAACCTTGCGGATCTCGGTGGTCGCGAAGATGAACTTCACATAAGGAGGCGGCTCTTCAAGCGTCTTCAAAAGCCCGTTGAAGGCCGAAGTCGAGAGCATGTGAACTTCGTCGATGATGAACACCTTGTAAGGCGCGCTCATCGGCGGCGTTCGGGTCATGGCGTTGATTTCGCGGATGGAATCGATGCCGGTATTGGAGGCGGCGTCCATTTCCATCACGTCCACATGAGTGCCCGCGATGATCTCGGCGCAATGGATGCCTTCCTTGGAAAGATCCAGCGTCGGATGCGGCCCGGTCTCGTCGGCGTAGTTGAAGGCGCGGGCGAGGATGCGGGCGGTCGTGGTCTTTCCCACGCCGCGCACGCCGGTCAAAATGAAGGCGTGGTGGATGCGCCCGGTCGCAAAGGCATTGCCCAGCGTCTGGACCATGGCGTCCTGCCCCACAAGGCTCTCAAAGCTCGATGGCCGGTATTTGCGGGCCAGAACCTGATAGGGCGTTGCTGGGGTCGTGGGGGTCACCATCGCGTGCCGTTGTGTGGGGAAACGCGCCCGCAGAAGGGGCGGAAACTCTAAAGTGGAGGCTGACGACGACCCGTGCCGTACTCGTTAGGGCTGCTTCCTTCCGGACCTGACCCGGTTGGCGAGCGGTTCGTCCGCCACCAACCTCCGCCCCCTATGTGCTGCATCGGGGAGGCGTTTGCAAGAGGCTCTAAAGACTCTTTGCAGGGGCGGAGTCGGCAACCGGATAGATGCCCAGAAACTTGAAGTGGTCGGAGAAAAAGCCCAGTTCCTCGAGCGCCAGCTTGACGTTGTGGTCGTCCGGATGGCCTTCGATATCGGCATAGAACTGGGTGGCGGTGAACGAGCCGCCCACCATGTAGCTTTCGAGCTTGGTCATGTTGACGCCATTGGTCGCAAACCCGCCCATGGCCTTGTAGAGCGCGGCGGGCACGTTGCGGACACGGAACACGAAGGTGGTCTTGACCTTGTTGCCATTGGGCTCGGGCCGGCGCGGCTCGCGCGACATGACGAGGAAACGCGTGGTGTTGTGGGCCTCGTCCTCGATATTTTCGGCCAGCACGTCCAGGCCATAGGTTTCCGCCGCGAAACGCGAGGCGATGGCCCCGACGGTGCGATCGCCCTTTTGCGCCACTTCGCGCGCCGAGCCGGCGGTATCGACGGCATTGATGGTGCGCAGCTTGTGCTTGGCAATGAATTTGCGGCACTGGCCCAGCGCCACCGAAAGCGATTGGACCGCCTCGATATCCGAGAGCGTCGCACCGGGCACGCCCAGAAGGTTCATACGCACCGGCAGGTAATGCTCGCCGATAATGTAGAGCCCGCTTTCGGGCAGGATATGGTGGATATCGGTGATACGGCCATAGAGCGAATTTTCCACCGGAACAACCGCATAATCGGCCTCGCCCGACTGCACAGCGCCCAGGGTCTGCTCGAACGTTACGCAAGGAAGCGGTTCGTCTTGGGGAAACACCTGCCGCGCCGTGGCGTGGCTGAAAGCTCCCAATTCTCCCTGAAAGGCGATCTTGCGTGACATGATGGTGGTTCCCTTGAAATGCGCGCGCACCTAACGCCGCGCTCCGCCGGGTGTCAATTACCGTCAAAACCATGTCAGAAAGGGGCTTGCGGGATTGTCGCACCCGGCCTATGCCGGTTGCACGGGCTGGCGCTTCCATTATATGGTCCGCGCGCGGGCTTTAGGGGCGATTCCGGGGCTTTGGCGCGAGACCTTGTGGTCTTGCCGCCCGGTTTGCCGATCGAAGCCCGTTGTTTTGCGTTCTGCTGACGGCGCTCGGGCGGGAATAACGGTACGGAGAGACCGAGGTTATGAATTCATTTGAACTCAACAAGATTTTCGGTGCCATTCTGGGTACCCTGGTCTTTGTGATGGGTGTCGGCTTCATCGCCGACGAGATCTATGCCCCCATCGAGGGGCGCGGCGCCGACTACGCGCTGCCCGAACCAGAGGCCGAGGGCGAAGCAGGCGGCAGCGAGACGCCCGGCGTGCCCTCGATCGCAGCGCGGATGCAAACCGCCTCGGCCGAAGCCGGCGCGAGCCTCATGACCCGCTGCCAGTCGTGCCACGATTACTCGGAAGCCAACGAAAACCGGATGGGCCCGGGCCTTTACGGCATCGTCGGCCACCCGATCGGCGGCCATGAGGGCTTCAGCTATTCGGACGCGCTCGCTTCGCTCGGCGCAGCCGGCGAAGTCTGGGATTACGAGCACCTCGACGCCTTCATCGAAAGCCCGCGCACCCATGCGCCCGGCACGTTGATGAGCTTTGCGGGCCTGCCCGATCCCGAGGACCGCGCCGATCTCATCGCCTTCCTGCGCGAAAATTCGGACGATCCTTACCCGCTGCCCGAGGCTCCGGCCGAAGAAGCGCCCGCCGAGGGCGATGCCACCGCCGAAGGCGAGGCACCGGCCGAACAGGACCCGATCTGGGCCGCCATGGCTGCGGTGACGCCGGAAGACGGTCAGGCGCTCATCGTGCGCTGCCAGTCCTGCCATGATTATTCGGAAGCCAACGCCAACCGCGTCGGTCCGGGCCTTTATGGCGTCGTCGGCCAGCAGATCGCGCACCATGAGGGTTATTCCTATTCCGATGTGCTCGCTTCGCTTGGCGCTGATGGCGAAACCTGGACGCCCGAGAACCTCTCGCACTTCCTCGAAGCCCCTGCCGATTTCGCTCCGGGCACCCGCATGGCCTTCCCCGGCATCGCTGATGTGGAAGACCGCGCAGCGCTGATCGTCTATCTCAACACGCTGTCGGCCGATCCCATGGATCTGAGCGGCGGCGCCGCGGAAGGCGAAGCCGCTCCGACAGATGAAGAAGCTCCTGCCGAGGAAGCTGCACCAGCGGAGGATGAAGCTCCTGCTGAGGAGGCTGCCCCGGCTGAGGAGGCTGCCCCGGCTGAGGAAGAGGCTCCCGCAGAGGAAACCGCCCCGGCTGAAGAGACTGCCCCTGCCGAGGAAGCGGCTCCCGCAGAGGAAACCGCCCCGGCTGAAGAGGCTCCCGTTGCTGAGGAGGCTCCGGCCGCCGAGGCAGAGGCTCCGCAGGAAGAGGCTGCCGAGGAAGTCGAAGGCGGGCGTTCCTGGCGCAATCCCAACATCTTCACTGAGCAATGACATCGGCGGCATAAGCCGCTAGTAACAAAACCGCGCTCTTTACGGAGCGCGGTTTTTTGTTGGCGTGAGGGATAGAGACTATGGCGCTGCTGCTGCACCTTTCGGGTATCGACGAATCGGGATGGGCGAAGGGCTTTGCGCAAGCCTTGCCGGGCTATCGCATCCTCACCCGCGCCGACCAATACGATCCGTCCGAAATCGAATATTTCTTCGGCTGGCGACCCGCCGACAATGCCTTCGAGGGCATGACCAATCTCAAGGCGATTCTTTCGCTGGGCGCTGGTGTCGATGCCATGCTCGGCCACCCCGCGCTGCCCGACGTCCCGGTCGTTCGCTTCGTCGATAATTCACTGACCCAGTGCATGAGCGATTATGTGATCTCGCAGGTCACCATGCATCAGCGCCTGTTCACCCGCTACGCCGCCGACCAGAAGGCCAAGCGCTGGAGCCAGTTCTACCCGCCGGCCAGCCATGAGACCGCCGTCGGCATCATGGGGCTGGGGGTCCTGGGCACCGACGCGGCGCTCAAGCTCAAGACGATCGGCTTTGAGGTCAATGGCTGGAGCCGCACGCCCAAGGGTGTCGATGGCGTCCGGCTTTTTTCGGGCAATGGTCAGCTCAGCGATTTCCTTGCCGCAACCGACATTCTCGTCTGCCTCCTGCCGCTCACCGAGGAAACGCGCGGCATCCTCAACATGGAAACCTTCAAGACCCTCCGGCGCAGCGGGTTGACCGGCGGGCCGGTGCTGATCAACGCGGCGCGTGGCGGCCATCAGAAGGAAACCGATATCGTGGCCGCGCTCAAGGATGGCACGCTCGCCGCCGCCAGCCTCGACGTCTTCGAGGTCGAGCCCCTGCCTGTCACCAGCCCGCTCTGGGAACTCGATAACTGCTTTATCACCCCCCACATCGCAGCCATTTCCAACGAGCGCAGCGGCGTCGAGTATTTCTCCCGCATGATCCGCGATCATCAGGATGGAAAACCGCTGCGCAACGTTGTGGACCGCGATCGCGGCTACTGACCGTAACGCGCCTTGAGTGCCCCATAGAGGGCGCGGATGCCCTGATCGGTGCCCCCGAACGGGCGCCCTGGCCTCGGCTCGGGCGCCCAGGCGAAGATGTCGAGATGCATCCAGTCGGTCTGCTTTTCGACGAAGCGGCCCAGAAACAGCGCCGCGGTGATCGATCCCGCGTGCCCGCCCGACGAGATGTGATTGACATCGGCGATCTTGGAGGCCAGCAGCTTGTCATAGCCCGGCCAGAGCGGCATCGCCCAAAGCGGATCGTCCACGGCCATGCCGTGCTCGACCACGGTTTTCCCGAACGCCTCGTTGCGGGCATAGAGCGGGGGCAGATCGGGGCCCAGCGCCACGCGGGCCGCCCCGGTCAAGGTCGCCATATCGATGATGAGGTCGGGTTTTTCCTCGTCGGCCAAAGCCAGCGCATCGGCCAGGATCAGGCGTCCCTCGGCGTCGGTGTTGCCGATCTCGACAGTCAGCCCCTTGCGCGAGGGCAGGATATCGCCCGGACGGAACGCCGAACCGGAGATGGCGTTTTCCACCACCGGGATCAACACCCGCAGGCGCACCTTGAGCCTGGCATCGATGATGGCATTGGCCAGCCCCAGGATATTGGCGGCTCCGCCCATGTCCTTTTTCATCAGCGCCATGGAATTGCCCGGCTTGATGTTGAGCCCGCCGGTATCGAAGGTCACCCCCTTGCCCACCAGCGTCAGCTTGGGGTGAGCCGGATCGCCCCATGAAAAATCGACGAGGCGCGGCGCCTCGGCGCTAGCCCTGCCCACCGCGTGGATCATGGGAAAGTTGCGGGCAACCAGATCGTCGCCGCGCACCACGTCCACCTCTGCGCCCCGCTCCTTGGCGAATTGGACGATCGCCTTTTCGAAAGCATCCGGCCCCAGATCGTTGGCCGGCGTATTGACCAGATCGCGCGCCAGAAAGGCCGAGCGTTCCAGCCGCTCGATTTCGGCCGCATCGGCCCCCTCGGGCATTTCGAGCACCGGACGGTCCTTCGATGTGCGGTAGCGGTCAAAGCGGTAGGCGCCGAGCCGGAACCCGAGCACGGCAAGCGTGGGGTCACCGAAGGCGCCCTCCAGCCGATAGGTGCCCGCCGGCAACGCCGCTGCCGCCAGCCCGGTCACCAAAGCCGAGCGGCCAACCTCAGCCCCCAGCCCGAACAGATAGCCCGAAATCGCCCCCTCGGCATCGGGCAGCGCGAGGAGCTTGCCCGGTTTGCCGTCGAAACCATTGGCCTTGGCCCAGCCCTGATGGGTCGGAGACAACCCCGCGCCAGCAATTTCATCTTCGGCGACACAGATAATGGGCAAGGACATCAACCAACTCCAACCTATTCGATCACGATCGTTTGTAGCGGTTCGCCCCCTGCACGGCAATTGGCGGAGGCCGCGCTTAACCACGCGTTAGGGTTAATGAATTACTTATCATAGCTCAAATTGCCTTTCAGGCTGGGGGTTCGGATATGGGCAGGTCGCTCGCATCGATGATGCTTGTGGGGGTGGCAACGCTGGCGCTGGCCGGTTGCGCCACCAATCGCACTGGCGCGCTCGATGCCGACTATTCAAACCTGTCAGGGCCGCAGATCCAGGCCAGCGTCGCCGATCTCTCCCAGCGCTATGGCCGCGATCCACGCAACAAATCGCTGGGTATCCACTACGCCGCCGCCCTGCGCGCCGCGGGGCAGACCGATCCCGCCGTCACCGTGCTCGAAAACCTCATGGGGGCCCATCAGGGCGATCCGGAAGTCGGGCTTGCCTATGCCAAGGCACTCTCCGCGGCCGGCCGGTTCGATCAGGGCCTGCGCGTCGTCGATAACGCCATCAACCCGGTTACGCCCCATTGGGATGCGCTTTCGGTGCGCGGCGCCATCCTCGACCAGATGGGACGCCACGCCGAAGCGCGGCAGAATTACAATCAAGCCCTGCTGCTCGCCCCGCAGGAATCGCGGCTCCACGCCAATCTGGGCCTCTCCTACGCCATGACGGGCGAGCTTCAGGCCGCCGAAATGCATCTGCGCCAGGCTGCCGCCCTGCCCGGCGCGACGACGCGCGTGCGCCAGAACCTGGCGCTGGTTCTGGGGCTCCAAGGCCAATTCGATGCCTCGCGCGCGCTTTATGCCGCCGAGTTGCCTCCCGAAGCGGTCGAAGCCAACATGGACTATATCCGCGCACTTCTCACCCAGCAGGACCGCTGGCAGGCCATCCGCAGCGACGGCTAGAGCGACATCGCCGTGATGATGGCCGGCGCCATGATGATGATGAACAGCACCGGCAGGAAGAAGACGATCAGCGGCACCGTCATCTTGGGGGGCAACGCCGCAGCCTTTTTCTCCGCTTCCATCATGCGCGCTTCACGACCTTCCTCGGCCATGACGCGGAGCGCCTGTCCCACCGAGGTGCCGTAACGCTCGGCCTGGATCAGCGCGGTCATCACCGAGCGCACTCCGTCGAGCCCCGTCCGCCGGGCCAGATTGTCATAGGCGCGCGTACGGTCCTCGAGGAAGGAAAGCTCGGCAGTGGTCAGCGTCAGCTCCTCGGCGAGTTCGGTGCTCTGCAACCCGATTTCCTTGGCCACTCGCCTTATGGCATGTTCGATCGACATGCCCGATTCCACGCACAGCAGCACCAGATCGAGGGCATCGGGCCATGCGCTGCGCACCGATTGCTGACGCTTCTGGATCTTGTTGCGCAGCAGCAGCACGGGCACGTAGGCGCCCACCAACCCCACGCCGATGGCATAGACGAAATTGATGAACACCGGCCGTCCGCCCGGAGCGATAAAGACGAGATAGACGAGCCCCAGCGCGAACAGGACGAAGGGGGTGATGAAGCGCAGGAACAGATGCTTGGTCAGTTCCCCCTGGCCGCGCAGCCCCGCCTGGGCGAGCTTGTCGATCGTGTTTTCGTCCATGAAGGCCTTCTGGAGCGAAAAGCGCTCGACGGTGGACTTCATGTAAGCGCGCGCGTCGGCACCCCGGATATTGGCGCGCGGGTTTTCCTTGCCGGCGGCCTGGTTGCGCATGCGCGCCATCTCGCGGGCCCGCATCTGCTCGCGTTCGAGCGCCACCTTCTTCATGCGGTCCTTGCGCTCGATCCGCTCGAAGATGTGCGCGCCGAATGTGAAGACGATCGCGGCGGCCGAGATCGCGGCAAAGATCGCGATCAGGAAATCGGGGCTGGCGATCTGGTCGGCTAGGGTCACGCTGAACGTTTCCTAATAATCGAACTGGATCATGCGGTTCATGACGAAGGCCCCGGTCATCATCATCACCGCGGCGATGCCCAGGCAGATCATGCCCCCGCTCGTCGTGAACAGCGGGGTGAGATAGGTGGGGCTGACCACGGAAACCGCGCCGATGACGAACACGGGCAGCGCACCGATGATCATCGCCGAGGCCTTGGCTTCCGAGCTCATCGCCTTGACCTTGGCCTTCATCTTCTTGCGATTGCGCAAGACGATAGCGAGGTTGGAAAGAGCTTCGGAAAGATTGCCGCCCGATTGCTGCTGGACGGTAATGACGACGATGAAGAAGTTGACTTCGGCCAGCGGCACGCGGTCGAACAGCACCTCGACCGCCTCGGCCATGGATTTGCCGATCGATTGCTGGTCGAGCACGCGCATGAATTCCGAGCGCACCGGCTCCTTGACCTCCTTGGCCACCAGCCGGATGGAATCGTTGAGCGGCATGCCCGCCCGAACGCCGCGCACGATGGCTTCAACGGCGTTGGGCAATTCGTCGAGATAAGCGTTCTGGTATTTCTTCCGCCGCCAGCCCAGATACATATTGGGCAGCACATAGGCGCCCCCGACGGCCAGCACGGCGGCATAGAGCAACGGCACCTGCACGATGACCAGAACGACCAGAAGGCCGACGCCCAGGATTATGCAGTTGCGGACCCACACCTTGGGCTGGGTCTGGACGCCCGCCTGGAATATGCGGTGCTTCAATGACTTCTTGGCGCGCCGGGCGTTCAGCGCGTCCGATTGCTGCTTGAGCGCGTCCTGCACTGTGCGGCGGCGGGTTTCGCGGAGCTTGTCGACATTGGCGACCTCGCGGCGCACCTGCACATCGCCCTGGAGCGCCTTGATGCGTTTGTCGGCCCGGCTCGAACCGGCGATCGAGGGCACCAGCGCAAAGCCGAGAGCTCCGACACAGACGACGACCAACAGAGCGACAAGCAAGGGGCTCATCAGCGCAACATCTCGTGGTGTTCGACGTTGGCGCGTTCGAGCGCCTCGACCAGCGCCATTTCCTCGTTGAAATAGCGCGCCTTCTCGGTGAAATGGGGCTTGGTAATGCCCGTGGAGCGGTGACGCCCGATCAGCGTACCGTTGGCGTCTTCGCCCATGATGTCGTAGAGGAACACGTCCTGGGTGACGATCACGTCGCCTTCCATGCCGAGCACTTCGGTGACGTGGGTGATGCGGCGCGAACCGTCCCGCAGGCGCGCCGCCTGGACAATGACGTCGATGGACGAGACGATCATCTCGCGGATCGTGCGGCTTGGGAGCGAAAAGCCCCCCATGGTGATCATCGATTCGAGACGCGACAGCGCCTCGCGTGGCGAGTTGGCGTGGAGCGTCCCCATCGAGCCGTCATGGCCGGTGTTCATGGCCTGCAAGAGGTCGAACGCTTCGGCGCCACGCACTTCGCCCACGATGATGCGTTCGGGGCGCATACGCAGGCAGTTCCTCACCAGCTCGCGCATGGTGATCTCGCCCTCGCCCTCGAGATTGGGCGGGCGGGTTTCGAGCCGCACGACGTGGGGCTGCTGGAGTTGGAGTTCGGCCGAATCCTCGCAGGTGATCACCCGCTCGTCCTTGTCGATAAAGGCGGTGAGGCAGTTCAGAAGCGTCGTCTTGCCCGAACCCGTGCCGCCAGAGATCAGGACATTGGCCCGAACCCGCCCCAGCACCCGCAGCACCTCGGCGCCTTCGGGCGAGATCGAGCCGAATTTGACAAGCTGGGGAAGCGTCAGCTTGTCCTTCTTGAACTTGCGGATGGTCAGCGCCGGCCCGTCGATCGAGAGCGGCGGGGCGATGACGTTGACGCGTGAACCATCGGGCAGGCGCGCGTCGCAGATGGGTGAGGATTCATCGACCCGTCGCCCGACCTGGGAGACGATGCGCTGGCAGACATTCATCAGATGCGCGTCGTCACGGAAGCGCACATTGGTCAGCTTCACGCGGCCGTTGACTTCGATATAGCAGCGCTGGGACCCGTTGATCATGATGTCGGCGATGTCGTCGCGCGCCAGGAGCGGTTCGAGCGGCCCATAGCCGAGCACGTCGTTGCAGATGTCGTCGAGCAGGTCTTCCTGCTCGGAGATCGACATGACGAAATTCTTGAGCGCGATGATTTCGGCGACGATGTCGCGGATTTCCTCGCGCGCCGAATCCTGATCCATGGCGGCGAGCTGGGAAAGATCGATGGAATCGATCAGCGCCGAAAAGATCGAGGATTTGGTCTGGAAATAGGCCTTGTCGCGGCCCGCCGGCTCGGCGGCATCGGCAGCCTCTTCGGGTTTGGCGCGCTCTGTGGAGATCGGCACGGGCTGGACGGGCGCGCGCTCGAGTTCGGGCACGGCAGGCGGCGCGGACCGGGCGGGAGCCGCCTGGGTATTGCCGCCGAAACTCGTACGCTTGCCGAACATGATCTCGTCCCCGCCTTAAGCTCTCTTGCGCATCCGAAACAAATCGGGCAGCCGGATGCCGCCGGCCCGCGCGCCCGCTTCCACGCTGGTCCGGCCCGTCACCTGCATGCCAACCGAGCGGAAGGTTTCATTGACCTTGTGGCCGGCGGACACTTCGGCCACCATCTGCCCATTGTTGGCGGCGGTCCCGAACAGCGCCGGTTCGAACCCGATCTGGGCGGCAAGCCGACATTCGATCGAAGCGGCAAATTCGGGCGCCGGGATCTCCGGCCGCTTGGCGATGCCGGTCTTGTTGACGACGACGATGGGATCGCTTTCGCTCGGCCGCATTGCCTTGACCGCGTCGGCTATGGATTTGGCGTTGCGCAGATTGGCGAGGTCTGGTTCGGCGACGATCACCACCTCATCGACAGCGGCCAGCGTATGGCGAACCCATCCCGTCCACAGATGCGGGATATCGAGAACCACCACAGGAACATGCTTCTGGCTCAGCTCGATGATCTGCTCGAAGCTGCGTTCGCCCAGATCATAGGTCCGATCGAGCGTCGCGGGCGCCGCGAGCAGGGAAATGTGATTGGCCGCCTTGCTCATCAGCCGGTCGAGCATCACGGCGTCCATCTTGTCCTGGGCGAACACGGCGTCGGCGACGCCCTGGGGCGGGTCCTGGTTGAAATCGAGCCCGGCGGTGCCGAACGGCAGGTCGAGATCGACGACCAGCACGTCCTGGCGGATCGAATGGGCGATGGCCCAGGCCACATTGTGCGCGATGGTCGACGCCCCCGCTCCACCCTTGGCCGAAATAAAGCCGATGGACCGCCCGATGGGCGCCGCGTTGTCGGAGGCGAACAGATCGGTGATGGCGTTGATGATCGTGCCGCTGTTGGCGGGCATCACCAGATATTCGGACACCCCGGCCCTGATCAGGCTGCGATAGAGCATCACGTCGTTGACATGGCCGATGACGATGACGCGGGTCGAGGCGTCGCACACCTCGGCCAGCTTGGCCAGCGCCGCCTCGATCCGGTCGGCCGGCAGCGTCGTTTCGACGATGATGAGGTTGGGCGTGGGGTTGGTGCGATAGGTCTCTACCGCGCCCTCGAGCCCGCCATTATGGGTGGTCAGCGCCACCTTGGACATGCGCCGGTCCTGCGTCGTGTCCTCGATGATCTGGGCGGTCTGGGAGTGCTCGCAGAATGCCTGGATGGTGATGCGCGGGATCAGCCGTGCCCCCGAAACCGTTTCGGTCGGGGTTTCGGGCGATTTCGGGCGATCTTCGGTTTCGATAAAATTCATCATTCTCACCTGCTGCGCTCCGGCATGCGGAGCACTGATCAATCGAGCACGAAGCCCACCGAGCCGCGGAACTGCCCGCCATGACCGCCGCCGCCAACCCCATAGAGGTTTTCCATGCGCCCCAGGAAAACCGCTTCGGCGTCCGAGGAGGGCTGGTGGAAATCGAGCGGGGTCGCCACCGGCATGTTGGAGGGCTGGGCGATCATCGGGGTCACCAGAATGACCAGTTCGGTCTGTTCGGAGACGAAATCATAGGACCTGAACAGCGCGCCGAGGATCGGGATATTGCCCAGCCCCGGCAATTGGTTGATCTGGCGCCGCGTCCGCTCGTCGATGAGCCCGGCAATGGCCAGCGTCTGGTGCGCGCCCAGTTCGACCGACGTGCTGGCCTGGCGCGTGTTGAGCGCTCCGGTGATCGTATCGGCGAGTTCGGACACTTCTGTATCGATGGTGAGCCCGATCAGTCCGTTTGATCGCACGGTCGGGGTGAAATCGAGCCGGATACCGTATTCCTTGAACATCACCTGCTGATCGTCGCCCGTTCCGGTATAGATCGGGAATTCCCCGCCCACATGGAACTGGGCCGATTGCCCCGACATGGCCGTCAGCACCGGCTCGGCCAGCAGCCGCAGCGCATCGCGCGATTGCAGGGCATTGAGGCTGGCGTTGAGCTGGAAGCTGCCTTGCGCGAATTCGGCGCCATAATTCCCGGTGGGATTGGCGACCGGAGGGCTCGAGCCAAGCGACAAATCGAGCGAACCGACCGACAGCCTGCCCGAGAGATTGATCCCCAGTGCCAGGGCCGCATCGCGCTTGACTTCGGCGACGGTGACCTTGAGCGCCACCTGCTGGCCGCCACCCACATTGATGACGCTGGTGACGTTGGCTTCCCCGCCCACATATTGCGCGGCGATCGCTATGGCCTTTTCCATGTCGTCGCCCGACTGCACGTCGCCCGAAAGGATCACCGAACTGGCGAAGGACTGCACCTGAACGCGCGAGCCCGGCAGCAGCCGGTTGATGATTGCGGCAAGGCCCGAGGAATCCTGGGCCACCGAGATTTCGATCACCGCGATGCCGGCGCCCGAAGGGTCGAGAAAGAAGATATTGGTTTCCCCCGCCGCCATGCCCTGGATCACCGCGCGGGTCTTGGTGCGCATGATGGCGTTGGCGACGCTGGGCTGGGAGATGATCACCTCGCCCGCTTCGACGGGAAGGTCGACGATGATCGATTTGTTGACCCCGATCTCCACATATTGGGTGCGCCCGATCTCGCCCTGGGCGATGCGCAGATGCGGCGATGTGGCCGCAAGCGCGGGCGCTGCGAGCGCGAGAACCGCCAGCGCGGTCCCCAGCACAACGGCCAGCAGATCCAATCGGGCGGCGCGGGCAAGTTTCGAAGCGAGAGACATCTATCTGACCTCGATGACGGGCGACGACGGGGAGACCGGCGTCGCCGGAGCGGCGGGATTTTCCAATGCAGAAACCGAAGTGCCCGGAATCGGGGCGCTGCGCGGTGTGTTCGAGGTCACCGACTGGGCCTGGCCGTAGCGGATCAGCCGCACGGTCTGGCTCGCCCCCTGGCCGGGATCGGCGGTTTCTGCGAAATCGACGACCGAGCGGAGCACCAGCGCCAGCCGGCCCGAAGCCCCGGCATGGAGAATGGTTTCCGATTGGGCGGGTGTCAGCTCCAGCGTGGCGATCTCGGCAGATTCAAAGACCTGCGAGGAAGGGTTGGCCGGATCGGCGCCCCCACCGGTCGCCCCGATCTCGCCAAGCCGCGTGCCGATGGCGAGGACGCGAATGTTGGAGAGGATAGTTTGTGAATAATCGCCGCCCGAGCGGATCAGCACCACATCGACCCTGTCGTTGGGAACGATATAGCCGCCCGAGGCGGAATCGGGAGTGACCGAAACCGAAACGGCCCGCATGCCCTGCCCGATCACCGCCGACAGATATCCCTGATCGGCATTGACGAGCTTGGCTTCGCGAATTGGTTCTCCGGGAAAAAATTCAAACCGCGCCACGGCGCCCGCCACCTGCTGGGCCGCGTCGGGCACGGTGCCCGCGGTGATATATTCGGAGCGCAGGGCGCCTTCGGGCCAATCCTGCCAGCTCACATCGTCGGAGGTGAGCCGCTGGCCAAGGCCAATGGCGCGGCTGGCGACGAGCACGCGAGCCCTCGGTTCAAGCTCGACCTGCGCCGCCTCGACCGGTTGATCGGTACTCGGAGCGTTACCGCGCGTCGCAAGGAAAGCTGCAAGCCCGCCCGCGACGATCGCGACCACGATAAGCAGAATACGCGCCGGTTTCATCTGTCCCCAAACTCCAACTGGCAGCGCCCCGAAGGGCGTGCGCCCGCGTTGGGGAGGAGACCCGCTACCAGCGATCCCTCAAGCCCCCGCAAC
This sequence comes from Pelagibacterium mangrovi, assembly GCF_036662815.1. Taxonomy (NCBI): domain Bacteria; kingdom Pseudomonadati; phylum Pseudomonadota; class Alphaproteobacteria; order Hyphomicrobiales; family Devosiaceae; genus Pelagibacterium; species Pelagibacterium mangrovi. The sequence continues at coordinate 43,622 of NZ_JBAFXA010000008.1, read as the reverse complement.
ACTGTGGCCGCCGGCGACGCAAAAGGCGCATCCCTCGGGCGGCATTGGGCAACTATTGCCGGGAAAGCGTCAAAACTTGGTTAAGCCTTGCTTGTTTCAAAAGGTTAACCAATGGTTTAGAGGGAAAAGCTGAATTGAGTTCTCTCGAAAGCCGGCGCCCTTTGTGACGCCGTACTGGATTCCAGGAATAAATCCCGGAATCCAGCAGCGGTCTTTCCGCTCACGGAAGAGATTCAGAAATCGCGCAACCCGTCGAGCAGGGTCTGCTGCACCGTCGGATTGGTCACCAGCCGCTCATAGGCGAAGGTCTGCGGATAAACCAGCATAGCCGCCAGCGCCAGCGCAATGCCATAAGGCACCCCCGTCTTGGGATGATGCAACCGCACCAGCCAGCTGGCCTTGAGAAGGGGACCGGGCAGCGCGTAGCGGCGCCCGACGAGCAACAGCAGCGTCAACACCCCGCCAAAAACGGCAGCATAGAGCAGATAGGGGAGCAAAAGCTCGAACCCCATCCAGATGGCGATCGCCGCTACCAGCTTGGCATCCCCGCCCCCAATCCAACCCATGGCAAACATGCCAAAAGTCACAGCCAGCACCAACGCCCCAGCCGCAAAATGTATGCCGATAGTGGGGAAGGGCAATCCAGCGACAAAGGCAAGGAGGAGGAAGCTGGCAATCACGAGCACCACCAATCCATTGGAAATGCGCATAGTTAACAAGTCGGAACAGGCCGCGAAGGCCATGAGAAGAGGGAAAATAATAAGAAGAATGGATTGCACTGTCATGGGAAATGCGTGGTTACTATTCCGACCCGATATCCTCAAAATGCTGAGCGATGCCGCCAAACATTCCGTTAACAGGACTATCAAGGTAGGAAACGGCCATTATCACGACGATGGCGAGCAGCGCAGCCATGAGACCGTATTCAATCGCCGTCGCGCCTGATTGGTCATTGAAAAATCGCATCGGCTTACCCCGTCCATCGACGATGTATCGACAATACTAGTGTCCGCGCGTTAACCGCACCTTTATCTCTAGTAGAAAAGGGGACCGTCGGCCCCCTTTTCCGAGTCGAATTGTTGGAAATGCTTACTCGCCGCAGTTCCCCGTAGCCAGACCGCCCTCCGCACCGGCGCCGTCGGTCATTGTCGCGCCAATATTACAGAAAGCCTCTTGGAGAGGCCCACCCAAAAAGCCGACAGCAGCAATGACCACCACAGCCATCAGCGCAGCAATAAGACCATATTCAATTGCAGTGGCGCCGGATTCATCGGCGACGAATTTCTTGAAAAGATTCATGACTAGCTCCTTGTTCGCGCGTCCTCTTGTGACCGCATCGTTCGACGCGTCACACATCGAACATGAGATGGACGCTAAATCGACCCAATTGAAAATAAGTTAATCCAAGCGCTCAAACCGTCCAGCTCCGAACGGATACTTTATATGACTAGCAAATGGTTTATCGATTTCGTAAAAATGAAATTACGACTTAGCGAAGACTTGTTAACCATGAGAAACCGCCTTCCAACTCGTTTGCCAAATGGTAACCATTGCCGACCATGATCGGGTAACCATGTCATTGAGGGCGGAAGTGTTGCCATGCCGGGTCTATTGCGCAGCGCGTCGATCGCTGCAGTCCTTTTCATAGCCGGCCTCCAGCCCGCCGCCTTTGCGCAGGATCAGGAAGCGGTGACCGTAACGGTCAACGCCAACATGGCCCGCATCCTGCGCATCAATGCGCCGGCGGCTACCGTCATCATCGGCAACCCCGCCGTCGCCGACGTTACCATCCAGGATCCCCAGACCCTGATCCTCACCGGCAGGAGCTATGGGCGCACCAATATGATCATCCTCGATGCCAATGGCGATCCCATCGCCGATACCGTGGTCGAGGTCGCCCAGCTCAAATCCGATACCGTCACCATATTTTCCGGCGCCCAGCGCACCTCGGTCGCTTGCGCGCCGAGCTGCCAGCCGGTCATCATGCTGGGCGACGACATGAGCTATACGTCCAACGTCATCGCCTCGAGCACGCTGGTGGACGGCGCGGCCGCCAACTGAGCCCGATTGTGCCTTTCCGGTTAAACGCCGGTTTACCGTGACCGCAACTGGCTGATCGCGCTGGAAAACCCTAACTTTCGGTTAGGGACGATCTGCGTATTGTGCCTCCAAATCGGGGGCAATCGCGATCGATCATGGGCAACCGTGGGACCATCAGCAGCATCGGAAAGCTCGCGCGCCTGTTCAGGCGCAGCGAGCGCGGCGTGACGGCCGTCGAATTCGCCATAGTGGGCCCGGTCTTTTTCGCCATCATCGGCGCCACCATCGAAACGGCACTGACCTTTTTCGCCGGTTATGCGCTGGACTCCGCAGTCATCGACAGCTCGCGTTACATCCGCACCAATCAAACCGCCTATTTCGACAGTCCTTCTACTTACCGCAGCGCCGTTTGCGGCAAGCTCTACGGAATATTCGATTGCGATCAATTGCGCATTCAAGTGCGCGAAATCAGCAATTTCGCCGATTTCTCAATCAACCTGCCGATCGACGAGACAAGCGGTGACTGGCGGATGGGCGTTGACGTCGCCTTGCCGGCCGTTTCGGGCAGCCAGAATTACATGGTCGAGGCCTATTACAAATGGCCGACCATCTTCAACATTCCGGGCCTCAATGCCGGCCAGACGGCGGATGGCAAGCGGCTGCTGGTCGCAACCCACGTGTTTCGCACGGAGCCTTTCGGCGATGCGCCCTGATCTCCCCAAAACCCTCAAGCGCTTCTGGCGCAGCCGCCGCGGCGTTGCCGCCGTGGAATTCGCCCTGCTCGTCCCCATGCTTCTGGTCGCCTATCTGGGCGCCACCGATCTGACGCAAGGGTTGGCCATCGACCGCAAGCTCGGACAGCTCTCGGCCACCGTGGGCGATCTGGTGGCGCGGGAAACGAATATCGATGAAGACAAGGTTCTCGCCTTCTTCGACACCGGCCGGGCCATCATGCGGCCCTTCGAATTCGATCAGACACGTCTCCTCCTCACCGTTGTAAAAGTGGACGGCGGATCAGCCGAAATCACCGCCGTGGCCGAGCACAACTGGCCCACGACGCTGCAAAAGGGCGACAGCTACACCCTGCCCGCCGAAACCATGGCCCTGGCCAATGGCCGCCATGTCGTCATCACCAACGCCGGCTATACTTTCACGCCACTGTTCAGCACCGTCTTCGACGGCTCGATGCAGCTTGCGCAAAGCTCGACCAATGTGCTGCGCAACGACATCGATGACGACGATGATTTCGGGTTCGCCGGCAGCAATCGATCAGCACCCGATGAAGACGTGACGCCAGCGGAGCCAGCCCCGACCGAGGAACCTCCGCTCGCCGAGGCACCTCAGACACCCACTCCCGACCAACCCGATCCCCCAGCGAGCGACAAGAACTGCTGGTGGTTCTTCTGCTGGTAGCGCCCGACCCGCTTGCGCCCGGCCAAGAGGTCTGACAGGACAGGCGGGTCATTTCCAGCGCCGGAGCCTCTCCCATGTCAGAACCTCTCGTCCCCGTCTTCGATCTGGGCGGCGTGTTTGTCGATTGGAACCCCATGCACCTGTTCCGCAAGCTCTTTGCGACCGAGGAGGAAGCACAATGGTTCGGGGACACAATCTGCACCAAGGACTGGAACCTCGAATTCGACGCGGGCGACATCTATGCTGAGGGCGTTGCGAGACTGATCACCCGCTTCCCCCGCTATTGGCGCGAAATCCAGGCCTACGACACCCGCTGGAAGGAAACCATCGGCGGCATCTACCAGGGCACCGTCGATATCCACAACGAGCTGATCGACGCCGATATCCCCACCTTCGCCATCACCAATTTCTCATGGGAGAAATGGGTTTCGGTGCTCGATGAGTGGTCGTTCCTGGAAAAATTCGATGGCGTCGTGGTCTCCGGCCTCGAAAAGCTGGTCAAGCCCGACCCGCGCATCTTCCGCCTGTTCTGCGACCGCTACAGCCTGGCGCCCGAAGCCTGCGTCTTCATCGACGACAATGAGGCCAACGTGGTCTCCGCCCGCGCGATCGGCATGGAGACCATCCATTTCTCCACCCCAGAGGCCCTGCGCGCCGAACTGATCAGCTACGGCCTGCCTCTGGAGAGATAGGGGGCCTAGGCCCACCCCTCATCCGATCCGCCTTCGCCGGCCCACCTTCTCCCTCAAGGGGAGAAGGGGTGATTGTCGCAAGCGCTTGCTACAAGAGCCCCCCTCTCCCCTTGAGGGAGAGGGGCCGGGGGTGAGGGGTTCTCAGCGGTTGCGGGATACAAGAAACCTTGCGTCCTACCGCGTCCCGTACATCCGATCCCCCGCATCTCCCAAACCGGGCACGATATACCCATGCTCATTCAACCGCTCATCGAGGCTGGCGGTAAAGATCGGCACATCGGGGTGCGCTTTTGTGAACCGCTCCACCCCCTCCGGCGCGGCGAGCAAACACAAAAAGCGGATATTGTTGGCGCCGCGCTCCTTGAGCTTTTCCACCGCCGCCACCGCCGAATTGGCCGTCGCCAGCATGGGGTCGACCACGATCACCAGCCGGTCGGCGGCGTCGGACGGCGCCTTGAAGTAATATTCGACGGCTTCGAGCGTGTCGGGATCGCGATAAAGCCCGATATGGGCCACCCGCGCCGAGGGCACCAGATCCAGCATGCCCGACAAAAGCCCCTCGCCGGCCCGCAGGATCGAGGCGAACACCAGCTTCTTGCCCTTGAGCGCCGGAGCGCTCATCGGCCCGACCGGGGTTTCGATATCGATATATTCAACCTCGAGATCGCGCGTCACCTCATAGCAGAGCAGGTGCGCGATCTCGCGCAAGAGGCGCCGGAAACTTGCGGTCGAGGTATCCTTGCAGCGCATGATGGTCAGCTTGTGCTGGATCAGCGGGTGCTCGATGATTGTCAGATTCTGCATGATGTCCGCCCTTTTTATCTTTTGGTTGCCGCCATTACAGCGCGCTCGTCCCATGCGGGCCCGGCGCGATGGCCAGCCAATGGGCGATGGTTTCGCCAATATCGGACAGAACCGGCCGCAAGCCAATGGAGCCCTTTTCGAGCGCACGTGAGAACAAAAGGATCGGCACCTGCTCGCGGGTGTGGTCGCTGCCCCGCCAAGTGGGGTCGTTGCCGTGATCGGCGGTGACGACCAGAAGATCGTCGTCGCGCAATTTGGCGATCAGCTCGGGAAGCCGCCGGTCGAATTTCTCCAGCTCGTTGGCATAACCGCCCGGATCGCGGCGGTGACCGTATTCGGTGTCGAAATCGACGAAATTGGTGAAGACCAGCGCGCCATCGGCGGCCATGTCCATGGCTTCGAGCGTGCGGTCGAACAGCACCATATTGCCCGAGGCCTTGATCTTGTGGGTCACCCCGCGCCCCGCATAGATGTCGGACACCTTGCCGATGGCATAAACCTGCCGGCCGGCAGCCTTGAGCCGGTCGAGCAAGGTATCCTCGGGCGGATCGATGGCGAAATCGCGCCGGTTGCCGGTGCGCCGGAACCCTTCGCCATCCCCACCCACGAAAGGCCGCGCGATGACGCGCCCGATCCGCATGGGCGCGGTGAATTCGAACACGGTCTGGCACAGCTCATAGAGCCGCTCCAACCCGAAATGGGTCTCATGGGCGGCGATCTGGAACACCGAATCCACCGAGGTGTAGAAAATCGGCTTGCCGGTCGAAATCGACTCCTCGCCGAAATCGTCGATCACCTGCGTGCCCGAGGCATGCGTATTGGCGAGCGAACCCTCGATGCCGGCCGCCTCGTAAATCCGTTCGAGCAAGTCCGGGGGGAAAGCCGGCTTCTCATTGGGGAAATACCCCCAGGCGAATGGCACCGGCACGCCGGCGATCTCCCAATGGCCCGAAGGCGTGTCCTTGCCGATCGAAACCTCGCGGCCCACGCCCCAGCGCCCACCCAAGGGCGTGTTCGTCAGTCCCGGCGGAACGGTGCCGGTCGAAAGCTCCGCCGCCGCGCCCAGCCCCAGCCCGTCGAGGTTGGGCAGGTAAAGCGTGCCCGAGCGAACGCCATCGATATCGCCGCGCCCTTCGGCGCAAGCCTCTGCGATATGGCCCAGGGTGTCGGCGCCCTCGTCGCCGAAATCGGCGGCATCGGGGGCACCGCCGATGCCGAAGCTATCGAGCAGACAGAGAATGGCGCGGGGCATCATTGGCCTCCTTGAGGTGGTATATGGTCGTAGATCACCGGGGCCTGGGCCGCCGGTTCGCCGATGAAATAGGCGCGGCGCAACCGCTCCTCGGCCTCTTTGGCGCCCGCTTCGTCGCGGGCATGGATGCGGGCGATCGGCGTTCGGGCATCAACCTCGGTGCCCAGCCCGGCCAGACGGTCGAAGCCGACGTGATAATCGATCTTTTGCGCCGGGTCGATACGCCCGCCGCCCAGCACCACCACCGCCATGCCCACTGCGCGGGTATCGATCTTTTGCACATGCCCCTCGGTCTTGGCATAAACGTCCCGGACGATGGGCGCGGGCTCGGGCTCGTAACGGCTCAGATCGTGCCAGGAGCCCAATGCGCTGGTCATGGCGAAGAATTTTTCCGCCGCCTTGCCGCTGTCGAGCGCCATCCTGGCCCGCAGCAATCCGTCATCGGCGTCCAGTGCCATGCCGCCCAGAACCAGGGCCTGGGCGCAAAGCGCCAGCGTGACCTCCTCGAGCCGGGCATCGCGATGCGCGCCGGTCAAAAAGTCGATGGCGTTTTTGACCTCCAGCCAATTGCCCGCCGCCGACGCCAGCGGCTGGTTCATGTCGGTGATCAGCGCCCCGGTCTTCATTCCCGCACCATTGGCGACCGAGACGAGACTTTCCGCGAGCCCCACGGAATCGGCCAGCGTCTTCATGAAGGCGCCCGAGCCGGTCTTGACGTCGAGGATCAGCGCGTCGAGCCCGGCGGCCAGCTTTTTGGACAGGATCGAGGCGGTAATGAGCGAGATGTTTTCCACCGTCGCCGTCACGTCCCGGATCGCGTAGAGCCGCCGGTCGGCGGGCGCCAGATCGTCGGTCTGCCCGATGATGGCACAACCCACGTCCTTGACCACCCGCCGCAGCGTCTCGATATCGGGATTGGTCATGTAGCCAGGGATGGAATCGAACTTGTCGAGCGTGCCGCCCGTATGTCCCAGCCCCCGTCCCGAGATCATCGGCACATAGGCCCCGCACGCCGCCAGGATCGGGGCGAGCATCAGCGAAACGTTGTCCCCCACCCCGCCCGTCGAATGCTTGTCGATGGCCGGTCCGTCGAGGTCCGACCAATCGAGCACCCGCCCGGTGTCGCGCATGGCGATCGTCAGCGCCACCCGCTCGTCGAGCGACATGTTCTGGAAATAGACGGCCATGGCAAACGCCGCCGCCTGCGCGTCGTTGACAGCGCCCGATGTAAGCCCCGCGATAAAGCCCGCGATATCGTCGGCCGCCAATTGCTCGCCATCGCGTTTCCTGGCGATGACTTCCTGAGGGAGAAGGGTCATGGACGTCAGACTTTGTGCAGCCGCACGGGCGGCTTGGCCGCGCGTTTGACGACACCCTTGGCTTCAAGGTCGAGTTGAACGCATTTGAACCACCAACCGGCCTTTTCGCCACCCGGAAACAGATCCTGCGGCAGGTCCGGTTTGATCGCGGTAATCAGCTCGGATGGCGTCGCGCCCGGCTCCGCTGTCGGAATGTGGCGCATCACCGCCTCTCGGACCGCCGTATATTTGGCTTTATCCACGCGTTGGACGCGACCTGGGGAGGTAAAGTTCTCAACTTCGATTTTCTCGCTCATGCCTCACGCCCCATACGGCACCCACACGTTCTTGACCTGCGTGGCCTTGCCCAGCAGATACGCCCCTTCCATCACCGGATCGGCCCAGTCATAGGCCAGCCCGCGCGTCGTCCAGCTCTGCTTGACGTTGCCCGCCGAGAGGCGCTCGATTTCCGCACCATCCTCGGCCGAACCGGCAAACCAGATGCCGTCCACCCCGTCATGCTCGGCCAGCACCCTGGCCAGCGCCGTAGCCGGACCGGTGACGATGTTGACCACCCCGGCGGGCACGTCCGACGTCTCCAGCACCTGATAGAAATCGGTCATCGCCAGCGGATGGGGTTCGGATGGAACCAGAACCACCGTGTTGCCCATGGCGATCGCCGGAGCCAGCAACGAGACCGCACCCAGCAGCGCGCTTTCGACGGGCGCCGCGATGCCCAGAACCCCGACGGGTTCGACCATCGCCACCGCCATCATCCGGGCGGGCGGATTGTGCACGGCGCCGTCGAATTTGTCGGCCCAGCCGCCGAAGGCGAACAGCCGTTCGATGGACAGTTCGACCTCGCGCCGCGCCACATTGGCCGAAACGCCGGTCATCGACCGGATACGGTCGGCGAACTCGGTCTTCCGGTAGTCGAGGTTTTCGCCCAGATAATAGAGGATCTGGCTGCGATTGTGCGCAGTGGCGCTCGCCCAGCCGAGTGCGGCCCGCGCCGCTTCGACGGCGTTGCGGATATCCTTGCGGTTCCCCTCGCCCACTTCGCCCAGATGCTTGCCGTCGGCGCCCGCGACCGGGGTCGCATACCCGGAATCAGGCCGAGCCTGCTTGCCCCCGATATAGAGCTTGGCGGTCCTGTCGATGCCGTCCGCCTCGCGCGTCTGGGCGGGGTCAGCCAGCTTGAGCACGGGCGCGGCTTTGAGCTTTTTCTCCCAGGCAGGCTTGAGATAGGCGCTCATGCCCTCCTTGCCGCCCTCGCGCCCGAACCCGGATTCGCGATAGCCGCCAAAGCCCACGGCGGCGTCGAACTGATTGGTCGAATTGACCCAGACGACGCCCGCCTTGATTTTCGGCGCGATATCGAGCGCAAGGTTGATATTTTCGGTCCAGATCGAGGCAGCCAGCCCGTAGCGCGTGTTGTTGGCCAGCGCCACCGCCTCTTCGGGTGTGCGAAAGCTCATGGCGACCAACACGGGTCCGAAGATTTCCTCGCTGGCCAGCGTATGGGCCGGCGAAATGCCGGTCACCAGCGTCGGCCGCACATAGCAGCCATCGCCGGGGATTTCGGTATCGGGCGAATAGAATTCCCCACCCTCCAGCCTGCCGGTTTTCAAAAGGTCCAGCACGCGCTCGACCTGCACCGGCGCGACCAGTGCGCCGATATCGACCGATTTATCCAGCGGATCGCCGACCCGCAGGGTCTTCATGCGTGCCTTGATCTTGGCGATGAACTGGTCCTCGATCGATTCCTGAACCAGCAATCTCGACCCGGCGCAGCACACCTGTCCCTGATTGAACCAGATGGCATCGACAAGCCCCTCGACGGCGCTGTCGAGATCGGCGTCATCGAACACCACGAACGGCGATTTGCCGCCCAGTTCGAGGCTCAGCCCCTTGCCCGACCCCGCCGTCGCCCGCCGGATGATCTTGCCCACTTCCGTGGAGCCGGTGAACGCGATCTTGTCGATATCGGGATGGTTGACGATGGCCTCGCCCGTCTCCCCCGCCCCGGTCACGATATTGACCACGCCCTTGGGCAACCCAACCCTCGCGCAGATTTCGGCGAACAGCAGCGCCGTCAACGAGGTGAATTCGGCGGGCTTCAGAACCACCGTATTGCCCGCCGCCAGCGCCGGCGCGATCTTCCAGGACAGCATCAGCAGCGGGAAATTCCACGGAATGATCTGCCCGCACACCCCATAGGGCACATGCTCGGGAAAGCTCTTCCCGATGTGCTGCGTCCACCCTGCATGATGGGTAAAATGCCGCGCGACCAGCGGGATATCGATATCTCGCGTCTCGCGGATCGGCTTGCCATTGTCGAGCGTTTCGAGCACCGCGAACAGCCGGCTTTCCTTCTGGATCTGCCGCGCGATGGCGTAGAGATATTTCGCGCGCTCATAGCCCGAGAGCGCCGACCAGCCCGGAAACGCCGCGCGCGCCGCCTTGACGGCCTTGTCCACGTCACCCTTGGTGCCCTCGGTTACGTCGGCGAGCTTTTCGCCATTGGCCGGTTTGGCCGAAACGAAGGTCTTGCCCGGCTTGGTGAACCCGCCGTCGATGAAGTGCCCGAACTTGCGCCCATGCTTTTCCAGCCAGTCCAGCGCCGGCCCCGCCGCCTCGGGCGCCGGGCCGTATTCGAGGGTCTCGAAAATTTCAGCCACCTTGCTCATGAAACAAATCCCTCAGGCCATCGCGAAGCGGTAATCGGCGGCGTAACGGCCGGTGACGCCGTGTTCGATCTGGCGCTCGATATCGGTCAAAAGCGAGGACGCCCCGAACCGGAACAGATGGGGCTGCAACCAGTGCGCCCCCAGTTCTTCCTTCATCAGCGCCAGATAGGTGAGCGCGTCCTTGGCCTTGGAAATCCCGCCGGCCGGTTTGTAGCCGATCTCGATGCCGGTCTCCTCGAAAAACCAGCGGATCATGCGGATCATGGCCAGCGAGGTCGAAAGCGTCGCGTTGGTCTTTTCCTTGCCCGTCGAGGTCTTGATGAAATCGGCCCCGGCCAACATGCAGACCAACGAAGCCTTGGCGACATTGGTGAGTGTCGCCAGCTCCCCCGTCCCCAGAATGGTCTTGATATGGGCATCGCCGCAGGCGGCGCGCATGGCTTTCACCTGGTCGTAAAGCCCCTGCCAATCGCCCTCCAGCACCATGCCGCGCTCGATGACGATATCGATTTCCCTGGCCCCGTCCTCGACCGAGGCCTCGATCTCGGCGAGCCTGATCTTGAGCGGCGTCAGTCCGTGCGGAAAAGCCGTCGACACCGCCGCGACCGGGATATCGGTCCCCTCCAGGGCCTTGACCGCCGTCGCGACGAAATTGTGATAGACGCACACCGCCGCCGGCGTGATCCCCAGATGGCTCACCCCCATCGCCTCGATCAGATCGGCGCGGATGGGATTGCGCGCCTTGGCGCACAGCCGCTCGACCCGGCCCTTGGTATCGTCGGAATTGAGCGTCGTCAGATCCATCAATGACACGGCCTTCAGGAGCCAGGCGAGCTGATATTCCTTCTTGACCGTCCGCCGCGCCCCAATGGTCGACGCGCGGCGCTCCAGCGCCGAGCGGTTCATCCGCACCCGCCCCACCCAATCGAGGTCGAGCGGAAAGCCGGGGTTGCGCTTGTGGCTGACACCAGGCGCGGGCGTATCGACGATCTTGAGACTCATATCTCCTCCACTAGCGCCGGGATCAGGCGCTTGAACTTCTCGGCCCCATATCTGGCGACGTCCTTGGTCTGCTCGTGCGAGATGGTCTCGGCCGCCATCCCCGCCCCCATATTGGTGATCGAGGAACACGCCCAGACCCGCATCCCCAGGAACCGCCCCAGGATCACCTCGGGCACCGTCGACATCCCCACCGCGTTGGCGCCAAGCGTCTGGGCCATGCGGATTTCGGCGGGCGTCTCGAAGCTCGGGCCAGAATACCACATATAGACGCCCTCCTTGAGGGCGATTTCGAGGCGGGAGGCCACCGCATGGGTCGCGGCACGCAGTTCGGGATCATAGGCGTCGACCATGTTGACGAACCGCCCATCGGTCGCTTCCCCGATCAACGGATTGACCCCCGCGTAATTGATGTGATCGGCGATCAGCATCAGATTGCCCGGCGCGACGTCGCGGTCCAGCGAGCCGGCCGAATTGGTGAGCAGCAGCGTCTTGACGCCAAGCTCGTCCAGCGTTTCGAGCGCCGGACGCATGGCGGCCGGGTCTCCATGCTCGTAATAATGCTGCCGGCCGGTAAGGATGGCCAGTCGCTTGCCGCCCATCCGCCCAACCAGCAACTCCTTGCCATGTCCCGACACCCCGCCCTGCGGGAACCCCTTCAACTCGGCAAACGGGATCGCCACCCTGTCTTCGAGAAGGTCGCCAATCTCCGAGAGCCCGGAGCCCAGGATCAGCGCTGCCTCTACGGGCTCATCGCCCGCCAGCTTGCGGATGGTCTTTATCGCTTTCGCCATGTGCGTATGCCTGTTTAACGCCCCAGGAACTCCGGGCCGAAGGAATGGGGCAGCAATTCCCCCAGCGTCGTATGAAGCGGCTCCCCCTCCACTCCAAGGCAGATGATCGGCGTCTCGGGCGAAGCGAACTCGCGAATACGCTGGCGGCATCCTCCGCAGGGCGTAACCGGGGTTGCGCCGGGGCCGGTGACGAAAATCTTTTCGATCCGCTTACCCCCGCCGGCGATCATCGCGGCGATGGCCGAAGGCTCGGCGCAATTGCCGACCGGGTAGGCGGCATTCTCGACATTGCACCCGCTATAGATTTTCCCGTCATCGGCAAGGATCGCCGCGCCAACCGAAAAGCCCGAATAGGGCGCGTAAGCCCTGGCGCGAACGGCCTCGGCGGCTTCGAACAGCGTCTGGTCCTCGCCCGAAAGCCGCACCTCAGCGCTCCTTGACATAGGGCTGGCCCGAAGCCTTGGGCGCGATGGCCCGTCCCACGAACCCGGCCAGCAGCAATATGGTCAGCACATAGGGCAGAGCCTGCATCGCCTGGGTCGGCACAAGCCCGATGATGGGCAAAGACACGCCCTGCAAACGATATTGCAACGCCTCGAGGAACCCGAACAACAGGCATGCCCCCAGCGCCGGATAAGGCTTCCACTTGGCAAAGATCAGCGCGGCGAGCGCGATATAGCCGCGGCCCGAGCTCATCTCGCGCGAAAAGCTCGCCGCCTGCGCGGTCGACAGATACGCCCCGCCCATGCCCACCAGCACGGCGGTGATCATCAGCGCCTTGTAGCGCAGCCAGGAAACCGACATGCCGGCGGTATCGAGCGCCTTGGGATTTTCGCCCACCGCCCGCAGCCGCAGCCCGAACCGCGTGCGCCAGAGCACCCATGCCGTCGCCGGCACGGCGAGGAAGGCGATATAAGTGAGGATGGTGTGGCCCGAAAGCAGCCCCGAATAGATCGGCCCGATCACCGGAACGCCGGCCAGTTCCTGGGCGAAGGGTAGTCGGATGCCGTAGAAGCGTGCGTCGCCGGTGAGCGGGGGCGTGTTACCACCGCGCCCGAACCATGCTCCGCCGAGAAACACCGTCAGCCCCGAAGCCAGAAAATTGAGCGCCACGCCGGAAATGATCTGGTTGCCGCGAAAATTGATCGAGGCCAGCCCATGGATAGCCGAAAAGACCAGCGACACGCCGATCCCCGCGAACAGCCCCAGCCACACATTGCCGGTCAGCGCCGCCACCACCGCCGCGCCGAAGGCCGAGCCCAACAGCTTGCCCTCGAGCCCGATATCGACGATCCCGGCGCGCTCGGAATAGAGCCCGGCCAGACACGCCAGGATCAGCGGGGTCGAAACGCGGATGGTGGTGATGAGAACGGAGATGAGGTCTTCCATGCCTTACGCCTCCTTCTCTTCGGTTACCCGGTCGGGCTCGCGCCGAGATCGGGCGGCCATGAAAGCAAATTCCACCGGGCTGCGCAGCATATTGCTCATCGCGCCGGTAAACAGGATCACCAACGCCTGGATGGTGACGATCATCTCGCGGGTGATCGTGGGCATCGTAAAGGCCAGCTCCTGCCCACCCTGATAGAGCACCCCGAACAGCAGCGCCGAGAGGCCCACCCCGATCGGGTGCGCCTTGCCCATGAAGGCCACGGCGATGCCCACGAACCCGGTGCCCGCGACATAGCCTAAAAGCAGGCGGCCATGGGCGCCGGCGGTATCGTTGACAGCGACCATCCCGACCAGCGCGCCGGAAATCGCCATGGTCACCATGATCAGCCGGGCGTTGGACATGCCCGCATAGCGCGCCGCCGTGCCGTTATGGCCCATGGTGCGCAGCGCATAGCCGAATTTGGTGTGCCAGATGAGGATGTAGACGCCCACCAGCGCCAGAAGCGCGATGAAAAACGAGATATTGGCCGGCGTGTTGCGCAGCAGCGGTATCCATTCGGACAGAAACGGCACGCGGGTGATTTCGGCGATCCGGGCGCTCTCGTCGGAATTGACGTTTTCGGGCTTCAAAATCCGCGAGATGATGTAGCTCATCATCGATGTGGCGATGAAATTCATCATGATGGTGGTGATCACCACGTGCGAGCCGCGCCTGGCCTGCAGCCAGCCGGGGATGAACGCCCAGGCACCCGCGAACAGCGCCGCCGAAATCATGATCAAGGGCAGCGCGAAGGCCCAATGCAGGCCACCCACCGCCAGCGCCACGAGGATGGCGCCCAGCCCGCCCACATAGGCCTGTCCCTCGCCGCCGATATTGAACAGCCCGCCATGATAGGCGACGGCCACCGCCAGCCCCGCGAAGATGAAATTGGTGGTGTAGTAGAGGGTGAACCCGAACCCATAGCCGTACCCGAACGCGCCATAGAGCATGATCTGCACGGCTTCGATGGGGTTTTCACCCACCGCCAGCACCACGATGCCGCCGATGATGAAAGCCAGCGTGACGTTGAGCACCGGCAACAGGATGATATCGACCCAGCGGGGCAAGGGCATGGAACCGCTCATGGATTGGCCTCGGCTGTGCGCGTTTCGCCGGATTTGACGCCGGCCATCAGCAGGCCCAGTTCGCCCTCGTCTGCCGTCGCGGGATCGGCTTCGCCCACGATATTGCCGTCAAAGAGCACGACGATCCGGTCCGAGAGCGAGCGGATTTCGTCCAGTTCCACCGAAACCAGCAATATCGCTTTTCCGGCGTCGCGCATCTTGATGATCTGGTTGTGGATGAATTCGATCGCCCCGATATCGACCCCGCGCGTCGGCTGACCGACGATCAGCACATCGGGATCGCGCTCCATCTCGCGGGCCAGGACGATCTTCTGCTGGTTGCCGCCGGAAAAATTGGCGGTCTTGAGATCGGTATTGGCCGGCCGGATATCGAATTTTTCGATATGGCGCTGGGCTTCGGCCCGGGCGGCCTTGACGTCGAGCAGCGGCCCCGCGCCATATTTTTCGTGGTAGCCCAGAATCGCGTTTTCCCATTCGAAGAAATTGGTGACCAACCCCATGCGGATACGGTCCTCGGGAACGTGCGCCAGCCCGTTGCGGCGCAGGATCGCCGCGCTGTCCTCGTTTGCGGCGGTCACGTCCTCGCCATTGAGGCGGATGGTGCCCGATCTGGCCGGACGCATGCCGGCCAGCGCCTCGAGCAGCTCCGATTGCCCATTGCCCGCCACCCCGGCGACCCCGAGTATTTCCCCCGCCCGCACCTGGAGCGAAACGCCTTTGAGCCGTTCGACCCCCGCATCGTCGGCGACGGTGAGATCGCTGACATCGAGCAGCACCTTGCCCGGATGGGCCGCCGCCTTGTCGACCCGCAGCAGCACCCGGCGGCCCACCATCAGTTCGGCGAGCTGTTCGGGCGTCGTTTTGGCGGTTTCGAGCGTTTCGACCATCTGGCCCTGCCGCATCACCGAGACGGCATCGGTGATGGCCATGATTTCTCTGAGCTTATGGGTGATCAGGATGATCGTCTTGCCCTCGTCGCGCAGGGTCCGCAGCACGTCGAACAAATGATCGGCTTCCGCCGGCGTTAAAACACCGGTCGGTTCGTCCAGAATCAGCGTATCGGCGCCCCGATAGAGCGCCTTCAATATCTCCACGCGCTGTTGCTGGCCGACCGAAAGGTCCTCGATCACCGCGTCGACAGGCACGTTAAGCCCGTAATCGTCGGCCAGGCGCTGCAATTCGCGCCGCGCCTTGTCGACGCTGGGCCTGAGCAGCGCCGAATCCTCGGCGCCCAGAATGACGTTCTCGATCACTGTGAAATTGTCGACCAGCATGAAGTGCTGGTGCACCATGCCGATGCCCAGATGCAGGGCGTCGGACGAATTGTGGATGGTGACCGGCGTCCCGTTCACCAGGATTTCGCCGCTGTCGGCGTGATAGAAGCCGTAGAGGATCGACATCAGCGTCGATTTCCCCGCCCCGTTCTCGCCCACGATGCCGTGTACCGAACCGCGTTTGACGGCCAGGTCGATATCGCGGTTGGCGTGAACCGGCCCGAACCGCTTGTTGATCTTTTTAAGTTCGATGGCAAGCGGGGTCCCAGCGGCCGCCTGCGGCCGCTGGAGAGTGTCGTTGGGTGTGTCCATGGCCGGACCTTTCCCTTAGCGAGGGAGCATCAGACCGGGCAGGATTGATCGTCCCGGTAGTCGTGAACCACGATATCGCCGGCAACGATCGCGGCGGTCGCCTCTTCGACTGCCGTCCGCATCTCGTCGGTGATGAGATCGGCGTTGTTCTCGTCGAACGCTGCGCCCACGCCCTCTTCGGCAAGACCGAGCACCTGCACGTCGCTCGTCCACTCGCCATTGGCGAAGTCTTCGAGCGCATTATAGACAGCGACGTCCACGCGCTTGACCATCGAGGTCAGTACCGAGCCGGGATGGAGATGGTTCTGGTTGGAGTCCACCCCGATACCGTAAACCCCGGCATCGGCCGCGGCCTGAAGCACGCCGACACCGGCACCACCGGCGGCGTGATAAACGACGTCGGCGCCGCGGTCGATCTGGCTGCGCGCTACTTCGGTGCCGCCGCCGGGGTTGTTGAACGCGTCAAAGCCCGTGCCGATGGCGGTTTCGATCACTTCGATGTCGGGATTGACATAGGCCGCACCCTCTTTGTAACCGCACCCGAATGCCTGCAGCAGTTCGTAGTCGAAGGCCGGGATGAAGCCGATGGTGCCGGTTTCCGATGCCATCGCGGCCAATACGCCGACGAGGAACGAGCCTTCCTGCTCCTTGAACACCACCGAGCGCACGTTGGGCAGATCGTCGACCACCGTGTCGATGATCAAAAACGATGTGTCGGGGAAATCGGGAGCGACCGAACGCAGGGCGGATTCCCAGGAGAAGCCCGGCAAAACGATCGGGTTGTTGCCGCGTGCCGCGAACTGGCGGATGGCCTGCTCGCGCTGGGCATCGCCGTTGATTTCGAGGTCCTGGAAAGCCCCGCCCGTCTCGTCTGCGAAGCGCTGGGCGCCATTATAGGCGGATTCGTTGAACGAGGCGTCGAACTTGCCGCCGCCGTCATAGACGAGCGCGGCGTCGGCCAGTGCGGTCCCGGCCATCAGCGTTGCAAGCGCGATACCGGCAAAAGCGGCCAGGCCAGTCGATTTTGTCTTGGACATGATGATGCGATGCTCCCTTTTTCCGGGCTGCGGAAACTCCGGCCATGGCCGGCGACATTTCCGCGCACGATAACCCCAGATACAATCGCGCAAAACTGGCCGACGCAATAGTCAATTTCGGTTTTTTGACCAGTTGGGCAAAAAATCTTGGGATTGCGGCGAGCCTTAACGCGTCAGTCCTCCAGCGGCGACACCTGGGCCCCCATCGCTTCCCCGAAGCGCTCGAAGAACCCGTCGATGATCTTTTGCGCCGAATTGCCGATCAGCGCCTTGCCCATGCTCATTATCCGCCCCGACGCGCCGCCGCTCGCCGCAAAGCTCAAGAGCGTATCGGCGCCCAGATCGGCCAATTCGATATCGGCGGAAGCTTGCGCCTTGCCCAGCAATCCGCCTCGGCCTTGCCCGGTCAGCGTATAGCGTTCGGCCGGCGTAACATTGGAAAGAAACAGATCGCCGGTGAAAGTGGGGTGCGCCACGCCGAAATTGACCGAGACCTCGAGTTCGAGCGCGTCATCCGCCACCCAGTCGATCCGCTTGCAGCCCGGAATGCAGGCCTTGAGGACTTCGGTATCGTTGAGCGCCGCCCAGACCGCCCCGCGCCCCGCCGCGACCCTGTATCGTCCTCCGAAATCCACGCCGGCCCCTCGTTTTCCTGCTGTCGCCCTTATGCGGCTTTTTGGCACCAGTTGCGATAAAACAGGCGCCTGTGATGCTTGCGCAATTGTCTTCTCCCTTGGCGGGCGGAATCATGGCACCACATCTGTCAAAGGTTACAACAGGGACGACGACAAATGGCAACCGAAGTGATGGACAAGCCTCTCGCCTATCTCGACCGCGCGGTGGGCGCGATCCGCGAATTGGGGCTCTGGCCGGAGGGCGAGCCCCAGGAAGCGCCGATCACCGGCCTGCTTTCGGAAATCACCCATCTCGACGACACCAAAGTGGTCCTGATCGGCCGTGTCCTCACCCAGTCGAGCGCCTTCAACGAAGTGGTCCGCACCCAGGTGGCGTCCATGAATGTGGGCGAGCGCTACGAGGACATCACCAAATCCTTCAACTCGATCCGCGACGACGCCAAGGGCATGGTCGACCAGCTCGAGGACGGCAAGCTCGACATGCTCGAGCGCGCTTCTAATGTGTGGATGAAGGTTTCGCGCGGCGATATCGCTTCGCGCTTCGACAAGATCCGCGACACCTATCTCGACGTCTCGAAAGACACCAAGGACCAGATCGACCGCGAGCACACCATCCTCGAGGCCTATCGCGATTTCCGCGGCGCGCTCAAGCAGGCCGAGGTGATGGCGCTCGAAGTGCTCGAAATCGCCGACAAGCAGCTCGAACAGCGCAAATACGAGCTTAACACCGCCTCCGAGGCGCTCACCGCCTTCACCGAAGGCACGCCGGCCGACCGGGCGCGGCTGGAAATGGCGCGTGACGAAAAGCTGCGCGATCTTCAGAACGAGGAGCGCCGCTACCAGATCGCCAAGGACCTTTCCGATAACCTGACGATCTCGTATTCGACCTCCGAAGTGATCATGGCGCGGCTGATGCAGACCACCAACGCCAAGGAGCGGGTCTATCAGCAGTCGATTTCCTTCTTTTCGACCAATGAGACGGTGCTCACCGCGCTCTCGGCCTCGTTCACGGGCCTGTTCGGTCTCCATGAATCGACCGAAACGCTCAATGCGATGAAGGAAGGCATGAGCCAGAGCCTGGAAACGCTTTCCGAGATCGGCGGCAAGGTGCAGGAAGAGGCGCTCAAGGCAGGTTACGGCCCCACCATCCGCGCCGATGCGGTCAAGAAGCTGGTCGATAGCGTCGTCAACTTCCAGGAGCACTCCTACACCATCATCGCCGAGATGCGCGACCAGGCGACCAAGAATTCGGTCGAAATCCGCGATGCCGTCGAGGATGGCAAGAAGCGGCTGGCGACGCTCGCCGCCCAGGGCAATGCCCTGGTGGCCTCGCAATAGGAGCTGTTGCAACAGCCAATGACCAGCGGTGGGGCTATATCGGGGCAGGCGGGCAAGGCGCCGCTTGACGACGTCATGCTCGCCATGGACGTCGTGGACACCTTGCGCCACGAGGACAACCTCGTGGCCCGCGAGTTGGGCGCCGGCGCGCGCGAAGCCCAGCTCATCGAGCGGCTGCGCAAGATCTATCACGATCAAGGCATAGAGGTGCCCGACCATATCCTCGCCGAGGGCGTCAAGGCCCTCGCCGAGAGCCGGTTCACCTATACCCCGCCCCCTGACAATTTCTCGACTTGGCTGGCCCGGCTCTATGTCAGCCGCGTCCGCTGGGGTCGGCCGGCGCTCATCGTCGCCGCGCTGCTCGTCCTGATCGTGGGGGGCTATTTCTTCGTTTACCGCCCCTATCAGGCCGGCGTCGCCGAAGCGGCGCGGATCGAGCTGGCCGAAGGCCTGCCCGCGCAGATGGACACGCTCTACCAGAACATCTTCAACGAGACCAAGGTGCAGTCGGCGCTGGAAATCGCCGAACCCTGGGTCGAGCGCGGCAAAGCCGCCGCCGAACGAGGCGATCGCGATGCGGCGCTGTCGGCCATCGATGAGCTGGAATCCATCCATTCGACGCTTCTGGCCGAATATTCCATCCGCATCGTCAACGAGCCGGGACGCGACACCGGCATCTGGCGCTTCCCGGAAAACAACACGGCGGCGACCAATTACTACCTCGTAGTCGAAGCGCTCGACGCCGATGGCGAGGCGGTGACCCTGCCCGTCACCAATGAGGAAACCGGCGAAACCCAGGACGTTTCGACCTGGGCGATCCGCGTGCCCGAAATCACCTATGAGAATGTGCGCGCCGATCGGCAGGACGACGGCATCATCCAGCGCAACGTTCTGGGGGTCAAACAATACGGCTTCCTTGATACCGACTACACCATGCCGGTGCTCGACGGAGCGATTACCCAATGGTGAGGCGGCAATGAGTGTAAGCGGACCCCAGGCCATGCGCGCGCTCGACGATGCGCTGCGCGACATCAGGCGCGAGGAAGACGAAATCACCAAGCGCATCGCGCGCGCCAACGAGCGGGCCGGCAAGCTGCGCGAGACCGAACTGGGGCAGTTGCGCGCCCTTGCCACCGTGCGGCTTTCCCCCGAGGTCAGGAACGAATTGGCCGGCACGCTTTCCCAGGCGGAAAGCAAGGCCCGCGACATGCTCAAGGCGCATGCGGCGGCCATGGCCGAAATGGAAAAGACGCTGGCCGACACCGAGGCTGCGCTGGCCGGGCTCACCGCCGAACGCCAGACGCTGCTCGATACCGCGGCAAGCCGCCAGGCCGAGCTCGACGCCCTTTCGGCCCCGGTCGCGTCGGCGCTCGCCGCCGATACGGACTATGAAAAGCTTGTCGCCCAACGCGAGGAGCTCGACCGCACCGCCCTGGAAGCGGACCGCAAGGCCGATCAGGCCGAGGCCGACCGAGACGCCAAGGGCGAGCCCTACCGCTCCGATCCGCTGTTTTCCTATCTCTGGGATCGTGGCTACGGAACGTCGGCCTATAAAGCCGGCAATATCACGCGCATGCTCGACGATTGGGTGGCCCGGCTGGTCCGCTACACCGAGGCGCGCGCCAATTACGCCATGCTGACCGCCATTCCCGAACGGCTGCGCGAGCACGCCGAGCGGCTGGCCGACGACGTCGAGGTCGTGGAAGCCCAGATCGCGGACACGGAAAAAGCGGCGCTCGACGCGGCCGGCGGGCGCGATGCGCGCACCGAGATCGAGGCGGCCCGCGCCAGGGTCGAGGCGATCGATGCCGAGCTGCTCACCCATGAGGACGCCCGCGAGGAGCTGACCGAGCGCCAGAAACAGATCGCCGACGGGGGCGACCCCGCCTTCGGGCAGGCGGTCGAAATGCTCGCCGAGGCGATCCGGGGCACGGGAATCGAAAAGCTGTTGGCCGAAGCGCGCGCCACGCGCACCGAGGAAGACGACGCCATCGTCGCCCGCATCGAAGACGCCCGCCGCCGCATTGCCGAGGAACAGGTCGAACTCGACGACGAACGGGCCCGTCTCAAGACGCTGGAATCGCGCCGGCGCGAGCTTGAGGACATCGAATTCGAATTCAAGAAATCGCGCTATGACGACCCGCGCTCGCGCTTCGGCGAGGACCGGCTGGTGGGCGATCTTCTCACCGATTTCCTCAAGGGCGGCATGACGGCGGCCACCTATTGGGGCAAGTGGCGCGACTCCCAGGATTGGTCCGGCACGTCGGGGCCCATCGTTCCCACCCAACGCCCCCGCTCGTCCAAAAGCCGGGGCGGTTTCCCCGTCCCTCCCGGCGGCTTTTCCCCCCGCCCGCCTTCGGGCGGCAATTGGGGCGGCTTCTCGCGCCCCCGCGGTGGCGGCTTCGGCGGCGGTGGTGGCTTCAAAACCGGCGGCGGCTTCAAGGGCGGCGGGTTCAAGACCGGCGGCGGGTTCTGATATTCGCATCCTTTGGCGCGGCGGGGTGTCCTCCACGATCACAGACAGAGCCGCGTCAGACAGCAAACCACGCTCATTGCCCGCCGGGCAAAATCCGGCAATAACAGGGTGATGTCCGACACGCTTTCCATCCTCGTCATCGATGACAACGCCATCCGCGCTTCTATCATCGAGGCCGGGTTGCGTGAGGCCGGGCACGCACATGTGCGGGTCATCACCGAAATCGGCGATGTTGCAAGCCAGATCGGCGCACTCGCCCCCGACGTGGTGATCATCGATCTCGAAAATCCAAATCGCGACGTGCTGGAGCACTTTTTCGCCCTTTCGCGCAGTCTCAAGCGGCCGATTGCCATGTTCGTCGACAAGGCCGACCTGAGCTCCATCGAAGCGGCCGTGGACGCCGGCGTTTCGGCCTATGTCGTCGATGGCCTGCGCAAGGACCGGGTCAAGCCGATCCTCGACATGGCCATTCTGCGGTTTCGCGCCTTCTCCCGCATGCAAGGGGAGCTGGAGGCGGCGCGGTCCGAATTGCAGGGTCGCAAGGTCATCGACAAGGCCAAGGTCATATTGATGCGCACACGCGGCCTCTCGGAGGACGAGGCCTATGCCCTGCTGCGCAGTACGGCCATGAACCAGAATCGCAAGATCGCCGAAATCGCTCAGAGCCTGGTGACAGCGGCCGAGCTTCTGGGGCCATAGGAGAGAAGATGGGACTGACGCAGATCACCGTGGGCTATGTGCCGCTGCTGGACAGCGCCGTGCTGATCGCAGCGCAGGCCATGGGCTTTGCCGAGGCCGAAGGACTGGAGCTGCGCCTGGTGCGCGAGACGTCATGGGCCAATATTCGGGACCGGGTGGCTATCGGCCATTTCGATGCCGCCCATATGCTGGGCCCAATGCCGCTCAGCGCCAATTTGGGGCTGACCCCGCTTGATGCACCGCTTATCGCACCGATGGCGCTGGGGCTTGGCGGCAATGCCATCACCGTTTCGAACGAACTCTGGGAGCAGATGGCTGCGGCCGGCGCACCCACGGATGGCTCGGCCGCCGGCACGGGCCATGCACTCCGCCGGGTCATCGCCCAGCGCCAGCAACGCGGCCTGCCGCCGCTGCGCTTTGGCGTCGTGCATCGCGAGAGCGGGCACAATTACGAATTGCGCTATTGGCTCGCGGCCTCGGGCATCGATCCGCAAACAGATATCGAGATCGTCATCGTGCCGCCACCCTTCCAGCCCGATGCTCTGGCTGCACGCCGCACCGATGCCTATTGCGTGGGCGAACCGTTCAGCTCGGTCGCCGTGGCCCGCGGCATCGGCCGCATCGTCACCACCAAGTCGGCCATCTGGCGGTTGAGCCCCGAAAAAGTGCTCGGCACCCGCGCCCAATGGGCCAATCGCTATCCCGAACAACTGGCCGCCCTCATCCGCGCCGCGACCCGTGCTGCCCGCTGGTGCGGCGATCCGGACAATATGCCCGCTCTCGCGGAAATCCTGTCGCGCGAGGATCGCCTGGGCTTACCCGCCGAGCTTTTGCTGCGTCCCTTGTCGGGCAGGCTGCTCTTCGGCCCCGGCGAAGAACATCAGGTCGACGAATTTTTCGTGCCCTTCCTGCGTGCCGCCAATTTCCCCTGGATCAGCCATGCCATGTGGTTCTATTCCCAAATGGTGCGGTGGCGTCAGGTCGAACACACGCCCGAAAACGCCGCCAAGGCCCGCGCAACCTATCGCCCCGATATCTTCCGCGCCGCGCTGTCGGCACAGGGCATCGCAATCCCCTCGGCCAATGCCAAGATCGAGGGCGCGCTGACCGAGCCGACCATGGTTGGCGCTGCCGGCGGCGCGCTGACGCTGGGGCCGGACGGCTTCTTCGATGGCATGAAATTCGACCTCGACAGGCTTGATGATTATATCGCAGGCCAGAAGTACCACCTGCCCACACATTAAGCATTTTGCTGCAGGCTTGTGCGCAAACCTTTTTTGCCGCCGTTAGACTTTATCGACGCAAACCCCTCATAGACCTGATTTTGCTGGATTTTCTGCCGCGCAGGCAATCTGGCACGCTTCCTGCAATTTCTTTTGCAAGCGCTCCGGCGCAGTGATTTCCTGGCGTCCAATGGCGGGCGCCGACACATCTGGCAACGCCGCCAACCATCAAGACAGGTCTTCCCTTGGGAGACGGGTCGTGACGGTTGGCGGCGTTTTCGTTTTGGCCGTGCGGTCCGGCAAGGACCGCCATAACGAGAGCAGTCGATTTCATGACCGAAAAGCTCGTCATCATCGGTGCTGGCATGGCCTCCGGGCGCATGCTCGAGCATCTGTTCGAGACGCCCCACACTTACGAGGTGACCCTGTTCGGCGCCGAGCCGCGCGGCAATTACAACCGCATCATGCTCTCGCCGGTCCTTGCGGGTGAGAAGACCTACGAGGACATCGTCACCCATGATGCCGATTGGTACGCGGCCAATGGTGTCGATACCCGTTTCGGCCACGCCGTCACCAAAATCGACCGCCGGTCCAGGACGGTGTTCGCCAACGGCGTCGAGACACCCTACGACAAGCTGGTCATCTCCACCGGTTCGGCTCCCTTTATTCTCCCCATCGCCGGTCGTGACCTGCCCGGCGTGCGGGCCTTCCGCGATCTCGACGATGTCAATGCCATGCTCGCCGCCGCCGATCGGGCCAGTGGCCGTGCCGTCGTCATCGGTGGTGGCCTTCTGGGCCTGGAGGCGGCCGCCGTCCTGCGCGAACGCGGCATGCAGGTCGTCGTGCTGCACCTTGCCGGCCATTTGATGGAGCGCCAGCTCGATGCGGCGGCCGGCTATCTCCTCGAGCGCGAACTGACCCGCCGGGGCATCAAAATCCACTGTCGCGCCCAGACCAAGGCCATTCTCGGCTCCGACCGGGTCGAAGCCGTACTTCTCGACGACGGCACGCTGTACGAAGCCGATCTGGTCGTCATGGCCGCCGGCATCCGGCCGGAAACGCGGCTGGCAACCGATGCCGGCCTGGAAGTCCAGCGCGGGGTGGTCGTGGACGCTTCCATGCAGACCTCGGACCCCGCCATCCTGGCCCTGGGCGAATGTGTCGAGCACGACGGAGCCGTCTATGGCCTCGTCGCCCCGCTCTACGACATGGCTAAAGTCGCGGCCAAAACGCTCGTCGGCGAACCTGCCGCCTTCGCCGCCCCCAAGACGGCGACCCAACTCAAGGTGACCGGGGTCAGCCTCTATTCGGCCGGCGATTTCGCCGAGGGCGAGGGCCGCGAAGAGATCGTGCTCCGCAATGCCGCCTCAGGCATCTACAAGCGCGTCGTGCTCGCCGGCAACAAGATCATCGGCACGGTGCTTTATGGGGAAACCGGCGACGGCGCCTGGTTCTTCGATCTCATCAAGCGCGGCACCGACATCAGCCAGATGCGCGACACGCTGATCTACGGCCAGTCCTATGGCGGCGGTGCCGCCGCCGATCCGCTGGCCGCCGTGGCAGCGCTCCCCGCCGATGCCGAAATCTGCGGCTGCAACGGCGTCTGCAAGGGCAGGATCACCGATGCCATTACCGCCAAGGGCCTGACCTCGCTCGACGATGTCCGCGCCCACACCAAGGCCTCGGCCTCCTGCGGCTCCTGCACCGGCCTCGTTGAAAAACTGCTGATGGCGACGATCGGCGATGCCTATAACCCCGCCGCCATCCAGCCCATGTGCAATTGCACCGACCTCGGCCATGACGAAGTGCGCCGCCTCATCGTCGCGCAGAACCTCAAATCCATTCCCGCCGTCATGCAGGAGCTGGGCTGGACCACCTCCTGCGGCTGCGCCAAATGCCGGCCCGCGCTCAACTACTACCTCATCGCCACCTGGCCCGGCCAATACCAGGACGATGGCCAGTCTCGTTTCATCAACGAGCGTGTCCACGCCAATATCCAGAAGGACGGCACCTATTCGGTGGTGCCCCGCATGTTCGGCGGCATCACCAATGTGAAGGAATTGCGCGCCATCGCCGATGTGGCGGAAAAGTTCGAAATCCCCACCATCAAGGTCACCGGCGGCCAGCGCATCGACCTGCTCGGCGTCAAAAAGGAGGACCTGCCCGCCGTCTGGGCCGATCTGAACGCCGCCGGCATGGTGTCGGGCGCCGCCTATGCCAAGGGCTTGCGCACGGTCAAGACCTGCGTCGGCTCCGACTGGTGCCGCTTCGGCACCCAGGATTCCACCGGGCTCGGCATCAAGATCGAGAAGTTCATGTGGGGCTCCTGGACCCCGGCCAAGCTCAAGCTGGCCGTGTCCGGCTGCCCGCGCAACTGCGCCGAGGCCACCTGCAAGGACATCGGCGTCATCTGCGTCGACAGTGGCTACGAGATTCATTTCGGCGGCGCCGCGGGCCTCGACATTCGCGGCACCGAAGTTCTGGGCCACGCCCGAACCGAAGACGAAGCCATCGAGATCATCGCCGCCCTGACCCAGCTTTATCGCGAACAGGGCCGCTATCTCGAACGCATCTACAAATGGATGCAGCGCGTCGGCATCCCCTCGATCAAGGCCGCAATCGTCGAAGATTTGGCCAGGCGCCGGACGCTGTTCGACCGCTTCGTCTATTCCCAGCAATTCGCCCAGGTCGATCCGTGGGAAGAGCGCGTCAACGGCAAGGACGCCCATGAATTCGCGGCCATGGCCGATCTCGCCATGCTCCAGGCAGCGGAGTGAGCGCCATGACCGACATGAGCCCCATCACCTGGATCGAAATCGGCGCGCTGGCCGACGTGCCACGCCGGGGCGCCCGCTGCATCGCCACCCCACTCGGCCGCATCGCCGTGTTTCGCACCGCTACCGACGAGGTTTTCGCCATCGACGACAAATGCCCCCACAAAGGCGGCCCGCTGAGCCAGGGCATCGTGCATGGCAACCAGGTCACCTGTCCGCTGCACAATTGGGTCTTTTCGCTTGAAACCGGCCGGGCCCAGGGCGCCGACGACGGCGCGGTGCGGACGTACCCCATGCGGGCCGAAAATGGCCGCCTCTTCATCGACGCATCCATTCTGCAAGCGGCAACCGCCGCCTGATCCCCACCCCCTCAGGAGACTTCCATGGACTATGTCATTCCCAAAGACTTCGTGAAAAAGATGATCGACGCCGGCGAGGCAAAGGTCTTCATGTCGACGCGAGACACACTGGTCCGCGCTTATATGGCCGGTGCCATTCTCACGCTGGCCGCGGCTTTCGCCGTCACCATCAACGTACAGACCGGCCAGCCCCTGGCTGGAGCCATTCTCTTCCCGGTCGGCTTCTGCCTGCTCTATCTGATGGGTTTCGACCTGCTGACCGGCGTCATGACGCTCGTGCCCCTGGCACTGATCGACAAGCGCCCCGGCGTCACCATGGGTGGCCTGCTCCGCAATTGGGGCCTGGTCTTTACCGGCAATTTCGCCGGCGCCTTCACCGTCGCGGTATTGATGGCCATAACCTTCACCTTCGGCTTCAGCCAGGAGCCCAATGCCGTCGGCCAGGCCATCGGCCATATCGGCGAGGGCCGTACCGTCGGTTATGCCGAGTACGGCGCGGCCGGCATGCTGACCCTGTTCGTTCGGGGAGTTCTCTGCAACTGGATGGTGTCGACCGGCGTCGTCGCCGCCATGATGTCGAACTCGGTTTCCGGCAAGGTCATCGGCATGTGGATGCCCATCATGCTGTTCTTCTACATGGGCTTCGAGCATTCCATCGTGAACATGTACCTGTTCCCCTCGGGCATCATGCTGGGCGGCAATTTCTCGATCATGGACTATTTGGTCTGGAATGAAATCCCCACCATTGTCGGCAATCTGGTCGGCGGACTGAGCTTCGTCGGCCTCACCCTCTATGCCACCCACTCCCGCACCGCGCCACGGCGGCAGCCGGCGGACCATGGCCGCGCGGCTCGCAAGACCGCGCCGGTTCCGGCCGAGTAAGCCCCGGCAAAACCAGGAGACCGGCAAATGCATATCGTGTCGCAAACCCGCAATGGGGCCAGAGCGCCCCGCATGGCAGAGCTGGCGACCCTGCCGGTCTTCTACACATTGACCACCAAACGCGTGCTGGTCGCCGGCGGCTCGGAAACCGCTGCATGGAAAGCCGAATTGCTCGCCGCGGCCGGCGCGCAGGTTCAGGTCTTTGCCGATCACGACGCATGCTGCGCCGAAATGATGGCATTGGCCCAGGCCGGGCAGGCTACGCTGCACCGGGCACATTGGCGGTCAGCCGACTGGAGCACGCTGGCGATGGCCGTTGGCGATTGCAACGAGCCCGATGGGTTGGCTTTCGCCAATCATGCCAGAGCCATGGGCGTGCCCTTCAACGTCATCGACAAGCCCGCGCTGTGCAGCTTCCAGTTCGGCGCCATCGTCAATCGCTCCCCCCTTGTGGTCGGCATCTCGACCGCCGGGGCGGCGCCCATTCTTGGCCAGGCCGTGCGGCGGCGCATTGAAATGCTGCTGCCGCCGGCACTGGCCGGCTGGGCCAATGTGGCCAGTGCCGTGCGCGATCGGGTCGGCGCCCTGCTCGATCATGGACCGCAGCGCCGCGCCTTCTGGGAGCGCCTGTCCGAGGCCGCCTTTATGTCACCGCCTGATCCGAGCCAAATTGCCAAATGGCTCGGCCAGGCGAGCAGCGCCCGGCCCGGAAAAGTCACCCTGGTTGGCGCGGGGCCGGGCGATGCGGAATATCTGACGATCAAGGCGGTCCGCGCCTTGCAGGCGGCCGACGTCATCCTGTTCGACGATCTCGTGTCCGACGAAGTGCTCGAACTGGCGCGACGCGAGGCCAAGCGCATTCTGGTGGGCAAGCGCGGCGGCCGCCCCAGTTGCAGGCAGGAGGACATCAACGCGACAATGATCTCGCTGGCCAGGCAGGGCCGTCATGTCGTGCGCCTCAAATCCGGCGATCCGATGATTTTCGGCCGTGCCGGCGAGGAGATCGAGGCTCTTAAAGCAGAACATATAGACGTCGAAATCGTCCCGGGCATCAGTGCCGCCTTCGCGCTGGCGGCCACCCTCAAGACCTCGCTGACCCATCGCGACTGCGCCCAATCGGTCCGCTTTATCACCGGGCATTCGCGCCATGGCGGCCTGCCCGAGAACCTGGACTGGCATGCCCTGAGCGATCCCGGCACCACCCATGTTTACTACATGGCCGGCCGCAACACCGCCGACATCGCCGCTCGGCTGATCGCCAAAGCCATGCCGCCAGATACGCCCGCCGCCATTGCGAGCGACATCAGCCGCCCCGGCCAAACGATCATCCACACCTGCCTCAAGGATCTGCCCGAGGCCATGGCGAGAACAGACCTGCAAAAGCCGGTCCTCCTCATCATCGGCAATGCCCTGCGCAAAGGCCACCCGGCCGTATCTCACGCCGAACAGACCGCATTTGCCTCGTAGAAGAACAGACCGTTTGTTGCCGGGCTGTCTCTCTTCGCTTCCGGCAAAGCGACCATTCGCTCACCACGGATGACCGCTTGGTATCGCCGGCTACTCGACGATGGAATCAGAATGGGGTGGGAAACGGAATGGCGGCTTTTATGCAAGATTTCTAATCGAGCACTCCCTGCGTAAATTGAGCAATGATTGTCGCCTAGGGAATTACTGGTGGAACCTCAAGGAGTTTAGAGGCAGCGACGGGAAACTGGAAACCCAACTGCTTTTTAAGTCTCTCGATCATTTCCAAGTACCATAATGGCGCGAACGGCGAAATGATCACCCGCTCGATCAACACGTCAATATCGCACTGCAGAGAGAGACCAGGCTTCAACGGACGATGATCTTCGACGATGTTGTCGAAGCGCATTGTCTCCTCGTTCCACGAAAAATCGGGTAGAGGGTCATGGGCATCCTTAGTATCCCAATACACAAGCCTGACCTCCTGCTCGTACGAATAGCTTGTACGTTTGACCATCAGCGTATCGAACGCATTCGAATTCCCGATCTGGAATGTATTTGGATCTTCGTATCGCACAGCACCAAGATTAAGCTGTTGAGAGTTCGAAGCCAAGGCAGCCTCAAGCCTCGCTCCGTTGCTGACGATGGCCACTCCTGCACCCGGAGAGGCATAGATTTTCCACATCGCAATGGACTCGTGTGGCGCTGCGTGCCAGCAGTTCATGTAGTAGTTGCGACGTCCAAACTGTGTAAATAAGCAGCTCTGCTCCTCGATCATGACCCAAGACATAAATGCGGACTGCGGAGTGCTGTGCTCGTCTCGTCCGTAAATACTAAGGATTTGCACCCGAAGCTCTTCGGGCACTTCCTCGATACTTTTCCAAATCCTATGAGGGAAGCGGATTGGCCCCGGCCGCCCTTCATAAGGATCGTCGGAAGCTAAAATTTCTGCGTTCGTCAGCCAAAGCTGACGTGACGTGATTAGGTCAACAAATTTCGAAAGGTCAGTGTAGCGCCAAAGAGAAGTGGAGACTAGCGGTCGATTGAAGCTGGGATGTTCACCGATCGGCATTTGGTACCTGCTTCCCTCTAGTTAATATGAGGGCGCGCGTAGCCACCATCATTTTCAAACCTTTAAATGACTGCTTTTTGGATACGACACAACTTGCCCAGGACGTCTTGCTTTAGGTCGATTCCTGCCCTCTAGCGCTCCGACTTGCACGTCGCCAGCGCCCATCCCACCAAGGGTTATCCCGGCCCAAGAGCCGGGATCAAGTCCGGGGCGATACGATGAGTGCGGGAAAACGCCTTCGCCCCACTCACTCCCTTGTCACCCCGGGATTTATTCCCGGGGTCCAGCGGCGGCCTACGCCACCCGAGCCTAAATCTCGATCTGCAGCCTTGCCCGCGTGCCGCGCGGCACTGTCTCATAGGCCAGCGTCGCGCCCAGTCCGCTCGCCGTCGCGGCGATGACACGCGAGCCCACGCCCGTGCCATGAATCTTGCCCTCGCCCATCCAGCCGATTCCGTCGTCCTCGACGATGATCTCGATCTTGCCCGGTTCGAGCTGATTCGCCCGCACGCGGATTTCCCCCGCCTCGCGGTCGCGATAGGCGTATTTGGCCGCGTTGGTCACCAATTCGTTGACGATCACCCCCACCGAAACCGCCTTGTCGGTGGGCATGCGCAGCGGTTCGGCCAGCAATTTGATATCGGCGCCCGAACCGTCCAGGCTCATGGTGGCCTGGATGTCGCTGGCCAGATTGCCCAGATAGGCGTCGATATCGACGAACCGCACGTCGTCGGTGGTGTACAGCCGCCGGTGGATGCCCGCGATCGCCGAAATCCGCCCCTGCGTTTCGGCCAGCGCCTCCTTGGCGGCGGGGTCGGCAACCGCCGACATCTGCATCCGGACAAGGGCCGCGACCAGCGCGAGCGAATTGGCGACGCGGTGGTTGACCTCGGCCAGCGCCAGTTCGGCCCGTTCCTTGGCCTCGCGCGTCTCCCGCTCGGCCCGCTCGCGGGCCCTGTGGAGCCGCGAGGTCTGGATGGCCTGCTCGATGGCGCTGCTCAAAAGCTCGAGAAAATCCTCGCCCACGGTCTTGAGCACATAGTCGGCCGCCCCCGCCTTGAGCGCGGCCACGGCGATCGCCGCCTCGGTCGAGCCGGTGACGTAAACCACCGGCGGTGCATCCTCGCGGGCCGCGACGTCCTTGAGCATTTCGAGCCCGGTGCCCTCGGCCAGGTAATGATCGAGCACCAGCACGTCGATATCGCCCACCGCGAGCCGCTCCAGCCCCGCTTGCGGAAAGGTCACGTGCACGATGTCGCGGCCTTGCCGTCCCAGCACCTTCTGCACCAGGCGCCCGAGGGCCGGATCGTCGTCGACGTATAAAATCTTGGCCGGGCTGTTTGGCATTTGCCTTATGCGGTCTCCGGAACCTGCATCACCGAGAAGAACAATCCCAATTGGCGGATCGCATTGGCAAAGCCGTCATAGTCGACCGGCTTGGTGATATAGACATTGGCGCCCAGATCGTAGCAGCGCTGGATTTCGCGCTCGTCGTCGGTCGTGGTCAGAACCACCACCGGGGTGCGCTTGGTGTGCGCGTTGGCCTTCACCTTTTCGAGGATCGCGACACCCGTGGTATCGGGCAGGTTGAGATCGAGCAGGATCAGAAGGTGCCGATGGGCGCTCACTTCCCCGCTTCCGTCCGGGCCGAACAGAAATTCGAGCGCATCGGTGCCGTTGACGAAGGGGATGATCTCATTGTTCACCCCGGCGCGGCGGATATTCTTTTCGATGAGGCGCGCATGGCCCTCATCGTCCTCGATCATGAGAATGGTAACGGGTTTTGCATCGGCCATGGTCAAGCCTTACTCCTGGTAATGACGCGCAGGTCGGGCGCAATGATCACTGTGAAGGTCGTTCCGTGATCCTGATTAGAGTGTAATTCGATATCGCCGCCGAGGTTGCGCGCCATGATGCGCACATGGGCCAGCCCGATCCCCTCGCCGGGAACGCTCTGGTTGCCCGAGCGGCGGAACAGCTCGAACACGCGTTCGTGGTCTTCTGGCGCGATGCCGCGTCCATTGTCGCGCACATCGATCACGACGCGCCCGTCACGCTCCTGCCGGCCTTCCACGGCGATTTCGATGGGCCGGTCGGGATGCCTGTACTTTATCGCATTGTCGAGAAGATTGCCCAATATCTGTTCGAGCGCCAGTCTGTCGGAAAACACCGGCGGGGTGCTGACCGTAACGCTCGCCTCGCCTCCCGTCTCGTCGATCTGGTGACGGACGGCGGCCACGGCACCCTCGGTCAGCGCCTGAAGGTCGATGCGCTCGGCCTTGAGGTCGCGCCGCCCCTCGCGTGAAATCTTGAGAATGGCGTTGATCAGCCCGTCCATCTTGCGGGTCGACGAGCGGATGAACCCGATAGCCTCGGGCAGGTCCTCCTGCGCGGTCTGGCGCGCTTCGGCGAGAACCGGATCTTCGGGGTTTTCCGGATGGCTCTCGACTAGCGCGTTGATCGGGCCCAGCGCGGCTTCGAGCTCGGAGGTAAAGCCCATGATGTTGACCAGCGGCGCGCGCAGATCGTGGGTCACGATATAGGCGAAGCGCTGCACCTCCTCATTGGCGCGGCGCAGGTCCACCGTGCGCTCGGCCACGCGAACCTCGAGGTCGCGGTTGAGCCCTTCCACTTCGCTGCGCGCGAAGTCGAGTTCGCGGGTATAACGCAGCACCAGCCAGGCCGCCCCGCCCACGACACCCACGATCACCAGCGCCGCGATCAGCGCCACGAGGCGCAGGGCACCGGCCGCGCCGCGCTGGTCGAGTACGCCGCCGAAGGTGCGCATGTCGGCCGCTTCGATCACCCCGTCGAGCGCCTGGCGTATGCGCCCCATCACCACTTCGCCGGTGTCGGTTCTCACCACGGCGATCGCCTGGGCCACCTGCTCCTCGCGTGCCAACGCAATGGTCCGCGCCAGTTCGGTGAGCTTGGTGTCGATATCGGCACGCAGGCTCTCGAGCATATCCGCGAATTCCGGATAGGGTTCGAGCGCCGTGGCAAGCCGGCCATAGGCGCCCTCGATTCCCCCCAGCGCGTGCTGATAGGGTTCGAGATAGATTTCATCGAGGGTCAGCAGATAGCCGCGCTGGCTCGATTGGACATCCTGGAGCAGATTGCGCAATTCGACGGCAATCCCGCGCGTTTCGCGCGCCTCGGCCACATCCTCGAAATGGACCTGGGTGCGCTCGACCAGCCATATCGTCGTGCCCACTATGCCGATCAGCGCCAGGACACCGACGATGATGAGGGCAAGGCTGACCCGGGCAAAGCCCTTCGATGATATCGGCATAATCGGTGGCTTGGCCCGGCAATCAAAGCGTCTGCCTCCTTTTGCAGCATATCGGGGGCGAACACAAGCAGGCTGTGTGGCCTTGCAGCGCCTCGCGCGCCGTCCCATATTCAAAAGCGAAAGGAGAGGCCGTGGCCGACAAGACCCCGACCCGCAAATCCGAAGACAGACCGGCCTCCGAAAAGACGCGGAGCGCCGATATCGCCGATTTTCTTGCCAAGGTCGGCGCCATGACCGATGCGCGCCAGGCCGGGGCGCCCGACCAGCGTGGACGCCTGCTGTTCGCGCTCGATGCGACGATGAGCCGGCAGCCCACCTGGGATCTAGCCTGCCAATTGCAGGGCGAGATGTTCGAAACCGTGGCGCGGACCGGCGGGCTCGACGTCCAGCTCATCTATTTCCGCGGGTTCGGCGAGTGCCGCGCCTCGCGCTGGGTCTCGGACGCCAGGGCCCTCGCGCAGATGATGACCGGCATCGATTGCCGGGGCGGCCACACCCAGATTTCCAAGGTCTTCTCCCACGCCCGCACAGAGCACAAGCGCGAAAAGATCAACGCCGTTGTCTATGTCGGGGACGCCATGGAGGAAGACGTCGACAAGCTCGCCCAAAAGGCCGGCGAACTGGGCCTTCTGGGCTCTCCGATCTTTCTCTTCCAGGAAGGTCATGACGGCGTGGCCCAGACCGCATTCAAGGAATTCGCCCGCCTCTCGAAAGGCGCTTACGCCCGTTTCGACGCGGGAGCGGCGGGCGAACTGGCCGCGCTTTTGCGCGCCGTCGCGGCCTATGCCAGCGGCGGACGCGCGGCGCTCAAGCTACAGGGAGGCGGGACGGCGCGGCTGCTGCTCGAACAGCTCTCATGACCTGGCTGGTCCTCATCGGCGCCCTCGCCCTGCTCGCGATCTATCTGGGCTCGCTTTTCATGCGCGGCGAAATCCGCCGGCTGGTGCGTTCCCTGCGCTGGGTGGTGAGCGGGGTTCTTCTGGCCGGAGCAGCCTTTCTGGGTGTGCGCGGGCAGATGTTCATCGCCAGCCTTCTGGCCGCCGGCGGCATCGGGCTTTTGATGCGGGGCCGGCTCGGGCCCATCGATTTCGGATCGGGTTTTTCGAGCCCCAACAACGCCTCCTCGGTCTCCTCTGATCATTTCGACATGCGCCTCGACCATGAGACGGGCACCGTCTCGGGCAAGGTCCGGGCCGGCCATTTCGCGGGGCGCGAACTGTCCGATCTTTCCGCCGCCGAATGCTGGGCGCTTTACGACGAGATCAGCGACGACCCCGATTCCATGGCGCTCTACCAAAGCTGGCTCGACGCCAACCGGGCCGGCTGGCGCGATTATTTCGCCGCCGAATTCGGTATGGACCCGGGCGAGGACGCCCAACAGGACAGCCAGCCCACCAGGGGCTTGAGCGGGCTCGAGGAAGCCTATCAGGTCCTGGGCCTTGAGCCGGGCGCCAGCGCCGAGGCGATCAAATCGGCGCACCGCAAATTGATGAAATCGGTCCACCCCGACGCCGGCGGCTCGGCCTTCCTCGCCGCCCGCATCAACCAGGCCAAGGACCTCCTGCTCAAGCAGGCCGCCGCCTCGCGGAAACCCTGACGGTTCCCGCGCCGATCCCTTCATCGGCGCCGCTAAAAAGATTGAAAGGAACTTTCTCCACACTGGCGACGTTGCGATCCGTTCATCAAAGGGGATTAACGTGCTGGGCTTCGTCATTAATCCGCCGGTCTTTTTCGGATCGGTGATCATCATCGGTCTTTTCCTGGCCATCGGGATTATCGCTCCCAATCAGGCCAGCGTCTTTTTCGACCAGCTTCAATCGCTGATCCTCGATCAATTCGGCTGGCTCTATCTTCTGGCCGTGGGCATCATGCTGATCGCTGTCCTGCTGTTCGCCTTTTCCCGCTTTGGCGACCTCAAGCTCGGGCCCGACGATTCCACCCCCGATTTCGCCTATCATTCATGGCTCGCCATGCTGTTTGCCGCAGGCATGGGTATCGGGCTCATGTATTATGGCGTGGGCGAACCCGTCTCCCATTTCGCCGCCCCGCCCGAGGCCGATCCCTTTACCATCCAGGCCGTGCGCGAGGCGATGAGCTCGACCTTCTTCCACTGGGGCATCCACGCCTGGGCGATCTATGCCGTGGTGGGGCTGGCGCTCGCCTATTTCGGCTATCGCTACAATCTGCCGCTCACTATCCGTTCGGGCCTCTACCCACTGCTCAAGGACCGCATCCACGGCCCCATCGGCCATGCGGTCGATATCTTCGCCATCGTGGGCACCATGTTCGGCCTCGCCACCTCGCTGGGCTTCGGGGTCAACCAAATCAGCGCCGGCCTCGAATATCTCGTGGGGTTCCCCAACACGCCGCAAATGCAGGTGCTGCTGATCGCGGGCATAACCTCGGTGGCGGCGTTTTCGGTGGTCAGCGGCGTGGAGCGCGGCGTACGCATCCTGTCCGAACTCAATCTCGGGGTCGCGATCCTGTTGATGATCTTCGTGCTCATCATGGGTCCCACCACCGATCTGATGCGCGATCTTGTGCAAAATATCGGACTTTACCTCGACCGCTTCCTGCTGATGACCTTCAACATCTACGCCTACGATCCGCGCCAGTGGCTCGAAGACTGGACGCTGTTCTACTGGGCCTGGTGGATTTCCTGGTCACCCTTCGTCGGCATGTTCATCGCGCGCATTTCCCGTGGCCGCACGGTGCGCGAATTCCTCGTCGCGGTCCTGTTCATCCCCGCCGGGTTCACCTTCATCTGGATGACCATCTTCGGCAACACCGGCATTTTCGTAGACTCCGTCATCGCCAACGGCGCGCTCAGCACGGCCATCGCCGATGATATTTCGGTCGGTCTTTTCCAGTTCTTCCAATATCTGCCGCTGAGCGGGCTCACCTCGACGCTCGCCATCATTCTCGTCGCAGTGTTCTTCGTCACCTCGGCCGATTCCGGCTCGCTGGTCGTCGATACCATCGCGGCGGGGGGCGAGACGGACACAAAGCCGATCCAGCGGCTGTTCTGGTGCGGCATGGCGGGGCTCATTGCCGCGCTGCTGCTTCTGGCCGGCGGGCTTTCCGCGCTGCAATCGGCAACCATCGCCAGCGCCCTGCCCTTCACCCTGGTCATGCTGGTGCTCGTCTGGTCGCTGTTTATCGGCATGCGGGCCGATCTGGCCCATCAGCTCGCCCCGGCCGGCACCCCCGCCGCGCCCCAGCCGGCAGCCGGGGTCACCTGGCAGCGAAGGCTCGCCATGATGCTGCGCGCGCCCACCGCCGCTGAGGTCGATAAATTCATCGACACCCAGATCCCCCAGGCTCTGGACGCCGTCAAGGCCGAGCTCGAAAAACGCGGGCAGCAGGCCGATGTCGGCCGCAATGAGGAGACGGGTTCGATCGCGCTCACCGTTTCCGCCCAGGACCGCCGCGATTTCGTCTATGGCGTGCAGCGGGCCGAACACAAGTTGCCGGCCTTTTCCGCCCATGACGCGACCCGGCCCGGCCTGCGTTACGAGGCGCGCACATATTTCTCCGATGGCAGCGCGGGCTACGACATCATGGGGCTGACGCCGGACCAGATCATTACAGATGTGCTGGTGCAGTTCGAGCGCTATCTGACGCTGGTCGCCTCCCCGGCCTCCCAGCTCCTCACCGCCGCCCCCGAGCACGAACCCGAGACCGTGGAGGTCAGTAGTTCTTCATCCTGAGATGCGGGATGCCCGCATCCATGAACTCATCGCCATAGGCGGTAAATCCCAGGCGGGCATAAAAGCCAATTTTGTCCGCCTGGCTTTCCAGATAGCACCGGGCCTGCCCCTTTTCGCGCGCCAATTCCACAGCGAACCCGATCAGCGCCGCACCGAGCTTTTTGCCCCTGTAAGCGCCGGCGATGGCCACCCGCCCGATCTTGGCGTGCTCGGGCTTGAACAGGATACGCGCCACCGCCACAACCGTCCCGTCCATGATCCCGACGATATGGGTCGCCGTCAGGTCGTCGGAATCGTGTTCGATATCCTCGGGCACCTGCTGCTCGATGATGAAGACCTCGCGCCGCAGCGCAAAGCCCAGATTACAGAGCGGAGAGAAAACCGGCACCGCCAGCAGGGTAAAACCGGCGCTTTCCATCACGCAAAGACGCTCGCGCCACGGTCGGCAGCGCCCACCAATTGCCGGAAGCCGGCAAACAGTTCGCGCCCCATGCCGAAATGCTCGCCGGTGAGATCGGCGGTGACGGCGGGACGAGCGAGAAACTCG
The DNA here is from genome assembly GCF_036662815.1 of Pelagibacterium mangrovi. Classification (NCBI taxonomy): domain Bacteria; kingdom Pseudomonadati; phylum Pseudomonadota; class Alphaproteobacteria; order Hyphomicrobiales; family Devosiaceae; genus Pelagibacterium; species Pelagibacterium mangrovi. The sequence continues at coordinate 6,032 of NZ_JBAFXA010000008.1, read as the reverse complement.
TCGGTGTCGCCCAGATACTCCAGCGTCCCCGCCTCCGCGTCGAGCCGCAGCATATCCCCTTCGCGGATCTTGGCGATCGGCCCGCCATCGGCCGCTTCGGGGGTCATGTGGATGGCGGCGGGCACCTTGCCGGACGCCCCCGACATGCGCCCATCGGTCAAAAGCGCCACCTTGATGCCGCGATCCTGCAAAATGCCCAGCGTCGGGGTCAGCTTATGGAGCTCGGGCATGCCGATCGCCTTGGGTCCCTGGAAGCGGATCACGGCGATAAAGTCCGAGGTCAACTCCCCCGCCTTGAACGCGTCGAGCAGCCCCTGCTGGGTGTGGAACACCTTGGCGGGGGCCTCGATCAGCCGGTTCTCGGGTTTGACGGCGGAAATCTTGATCACCGACTTGCCCAGATTGCCCGAGAGCAGCTTTAAGCCTCCCGTCTTGGCGAAAGGGTCCTGTGCCGTCGTCAGCACCTTGGGATTGCCGCTTTGCTCCGGCACGGGCTCGAAGGTCAGTTCGTCCTCGATATAGCGCGGCTCCTTGGTATAGGCCTCCAGCCCCTTGCCCCAGACGGTCGTCACGTCCTCGTGCAGATACCCCGCGTCGAGCAATTCGCGGATCAGGAAGCCCATGCCGCCTGCGGCGTGGAAATGGTTCACGTCGGCCAGCCCGTTGGGATAGACCCGCGCCAGCAGCGGCACGACGTCCGAGAGTTTCGACATGTCGTCCCAGGTGATCCGCAGCCCCGCCGCATTGGCCATGGCCACAAGATGCATCGTGTGGTTGGTCGATCCACCCGTCGCCAGCAGCCCCACCAGCCCGTTGACGATCGACTTCTCGTCGATGACGTGCCCGGCCGGCGTATATTCATTGCCCTGGGCGGTGATCGCCAGCGCCCTTCTTGTCGCCGCCCGCGTCAGCGCATCGCGCAGCGGGGTGCCCGGATTGACGAAGCTCGCGCCCGGCAGGTGCAGCCCCATGATCTCCATGAGCATCTGATTGGAGTTCGCCGTGCCGTAGAAGGTGCAGGTCCCCGGCCCGTGATAGGATTTGCTTTCCGCTTCGAGCAGTTCGGCCCGCCCCACCTTGCCCTCGGCAAAGAGCTGGCGGATGCGCGCCTTTTCGTCATTGGGCAGCCCCGTGGTCATCGGCCCGGCGGGGATGAACACCGCCGGCAGATGCCCGAAGGTCAGCGCCGCGATCACCAGACCGGGAACGATCTTGTCGCAGATCCCCAGGAACACCGCCGCGTCGAACATGTTGTGCGATAAGCCCACCGCCGCCGCCATGGCGATCACGTCGCGCGAAAACAGCGATAGATCCATGCCCGACTGGCCTTGGGTCACCCCATCGCACATGGCCGGCACCCCGCCCGCCACCTGCGCCACCCCGCCGGCCTCGCGCGCCGCCTCGCGGATGATCGCCGGATAGGTCTCATAGGGCTGATGGGCCGAAAGCATGTCGTTATAGGACGTGACGATCCCCAGGTTCAGCGCCACATCGCCGGCCAGATTGGCCTTGTCGTTGGGTCCGCACGCCGCGAAACCGTGCGCGAGGTTGCCGCAGGAAAGCGCGGCGCGGTAAACGCCCTGCGCTCGCGCCTTGTCGAGCCGGTCGAGATAATCGCGGCGCGAGCGTTCCGAGCGCGCGGTGATGGCGTCGGTCACGTCCTGGATAGCGGTCTTTACGGTCATGGTCGCCTCCTGAGCGAGGATTGTGGAGGTCTGGGGAAAAGTTCAGGGACACCAGTATAGGGAAACGGGAATATGGCTTTGCGACAGCACGGCGCGCACCGGCATGGTTTCGACCGGCCCGGTTTCGAGCGCCTTGTCGAGCACCTGCGCCTTCTCCTCGCCCTCGATATGGAGATAGAGCGCCCGGGTTTCGAGCAGCCGCGGTAGCGTGAAGGTCACCCTCGGCTCGCCCGCCCCCGGCGCGCGGATGGCAAGCACCGGCCCCTCGGCATTGAGCGCGTCCTCGAGCGCATCGCCCTGCGGAAAGAACGATGCGGTGTGCCCGTCATTGCCCATGCCCAGGATCACCGCGTCGAACGGGGTGGGCACGCGCGAAACCGCCGCGTTGGCTTCAGCGATACCCGTCGCGTCGGGCTCCCCGGTCCCCGCGTAAAGCGGCACGAACGCGGCGGCCGAAGCCGGCCCTTGCAGCAAATTCTCCTTGACCAGCTGCGCGTTGGAGCGGTCCGAAGTTTCATCCACCCAGCGCTCGTCGACCAGCGTCACTGTGACGTTTTCCCAGTCGATATCCGTGCGCGCACCCAGCACCTCGAAGAACCGCCTGGGGGTCGAGCCGCCCGAAACCGCGAGCGAAGCGGCGCCCCGCTCGTCGAGCCCGGCATTGAGGTTTTCCGCCACCGCCTCGGCCAGCGCCTCGGCCAGTTTGTCCTTTGAGGCAAAAACATTGCGCTCGATGGTCATCGGACCAAACTCCTTATCGGGATTAATAATCCCCTTCGTGCCATGTCCGGCCGTCGCGCTCGATCAGCGCCACCGATCCGGTCGGCCCCCATGTTCCCGCAGTATAGGTCTGAGGGGCATCTGACGCATTGTCCCAGGCCTGGCGGATCGGATCGATCCAGCGCCAGGCCGCTTCGAGCTCGTCGCGGCGCATGAACAGGGTCTGGTTGCCGCGAATGACGTCGAGCAGCAGCCGCTCATAGGCCTCGGGCGTGCGCTCGTGGAACGTCTCGGCGAACGAGAGGTTGAGCGGCACTTCGCGCAGCCGCATCCCGCCGGGGCCGGGGTCCTTGATCATCAGGAAGAGCTTGACCCCCTCGTCGGGCTGCAGCCGGATCACCAGCTTGTTGGGCCTTGGCGCCCCCTCGGCGTGGTCGAAGATCGAATGGGGAATGGCGCGGAACTGGATGACGATTTCCGACACCCGGCTCGCCAGCCTTTTCCCCGTGCGCAGATAGAACGGCACGCCCGTCCAGCGCCAGTTCTCCACCTCGGCCTTGATGGCCACGAACGTCTCGGTGCGCGATCCCTTCTTTTCGACCGGCAATTCGTCCTGATAGCCGGCCACCGACCCGCCATTGACCGCCCCGCCGCGATACTGCCCGCGCACCGTGCTCTTGGTTACATTATCCCCGGAAATCGGCTTTAATGACCGCAGCACCTTGAGCTTTTCGTCGCGCAGCGCATTGGCGTCGTCGGAGGCCGGCGGCTCCATGGCGACCAGGCACAGAAGCTGCATCAGATGGTTCTGCACCATGTCGCGCAGCGCGCCGGAATCGTCGTAATAGCCGCGCGTCCCGGCCCCCACGTCCTCGGCCACCGTGATCTGCACGTGGTCGATATGGGCAGCGTCCCAGATGGGCTCGAACAGGATATTGCCGAACCGCAGCGCCAGAAGGTTCTGGACCGTCTCCTTGCCCAGATAGTGATCGATCCGGTAAACCTGATCCTCGGCAAAAACGTCCGAAATCGCGTCGTTGATTTCCATGGACGATTCGAGATCATGGCCGAGCGGCTTTTCCACCACCACGCGGGCGTCGCGGCGCCAATAGCCCTTTTCGTCCAGATAGGCGCAGATCGGCCCGAACAGAGCCGGCGCCACCGCAAGATAGAAGGCGCGCACCACCTCGGGGTCGGTGCGCAGCGCCTTGTCGAGGTCCGCCCAGCCCTTCTTGTCGGTCACATCGTTGGCCACATAGGAAAAGCACGAGACGAACTTTTCGACGGTCGCTTCGTCGCGATAGTCCTCGCTCACGAATTCGGTCACCGCATCACGCGCCGCCTTCTGGAAATCGGCATCGCTCAACTCCGATCGCGACACGCCTACGATGCGCGAGCGCTCGTCGAACTGGCCGTCGGCAAATCGATGATAGAGCGCCGGGATCAGCTTGCGCCGGGTGAGATCGCCCGTGGCGCCGAAAACGACGTAATCGAAGGGAGGAACGGGAATAATGCGTGCGGACAAGGACGAGCCTCCGTCTTAAAATGCGTTTTGGGCGTTCTGGCGCGCCAGGATCACGGCGCCATGCAGCGGTTCGGCGCGGGGCAAACAGACATAATCGCCGTAGCGTATGGACAGCAACGGCATCAGCCGCTGGCCGAATCCACCGACCACGGCCAGTTTCCCCGCGCCCCGGGCTTTGAAATAATTGACGTAATTGTCGATATAGCCGAGCTCGATTTCCATCAGCTCGACCGCCACCGGATCATTGTTTTCGAAATATTCGATGAACAGGGGCATCAGCGCACCGTAATCGGCCGGCTGGCGTTTATCAAAACTCCAGGCCATCACCGCGTCGAGACTGCCGCCCAGCGTGTCGATCACCGCCCGCGTCAGCGGGGAGGCCGGAACCAGCCCATCGGTCGCTTCCACCGCCCGGCGCACCAGCTCGCGCCCCAGGATCGCGCCCGACATCTGGTCGCCGATGAAATACCCCCAGCCGCCGATTTGATAGCGTGCACCCTCGACCAGCGCCATGCCCGCCGAGCCGGTCCCCACGATGATCACCGCCCCATCCTCGCCCTCATGGGCGCCGGCCCGGGCGATATCGATATCGTCATAGACCGTCACCTGGGCAAAAGGCCAATCGCGCGCCGCAAACGCTTCGCGCGCCGAAGGCAACCGCGCGCCCGCCATGCCGAAACACGCATGGGTCTGGGCGGTCAGCGCGAAATCTATTCCCGCCATCGCGAACACTTCCCTCGTTCCCTCGGTGATCGAGCGATAGGCCGGATCGCCATCCTCGAGCTGGAGATTGGACCGCCCGCCCCGCGCCTCGGCAAGGGTCGTGAGATCGGCATCGGCCAGCCTGATCCGGCAATTGGTGCCGCCGCCATCGACGCCGAGGAAATATCTGGGCACGCTCAAAGGCCTGTACTCACTTCATTCTCGCTCTGCCAGAGGACGGCGAATCCGGCCGGAGGAGGTGGGATTGCGGTTCGACGCGGCGGACAATATCGGGATTGCGCATAGGACGAAAGTATAATGAGGTCAAATCGTAAATCGGCCCAGCCCCGGTGTCAGGTTGATTGCCGAACTTGATCGTAGATACCATTTTCAAGGCCTGTTCGACCTCGTTTCGATCTAGAGTGCGATTCCGGCCCGTTGAACCGAAAAAGGGGGTCTAAAGAAAATCTTGCGGGAGGCAATGCAGTGAACGGTCACATCCTGGTTCTGGGCGGCGCGCGCTCGGGCAAGACGGCGCTTGCCGAGCGCCTCGCGACGCGCACGAGCGTGGCGCCGGCCTATCTCGCCACCGCCGAAGCGCTCGACGATGAGATGATGGAGCGCGTTTCGGCCCATCAACGCAGCCGCGAGGGCCGTTTCACCACCATCGAGGAACCCCTCGAACTCCCCCAGGCCATTTTCGCCGCGGCGCAGTCCCACGACGTGATCCTCATCGATTGCCTCACGCTCTGGATCACCAACCTGCTCAGCATGGAGCGCGACGTGGCCGACGAGATCGACACGCTCGTCGAGGTGCTGGCCGGGATCAAGAACACCCAGATCATCCTCGTCTCCAACGAGGTGGGTCTGGGCATCGTCCCCGACAACGCGCTGGCCCGCACCTTCCGCGACCTCACCGGCGCCGCCCACCAGGAACTGGCCGGCATCTGCGACCACGTCTATTTCGTCGTCGCCGGCCTCCCGATGGTGGTCAAAGGCCAGCCCCCCCAATTATAGGCTTCGCAGCACCCAACATTTTCCACAACACCCGCCAAGGGCTCCCCTTCGCCCCTCGTGAGGGGAGAAGGTGCCCCGAAGGGCGGATGAGGGGTGCGCGGAGCCTGCCCGACAACCATGGTATCCGCCGAAGCTCAGCCCCTCACCCCAGCCCTCTCCCCAACGGGGCGAGGGGGCTCCCCTTGCAGCGCTAATGTTTCCCTCAGACTCCGCCAAGTGCTCCCCTTCTCCCCTTGAGGGAGAAGGTGCCCCGCAGGGGCGGATGAGGGGTGCGCTGAGCCTGCCCAACAACCATGGTACCCGCCGAAGCTCAGCCCCCTCACCCCAACCCTCTCCCCAACGGGGCGAGGGGGCTCCCCTTGCAGCGCTAATGTTTCCCTCAG
>NZ_JBAFXA010000007.1:0-275270 GCF_036662815.1 Pelagibacterium mangrovi | reverse complement strand
CGCTCAAGCTCTTCTCAGCACGCCTGTGGATCAGAAGTTATGAGTCTACGCCCTAAGTCTTTTGTTTCGTCGCGTTTCCGAACCGCAAAACCGTTGCCACTTTTGCTGGAAACGCTCCAGATAAATTTGGCGGCATCTGCTCGGATTTTGCAGTTCGGGCGCAATTCATGCAGGCGTGCTCCAAGTGCGCATCCTAATCTTTCCCGCAGATGTGGAAGGAGAATGGATGTCTACGCGCGATTTCAACGAACATTCGATCACCGAGGCGGTCGTGGAGCGGTTCGGGGATACGCCCGATCCCCGGCTCAGGCAGATCCTGCAGGCCCTGGTGCGTCATGCCCATGAGTTCGTTCGAGAGGTGGAACTGACCCAGGATGAATGGCTGGTGGCGATCGAGTATCTGACGAGGGTAGGGCAGATCTGCAGCGATAAGCGGCAGGAGTTCATCCTGCTTTCCGATACGCTGGGTATCTCCATGCTGGTCGACGCCATCAACCACCGGATGCCGGCGGGGGCGACCGAAACCACGGTTCTCGGGCCGTTTTACGTGCAGAACCCGCCGATCAGGCCCGCCGATGCCGATATTTCGGGGGGCGAGAACGGCACGCCGCTTTATGTCACGGCCATTATCGACGGCGCCGATGGCGCGCCCTTGGCCGGCGCTGTCGTCGATGTCTGGCAATCGGACGACGACGGCTATTACGACGTGCAGAAGCCCGGCGACGATCCCAATCTGAGGGCGAGGTTTATCGCCGACGACGAGGGGAAAATCAGTTTCTGGACCATCGTGCCGAAATACTATCCCATCCCCGCCGACGGCCCGGTGGGCGACATGCTGGCCGCGACCAAGCGCCATCCGTATCGGCCCGCCCATATCCATTTCATGATCGATCATGAGGGATACGAAAAGCTGGTCACGCATCTTTTCATCGAGGGCGATCCCTATCTCGACAGCGACGCGGTGTTCGGCGTCAAGCAATCGCTGATCGTCTCGCTTGCGGAAGGGCAGGGCACGCCGCCGGCGGCGGCGTCGGGCAAATCTCACGCGGGCACATGGATGCGGCTCGACCACACATTCGGCCTCAAGCCCACGGCATAACCGAGAGTACAAGAACAATGCTGGAAACAGATATCCTGATCGTAGGGAGCGGTCCCGCCGGGTCCACCGTCGCGGCGCTCCTTTCAAGCTATGGCATCGACAATATTCTCGTCACCAAATACCGCTGGCTGGCCGACACGCCGCGCGCGCACATTACCAATCAGCGCACCATGGAGGTGCTTCGCGACCTGGGTCTCGAGACCGACGCAATGCTCTATGCGACGCCCAACCGGCTGATGGGCAACACGGTGTTTTGCGCCTCGCTGGCCGGCGAGGAGCTTGGGCGCTTGCGCGGCTGGGGCTCGGACCATTTCTCCAGCGCCCGCCACCGGATCGCGAGCCCTACCGAAATGGTCGATCTGCCCCAGACCTATCTCGAGCCGATCCTGTTCGGCGCAGCCTGCGCCCGGGGAACCAAGGCGCGGCTATCGACCGAATATCTGGGGCTGGAGCAGGACGCGGACGGGGTGACCGCGACGGTGCGCGACCGGGTGACCGGGGAAACCTATCAAATCCGGGCCAAATATCTGATCGGGGCCGATGGTGGGCGTTCGAAGGTTGCCGAGGACATCGGATTGCCCATGGAAGGCAAAATGGGCGTGGGCGGCTCGATCAATATCGTCTTCAAGGCCGATCTGTCCCGATTTGTCGCCCACAGGCCCTCGGTCCTCTATTGGGTCCTGCAGCCCGGTTCGGACGTCGGCGGCATCGGCATGGGGCTGGTCCGCATGGTACGGCCCTGGAATGAATGGCTGATCGTGTGGGGATACGATATCAATGACGAGCAGCCTGAGATCACCGAGGATTATGCGCGCAACGTCGCCCATACGCTGATCGGGGACGATACGGTGCCGGTGGAGATCACCTCGGTCTCGGCCTGGACGGTCAACCACATGAGCGCGCGCCAATATTCCAAAGGCCGCGTCTTCTGCATGGGTGACGCTGTGCACCGCCATCCGCCGTCCAACGGCCTGGGCTCGAACACCTCGATCCAGGACGCGTTCAACCTGGCCTGGAAACTGGCGCTCGTGGTTCGGGGCTCGGCGGCACCCTCGCTGCTCGACACCTATACCGCCGAGCGCGCGCCGATCGGCAAGCAGATCGTCGACCGGGCCAACAAATCGATCAGCGAAACCGCTCCGATCTTCAAATCCCTGGGGCTTCTGGACACCAACGATCCCGATGTGATGCTCGCCAACATGCAATCGCGCAAGGAGAACACGGAGGAAGGGCGCGAGCGCCGCAAGGCGTTGCGCAATGCCATTGCGTTCAAGCGCTATGAGTTCGACGCGCACGGGGTCGAGATGAACCAGCGCTATCAATCCTCGGCCATTATCGACGGCGGTGCCGAGCGGCCCGGTTTCTCGGAAGATCCCGAACTGGTTTATCAGCAATCGGCTTTTCCCGGAGCACGGCTGCCCCATGCCTGGATCGAAAAGAATGGTGAGGATGTCTCCACGCTCGACGTTACCGGGCATGGCAAGTTCACAATCCTGACCGGGATCGGGGGCGATGGCTGGAGAGACGCCGCACGAACGGTTGGCGCGGAGCTGGGGTTGGATATCGATGTGGTTTCGGTCGGCCCCGAGCAGGATTGCGAGGACAATTACGGCGATTGGTCCCGGGCCCGCGAGGTCGAGGACCATGGCGCGGTGCTGGTGCGACCCGACCATTTCGTCGCCTGGCGGAGCGTGACGCTGCCCACGGACCCGGTGGATGAATTGAGGCAGGCCATGGCGGCCATTCTCGGCCGCTGATCATCGTAAATGCGAAAACCCCGCCGGTGTTTCGGCGGGGTTTTTCGTTGCGATCGTTTCTCGCCGGCGAGGCGTCGAAAAACCACGCTCGAGGTGCGGGTTTTTTGCAGGACCCTTGCTGGAATACCCCCAAGAATTGCCCGGTGCCTTGCCGCCGATGGGAGCGGGTGAGGCCGTCATCCGGGAGGGGATAGATATGAAAACATTCGGCGCGCTTGCGCTTTTGATGATGGGGACGACAGCCATCGCGTCTCCGGCCTGGGCTTTCGGCGAAGCCGGACCGATGACGCTGAGCCAGTTCGGCGGGTTCTTCGTCGGCGTCGATTACGAGGTGGCGGAAGACGGCAATATCGACGTCATCGGGCAGAGCTGGGTCGGGTTCGGCCTGCCCGTGGAACAAGCCGTCACCATGCCGGTGATCCTGATTCACGGCGGGGGCGGGCAGGCGGCCGACTGGTTGACCACGGTAGACGGCCGCGACGGCTGGGCCAGCTATATGATGGCCAACGGGGTCGCCACGTATTGGATCGACCGCCCCGGATTGGGCCGTTCGCCGGCCGATCCGAGCTATGAGGAAGGTACGGTCGGCCAGCCACCTTATTCGCTGATCGGCGGACTTGCGTCGTCCGAACACTGGCCCGACGCGAACCCGGTGGCGGGCGAGTGGAGCCGCGAGGCCTGGGTCGAAGCCAATCCCGAGAACCAGGGCGTGATCAATTGGCTGGCGGGCTCACCCGGCGGACCTTATGGCGGCAATGGTTATGCCGCAGACAACATCATCGAATTGGCCGAAAGGGTCGGCCCGGCGGTTCTGTTCGGGCACTCGGCTGGCGTCGCCTCGACGTTGGCGGCGGCCATCGGGGCACCTGAAGGCGCCGTGGGCGGGGTGCTGATCTATGAAGGGGGTGTCGATCTGCTGAACGAGGTCAACGTCGCCGCCGCAGAATGGGAGCCGGCGCTGGCCGAGGGCTTTACGCCAGTGGACATCGACGGGTGCATGATGCAGCCGGAAGACGCGGTGAGCACCAATCTGTCGCTTGCCGATATTCCCATCGTCATCATCCGGTCCGAGCACGGCAACCAGTCCGATGAACAATTCGGCTGCGCGGTGCGTCAGCTCGAACAGATGGGTGTCGATGCCAAATTCATCCAGATGGCCGATATCGGCTTTCCGGGCGGCGGGCATTTCATGATGAGTGACACCAACAGCGGTGAGCTTGCGACCGAAGTGCTGCTCCCCATCATCGCGCATCTGTCGGACGGCGCCGAGCTGCCCGCGGATTGGACAATCCTCGAAGAATAGACGTTCCGCCCGGCGGCGCTGTGTCGCTGCCGGGCCTCTTGCTTGGAGGTCCCATGGACGCCTTTGCCCAAGCGATCAGCGGCACCGGGCTGAGCCGCACGATCGCGCAGATCACATGGATCATTCCGTGGCTGCAGACTTTTCACATCGCCGCGCTGGCCCTGGTGTTCGGCTCGGTCTTCATGATGAGCGCCCGCATTCTCGGCCTGACCGGGACCAGCCAGACCATGACGCAGACCGTGCGGCGCTACGTTCCGTGGGTCTGGATCGGAACCGCCTTTCTGGCCGTGACCGGTGGGCTGCTGGTGATCGGGGAGCCCGTGCGGTCGCTGGTCAACGTCTTCTTCTGGACCAAGATGGGGCTGCTGGTCATCGTGTTGGGGCTGACGGCAGTGTTTCAGACTTCGCTGCGGCGAGATCCCGCTTTTTGGGAGGATCTCGACTGGCGCGGACCGGTGCGGTTCGTGACGCTCGTCGGGCTGACCGCCTGGATCGGCATCATCGTCATGGGGCGCTTCATCGCCTATGTCGACAATTTCATCTACTGAGCCTGGGGGACCAACGATGATCGAAGCGGCCGCCGAATGGCTCCAGAATTTGCCCATGTCCCAGGAAATCGCCTGGTCGGGCTGGATGTTTCCCACCATTGAAGCGATCCATGTGATCGGCATTGCCCTCGTATTCGGCATTATCGCCATCGTCGATTTGCGACTGCTGGGGGTGGCGTCCAAGAGCCGGCGCGTCACCGAGGTGGCGCGCGACTGCCTGCATTGGACTTGGCTGGGTTTTGCCACCGCCGTGATCACGGGTGGGTTGATGTTCATGTCCAACGCCACGGGCTACATCACCAACACGTTCTTTCTCTGGAAGATGTTTCTGCTCGTTCTCGCGGGGATCAACATGTTCGTTTTCGAGCTGATCACCGCGCGCACCGTGGCGCGCTGGGATGACGGGTCCGTCGCCGTTCCTCTCGCCGGCAAAGCGGCCGGGCTGCTGTCGCTGGTCTTCTGGTTCGGCGTTATCGCGATGGGCCGCTGGATCGGCTTTACAGCATACGACATTCCGATCTGAGCCGGGCGCCGTCCCGGCCGATGCGCCCTGCAGGAATGTGCAGGGTGCTGACTGGATTTTACAGGATTCGCGCCCGGTCATTCCTCATCATGGGTCATTCGGTTTCAAGAGGAGGAAAGAATCCGATGCGACATCTATCAACGAGACTGGCTCTCGCAATGGCGCTGCTGGCCTCGACCGGGTTCGCGCATGTGGCCAATGCGCAAGAGGACAGTGCCGAGGACTGTTCGCCGCTGAGCGAACAATATCCCGATCTGGGGACCGATCAGAGCATTTCGGCGAGGATGGAATTCCAGTCGGTTTGGGCTTCGTTCGAATTGCCCGGGGGGCCGTGCGGCTACGAGAGTGCGGAGGCGCATTACAACGCGCTGCTCGAAGAGGCCGAGGCCAATGGTGGGCCGACCGAACACACCGCCGAAACCATGCCCGACTGGACGGGGTCATGGGGCACCGAAAACAGTACCGGCGAGGTCGCCATCGTCGGAAGGAACTCGACCCGCGAAGGTATGGCCGCACGGTTGAATCCGGAAGCCGCCGAAATCTTCATGGCCGATAGCCAGGAATGGCTCGACGACACGGCCATCGACCCGATCTCGTTCTGCCTGCAGCCCAATTTTCCGCGCTGGTTCACCGAATACGGTTATCGCGAATTCTTCGTGCAGCCGGATCGCATCGCGATGTACAGCCAGATGGTCAACCAGTTGCGCCACGTCTATCTCGACCGCGAGCAGCCGACCGAGGATTGGCGCAATCCCGATGGGGAGTGGCTGGGCTATTCAACCGGCTTTTGGGATGACGACGTTCTGACTGTCCTTACGACCGGGCTCAAGGACGGCATCCTGCAGCGCAACATGCCGCGCCAGACCGAAATGGAGACGGTGGAACGCTGGAGGCTCGTGGATATGGAGGGCTCGGGCATCGAGCCCAACACGCTCGGCGGTACGGCCGATCCCAATGCCCGGCTCGAAGTCGAACTCACCATGTATTCCCCCGATTTCGTGGAGCCCTGGCACACGGTGGTCGCCTTCTACAAGGAGATCGAAGATACGCCCGACCAGCGCAACCAGCATTGGATCACGTCGTGGGACTGCATCGAGGGGTCCAACTGGTATTTCACAGCGGACGGCGTCGTCAGCCAATACGCTCCCGGCGAAAAGCCGCCGCTTACCGATCCCGAATTCTGGTTCGGCTGGACGCAGCAGTAATTCCGCACAGAAAGGAAACGTTTCGATGACAAATATTGCGACAATGACTTTTGCCGGTGTGCTGGCGCTGGGGGCTCTGGGGGCAGGCTCGGCGTTGGCTCACCATTCGGCGGCCATGTTCGACGATGCGATCGAAATGGAGCTGACGGGGGTGGTTACCGAATTCGACTATCTCAACCCACACTCCTGGCTCTATGTCGAAGTGACCGACGAGGACGGAAGCGTCACCGCCTGGGGGTTCGAACTAGACGATCCCTCGCGGCTGCGGCGCCAGGGCATCACACCCACCTATTGGGAGCCGGGCGATATGGTGACCGTCATCACCAACCCGCTGCGTGACGGGCGCCCCGCCGGCCATCTGGTCGGCGCGATCAAGGCCGATGGCGCGACGTTCGGCAATGTCGAAGGGCTTGTGCCGCCCACGGTGAACTGAGCCGGAAAATAGATCGCAAGTGCTTTTTGCCGGCGGCGAGTTTTTCGCCGCCGGCATTGGTGCCCTTAATCCCGATCGTGCAGGCAGAAGTGCAGTTGTTCGGTCAAGGCGTCCAGGCGGCCGTCGAAGGGAGCCGAGAGGGTCATGTGGCGGCCGCCATGGTGGATCGTTTGTGTCCGGATTTGTTCTTTCCAGGCCGCGAATTCCTGCTGGTAGAGGGAGCGCAAATTGGGGTCGAGGGAGAGGGTGAGAGGGGTTTCTTCTTCCGAGCCGATCAGGGAATAGGCGCCGGGGGAGAGAGGGGCATTGCGCTCGTCCTTGTGGGTCAGATCGATGAGGATGATATCCTTGTCGCCATGGGCGATGGCGCGGAGAAAATCCGGCAGTCTTTCTTCAAGGAAATCGCCGATGAGGATGATGAGCCCCTTGCGTTTCAAGAACGATAGCGCTCCGTCCATGAGGGCCGCGAATGGCGCGTCACAGTCGGGGGTTATCTGGTCGAGATGGTCGAAAAGCGCATGGCTGCGTCGTTCGCCCTGGAACCAGGGGGAAAAATGCGGGCAGGCTCGGTTCGAACTTACGATTTGAACCGCGTCGCCCGAGATGAGGGCGACGAAGCCCATGACGTTGGCCATCAGCTTGCCGAGTTCGAGCTTGGAACCATCGGGCCACATCATCGATGCGCTGGTGTCCAGAACGATCTGCACGCTGGCCCGGCGCTCGAAGAAGAATTCGCGGATATAGCTCTCGCCAGTGCGCACCGAGAGGCGCGGATCGAGATTTTTGAGATCGTCGCCCTCGCGGAACGGCCGGCTTTCGGCAAATTCCAGGCCCACCCCTTTCTGGCGCGACCGCCGTTCGCCAAAGCCGGTGCTCGGTTTGGCCATGTGCAGGCGGAGCCGATCGCGCTTGAGACGATCGAGGAGGTGAGAGGGCGGCCTCACAGCGCGCTCCTTATGTGTCGGTCGAAAAGCGATTTGGCCACATCATCGACCGTAACGCCATCGGCTCCGGCCTGATAGGTGAGATGGATGCGGTGGCGAACGATGGGCAAAAGCACCGCTTCGAGATCCTCGCGCGCGACGTTGAAGCGACCGGCCATCAGGGCGTTGGCCTTGGCGGCCAGTATCATGGCCTGGGAGCCGCGCGGGCTGAGGCCGAACTGGATGTGGCGCCGGGTCTGGGCATCGGCCTGATCCGGCTGGGTCGAGGCGGCGAGGGTGGCGACCGCGCGGCGGACGTGTTCGGCGGCCGGAACGCTGCGCACGAAACGCTGGAGCGCAAGGATGTCTTCGGGGTGCAGCAGGCCACGGGCGCGGGACATGGCCTCGCCGGTGGTCATGCGCAGAATTTCGGTGAGGGTGTCGATCCTGGGGTAGGGCACGTCGATCCGGAACATGAAGCGGTCGATCTGGGCTTCGGGCAGGATGTAGGTGCCCTCCATTTCGATGGGATTTTGCGTGGCCAGCACGAAGAACGGGGAGGGGAGCTTCATGCTCTTGCCCGCCGCGCTGACCGTATGTTCCTGCATCGCTTCGAGAAGCGCCGATTGGGTGCGCGGGGTTGCCCGATTGATCTCGTCGGCCAGGAGCAATTGGGTGAAGATCGGGCCGCGCTGGAATTCGAGCACGTTGCGTCCGCTCTCGTCGGGGGTGAGGACGAGCGAGCCGGTGATGTCGCCGGGCATCAGATCGGGCGTGAACTGTACGCGGGCGAAGCTCAACCCCGTGACGTCGCCCAGCGTTTTGACGAGCAGCGTCTTGCCCGCACCCGGAGGGCCTTCGAGCAGCACATGACCACCGGCCATCAGCCCGATGAGCATCTGGTCGACCACCTGCTCCTGTCCGACCACGATGCTGGAAATTTCCGTCCGAGCTTCGCGCAATCTCTCGAGCAGGGATTCCAGTTCGGCTGGGATTGTGGATGCGATATTGGTCATGGTCGTTACCCTGTGGTCTGTGCGCTGGCTGGGGTGGGTTTGGACCGGCGCGGCCATGCCAGCCCAAAGTATCTGATGATGAGGTCGGAGAGAAAGAAAAGCAGCGCCAGGCCGACCCACAGCGGCCATATGGATTTTTCGATCCAGTAGCTGACGGGAGGCAATGCATAATCGCTTTCCGGCGCGATGACCGAGCCGCCGGTCAGCGTGGCGATCAGGGGGGCATGGTTTTCGCGCTGGCTCCAATTGAGCCTTTCGGGGTAGTTGGCGTAACCGGTTACCGTCCAGGCATCCTCTGGCGAGGAGAGGTGATAGGGCCCGACGCCTTGCGGGCGGAAACTGGCGCTGAAGGCCCGCTCGCCCGTCGATTGGGACGGCAGCGGACGGGTGAGACCATCCGCTTCGGCAAGCACCAAATCCATCCCTGCCGCGTTGCCGACGCCGTTCGCGGCGATCCGGATCGTGCCATCGTCGAGCCCGACCGCTGTTTCGCCCGGGCCCGACGAGGAGGGCAGGAACATGCGCAGGGACTGGCTGAAAAGGCGGGGGTAATCGTCGGCATCCTGCCAGTTCCGCGTCCAGTCTCCCGAGGCATCGGTGGTCATGGCCATCACCTGGCCCAGGCCATATTGCCAATAAGCCATGAACGGCACGGGCTGGCCCGTGCTGTCGTCGACCATGGCCATGGTGTGGGCTTCGGGCTTGGGGGTGGTGAGGACGAAGCCTTCGATTTGGGGCAGGTCCCCGGGCATGTCGAGGAGGAACGCCAGATCGCGCTCGACCCAATAGGGCGTGGCCGGTTCTGTTTCGACGGGATCGCCGGCCAGCCGCATTGCCTCCTGGGAGAGGATGGAGGGCAGGGCCTCGAAATCATTGGTGGCGTGGAAGATGCCACCGCCCTGCTCGGCGAGGCCTTCGACCAGTTCGCGATCGGCCTCTTCCCCGATGGCGACGGTGGAGAGGGTGATGCCATTGTCGTTGAGGGTGTTGATGAGGACCGAATAATCGGATGGCTGGCTCAACCCGTCGGTCATCAGGATGATGTGCCGGGCCGCCGCGTCGGTGCGGCGGATCTGCTCGAGCCCGGCTGACAGCCCGCGCTGCAGGGCCGTGCCGCCGCCCAATGAAATCTGGTTGACAGAGCGTTCGATGAACCCGGCTTCGGAAACACTGGTCAGGGGAAGGGCCAATCGCGCGGCGGAATCGAAAGCGACGACGCTGACGCTGCTGTCCTCGTCCAGAAGCGATATGGCGGCGAGCGTTGCTTGTTTCGCGATATCGAGGCGGGTGAGAGGGCCGACGGGCTGGGCCATGCTCGATGAGCGATCGAGGACGAAGACCAGCGCCACGCCGGGCTTGTCGCGTGGCACGCGGCTGGAGATCGGGGATACGCTGTCGAGCGGGGTTTCGAGATAGCCGCCGGGGCCGAAGCTGTTGGCCCCGCCGAGGATCAGAAGCCCCAATTGGTCGCTGCGCACCGCCGTCTCGATGGCTCTCTGCTGCGCCGTGGTGAGAGAAGAGGCGGGCATGTTCATGAGCACCAGCGCATCATAGGCCTGCCAGCCCGCGCTCTCGGGCGGGGCGGCTTCGGGGGTGATGGTCTCGGCGATCAGGTCCTGGGTGGCAAGCATGTCGGCGAATTGACGCCCTCGGGCGGTTTCTCCCGAGAGCACGGCGATCCGTCCCGCTGGGGCGACGTCGAGGACCGTGCCGGCGCGATCGTTGCGCGGTTCGGGATCGTTGGGGGAATTGACGGCGACCTCGAAGATGCTTTCGCCTGCGTCCAGGCTTTCGACCGGGATGGTGACGCGATTGGTGCCGGGTTGAAGGTCGAAGGTTTCCGCAAAGATCGGATCGCCATTGTGGGTGACCACGAGTTCGGCAACGGTTGCATTGCCCGCGCCGATGCGGGCTTGAAGCGCAAAGGCGTCGCCTGAATAGGCGAGTGGCGGGGCGTCGAGTGCTTCGATCCAGAGATCGTTCGGCTGTGGCGTGTTGGGGGCGAGAACGTCGGCGATTATGCCGCTTGCCGCGAATTCGGTTCCCAGCGCAAAGGCGCTGTCGCGTTCGAGGGCGGCATCGGCCACGAGCAGGCGACCGGGCATGTCGGTCGGCAGCATGGAGGCGGCGAGCCGGGTCGCATCGGTCAGGCCGCCATCGATGCCTATCGCCGCGTCGATGTTGCCTGTATCTGCCGGGGGGTGGTCGGTGAGGATGAGTGTTGTGGTCTGGGCTGGTGTCGGGGTCTGGGGGGTGGCTGCGACCACGATCAGCGCCATATCCTGTGCGGGAAAGGGAAGCCGCAGATCGACTATGGCGAGAAGAGCGAAGACGAGCGCGATGGCGCGCATCGCGAAGGCGCGCAGCAAGCCCTTGGGTGCGTCGCGGCGACGGCGGGCCAGAACGGATTCGATGACGAGCAGGATTGCCGCCCCGGTCACAAGCCACGGCCAGAGAGCGATAGGGGCGGAGGGTAGGTCGGAAGCGCCTTGGTCGGATGAAGGCGCTTCGGGGAAATCTCCGATAGCTGGGGGATGGACCGGCAGGGTCAGCCGCATGTCGCCTTTTGTGATCTCGAAAAGGCCGGCGCGGTGGGGAATGAAGGATGCGGGGACGGTGATCGCCGCAGTGTCGGGGTTATCGACCCGGTTCAACGTGCCGCCGGCGAGGCGCGGATCGATATCGCAGGGTTGGCCGACCATGCAGACCTGGCCGACGAAGGCACCCGAGGCAGGGGAGATCCAGTCGAGAAGTTGGGAGGCAAAGACCACGAAACCGGTCTGGGTCGGCCAGTTGCTGGCTCTTGGATCGAAAGCGAGGCGGATGTCCAGTCCGGTCTCGTTCTCGGCTATGTCGAGCAAGGGCGTGTTGTGACGGCTGACCAGTGTTTCGGCGTCGGCGCGAAGGGGCAATTGGTAAGTGGTTTCGATGCTGAGAGCTTGCCAGGCGATGTTTCCGGCCAGTTTGTGGCCGCTGCGCCAACCGGTCGGCTCGATCGGCGTCTCGGCGATGGGAACGGGCGTTTCGGCCGTTCCAGCAGCACCGATCCAGAGCGCGTGGGTTTGGGGCTCGCGGCTCAGGGTCATGCCGTCGACAATTACGAGATCGTAGCCGTCCATGTCGTCGGTTTCGCCGGCAGCTTCGGTAATCTCGACTCCGTCGACGGCGGCAAGGGCGGTGAGCAGAGGTTGCTCGCCGGCTCCGATATGGAGGATTCGGGCGATGTTGGGCTGATCGGAGACGGTGAAAAACACGCGGTTGTCGAAGGTGGCGGCATCGTCCGGGATATGGGCAACGACGATGCCGGGGCCGGGCGCCTCGAAGGAGAAGGCGAAGGGGGCACTTTTCTCGTCGGGGTCGATGGGCCTGACGACCTCCTCGGCAAGAAGGACCGGCTCGCCGCCATCGGGGGGCAAATAATCGAGCGCTAGGGGGGCTTCGCTCAGATCGCCGGAAAACCGCACATGGCCTTGGGCTGTCCACAGGCCTGTTTCACTGTTTCGCTCAAGAGAGGCGCTGAGGCCGGCATTGCCGTCATTGCTGCCGACGATGACGGTTTCGAGCGTAGAGTCGCCCTCTCTGATCGTACGCAGTTCGTCTGGAACGGGGGCGTCGGAGAGAACCACGATTTGCGTGGTTTCCCCGGTGGTGTGCAGCGCCGAGATGAGGCGTGCAGCGCCTTCCCAATCGGCATTGCCGTCCTCGGGAGGAAGATTTGTTCCCCGGTCCGCCAAATCTTCGGCCGTTGCGGGCTGGCGCGAAAAGATCGGGCGCGCTTGGATGCCGGCCACGAGCAGGGACACGCGCGCATTCGGGGCGGCTTGCGCGAACCGGTCGGCGAGGAGATCGCGCGCATGCTGGCCCGCGGATTCCGAGCCGCCGCGCTGCATGGAGGCGGAATTGTCGAGGACGTAGATCCAGTGGTCCACATTCCGGTTTGCGCCGAACAAGGGCTGGGCAAGAGCCAGCACCAAGGCGACGAGCGCAAGCAGTTGGAGCACCATCAACAAGTTGATGCGCGGACGCCATGAGGCCCTGATCGATTGCGACTGCCGTTCGAGGACCCGTTGCCAGATCATCAGGCTGGAAACGGCCACTTCGCTGCGCTGCCGGGCGTGCAGGAGCCAGATGAGGCCGCCCAGCGCCAGCAGCCCCAGCATCCAGGGGACCAGAAGGCTCATTGTTCCTGATCCTTGTTGCGGGCGAAATAGCGTTCCACGGCGCCGGCAGCGGCGGAGGGAACCGGCACACGATCGACCGGAACGCTTTCGAGGCGGGGCCATGCACGTGCGGTGACGCTGTCTTCGACGGCGGTTGCGCGCTCGTCGGTTTCCATGCCGATACGGGTGGTTGCGCCATCCTCGGGTTGCGCGGAGGATAGTTCGCGCACTTCGCCGAAGCCGGCCGGGGGCCCGGCGTCGGTCATGGGCGCCAGCTCCTCGGGCAATTCGCCAGCGCCGGCGAAATTGCTCAGCCCGGTGCCTGCGCCCTCGGCCTCGCCTCTCATCTGGGTGGGTGGCATTTCGAGGTCGTGGCTGGTGCCGTCGTCCTCGAGCCCGCCGCCTTCGGTCTGACCTTCGGGCGGAGCGAGGCCCAGGCTCACGCTTTCGTCCGACATCGGCGGGAGTGAAGAGGCGCGGATATCGTCGGTCGGGATATCGACACCGGTCGCGGTTTCGGACGCGCCGGCCGATGGGCTGGAGGTTGGGCCACTCATGGCGAGGTTTTCGCGAAACTCTTCGATGCGTGCCGCCAATCCGGAATTTTCGCCCTGAAAGGGGGGCCAGTTATGGGCCGGATTCTGTCCGAATCGCGAGCCGGCGCGGGTAAAGAGGTCTTCCAGATCGCGGGCCAATTCTTGTGGCGGCGTCTCTTCGGCTTGGGTGGCCAGCTCTTCGAGTTCTTCGGCGATGGCCGTCATTTCCTCGTCCTGGCGCAACGCTGCATCCTCGGCGAGGGCCTGGGCGATTTCCGAAATCTCGGTGGCTGTGAGGGTTCCTGCTGCTTGCGAGGATGGGGAAGGTGCCCAGAGAAAAGCGGCGGACGCAGCCGCGACAAGCAGGAAAGCTGTGACCGAGAGCGCGATGCGCCGGGCCGAGAAATAGGCTTCGAAGCGCCGGGGATCGATTTGCGTGATGGCCGCGTCGGTCGTGGCGAGCAGGGCGGTTGCCACCAACCCGCGCGCGGTATCGAAGCGGTAGAGTTCGAGCGCGCTCGACAGCTTTTCCTGAAGCGCCAGCCGGCGATCGGCCAGTTGGGCGATCTTGTGCTGGTCGGGCAGGCGAAGGGCGGTCAGGATGGCCGCGATCGCGAGGCCGGCGAGGGTAGCCAGAATGGCGGTGGCCCAAAGCGCCGAAGGGGTAAGGTCGGTCGCGAGCCGCAGCACAAGAGCTGCCAGGGCGCCGGAACAGACTCCCCAGAGGACGCATTCAAAGGCGCGCACCCGCAGCCAACGGCTGCGCAAGGCGCCCAGAAACCGCGCGATGCCCGTCGCGGTGAGGTCCGGATGCGCAGCCGTGGTCATGACGGCCGCGCGATCAGGGGATTAGTGACTGTGGCCCGCATGACTGTGCTGGGTTGCAGTGGCGGATTGGACTTCGACATGGAGAGGCAATTCACCTGCGGAATGGAAGACAAGCTCCAGTTCGAACTCGTCGCCCTCCTCGAGGGCAGTGGTCAGACCTTCGAGCAGAATGGCGACGCCTGCGGGGTCGAAATCGAAATCACCGGAAGGAATTTCAAATTCTTCGAGCGGTTGCAGGCTCTGGTCGCCGCCGGCAAAGCTCACCCCCACGACGCTGGCCGAGGCGGCGATATCGGTGTGGATGTCCTCGAGGATGTCGGCATCGCCGGCGTTTTCGATCTCCATGAAAACCAACGTGCTTTGCCCGGCGGATGCCGCACGCGCCCAGGGGTGGGTAACGCTGATCGTCCCCACTTCGGCCGTGTGGTGATCGTGATCGTCATGGTCGTCATGACCGTCGTGTTCCTGAGCCGCGGCAAAGCCGGAAATGGCGAGCACGCCGGCAAGGGCGATGGCTGCGGGCAGGGTTCTCATCTGATACCTCCTATCTGGTGGCTGTTTTCCTGTGTCTGGTCGGCCCTTTGCGGTCGGGCCAGGGCGAGTGGGTCGAGAAGATGCATGGTTTCGGCGCCGTGTTGTCGAGCCCTGAGAAACCAAAAGGCGCATTGAGGATCTGCTCGAGCACATCGCGGGCGTGCTCGTGGAAGCGTTCCCCCTCAGGGGTCATCTCGACCGGAAAGATGCTCCGATCGAAAAGAGGAGTTCCAAGCCAGGCCTCCAGCGACTGAATCCGCCGACTGAACGCGCCCTGAGACGAATTTCGGCGCTGGGCGGCCTTGGTGAAATTCTTGGTCTCGGCGACTGTCAAAAAGTCTTGTAGCCAACTGATATCCACGACGATCCCTCCCGACCGTTGTCCCGTCTCTTCTTGGATCAATAGGCCTTCATCGCCGCCGCGAGGGGTTGGCGTTGCAGGTAAAGCGCCGGCAGGAGGGCGATCACCAGGCCCAATCCCCAAAGGATGAGAGCCAGCAAGAGCTCGGGCTGGCCGATCATCGGCGTCAGGGCGATGCCGATCTGGGCTTCAATCACTCTGCTGAGGACGAGGGCGACCAGATAGCCGAACCCGACGCCCAGGATGATGCCGACCGTAAAGAGGATGGCGACGAAGCCCCAGGCGATGAGGAAGATGTAAAGCCGGGGCGCTCCGATGGCGCGCAGCGTCACGAATTGCGGCATCAAAAGCCGGAAGAGGATGAGAACGCTCGCAACGACCGAGAGCATGACCAGCCCTTGGGTCACCAGTGACATGAGGGTCATGACCTGCCGAACGTCGCCCAGCGTCGTATAGAGCTGGATCAGCACTTCGGCGGGGAAGAAGGCCATCGTCTCGTCGGTATTGTATTTCTGGCGCAGCCGGTACGTATCGGCGACGCTTTCGGCGCGGATGACGGCTGCCGGAATGCCTGAAACGGCGTTTTCGGCATAGGGGCGGCCAAGCGTATTGTTCTGGCCGCCTTCGAGGCCGTGAACGCCCCATACGGTTTCGACGGGAATGATCAGCGCCCGATCCCAGGGCGAGCCGGTGCGCGCCATGCGGCCGACGATGGTGATATCGACGTCATGGCCTTCGCTTTCCATTTCATCGGCTGCGGCGTGGACGCCATGACTGGGCGAAAAGGTTTGCCCCAGGGCAATATCGACATCGCTGCCGGCGACTGCTTCGTTTCGGTCGGCGAACACCCGTCCTTCGGGCAAGGTGCCGTCGGACAGATGGGTGACCAGTTCTCCGGTGACCCCGATGATGGGATAGCCGCGATGGCTGTCGCCGAACGCCAGGGGGGAGACGAAACTGGCCTGTTCGTCATTGAGCAGGTTTGCGGTGACTTCGGGCGAAAGCAGGCGGGACGAGCCCGGCTGCAGGTAAACCGAGGTCAGGAGCGCATCGGTGCGGCTGCCCACGGGGGAAACGACCAGATCGAACTTTTCGGCCGCATTGGCGCTGCCGCTTCTGAGCGCGCGCTCCTGCGAGGTGATGGCGACCGAGAGCGCGGTGCCCGCCAGGATCAGAAAGATGAAGGCAAGCGCCGTATAGCGGAAGCGCAGGAGGGACGCGAAAACGATGGGCCAGGGGTTCATGAACGTGCCTCCTCGACGATTGCCGTATCCATTGCGTGGGGATCTTCGAACAGAACCCCATCGCGGATTTCCAGGACACGATCGGCCCGCTGGGCGACCCTGTCGTCATGGCTGACGGCGATCACCGTCTTGCCCTCGTGGGCGAGCCGGGCCAGCTCGTCGATGATGAGCAGTGCGTTGGTCTTGTCGACGCTGGCCGTAGGCTCGTCGGCGAGGATCATCTCGGGCGAGAGAACCAGTGCCCGCGCCATGGCGACGCGCTGCTGCTGTCCGCGCGATAGCATCGAAACCGGGCCGGCGCGCTGGGGCACGTCGAAATGGGAGAGAAGCTGTTCGGCTTTTTCGCGCACATTAACCCCGGGCGGAGTTCGGCCGAACCAGCCCGGCACCATGGTGTTGGCGAGGGGGCTCAATTCATCGATGAGCCGAAAATCCTGAAAGATCAGGCCACAATGGTTCCGCCGCCAGGCGTCGCGCGCGCCTTCGCGCATTTCCGAAAGGTTGTGATCATTCGTACGAACGGTGCCGGACGTGGCCTTGAGAATGCCGGCGACGACGTGCAGCAGTGTGGTCTTGCCCGACCCTGACGGTCCTATGATGGCGTGGAACACGCCCGGCTCGAACTGAAGCGAGACCGACTTCAGGGCATCGATGGTCGTTCCGGCGGAATCGACGAAACGCACCGATACATTCTCAAACGCAATCACCTTCTCGGCTCCCCTCATCGGGCCATGCAATCGGCTTGGCCCGTTCCTCAGAATTCCTCTGCCAGCCAGCGCTCAGTCGAGCAGCGCCGGAAGCGTTTCATTGACAAACCGATCCGTAATCGGACCTGGGTGACTCGCGCGCACCACCCCGGAGGCATCCGTCACGATAGTGTGCGGCATTCCCACCAAGCCCAGTTCCAGGAAAGTCTCCCGGCGCGGGTCGGCTCCTATCAGATCGTACGGATTGCCCAGTTCCTCCAGGAAAGCCTCTGCGTTTTCAGGAAGATCGCTGACATTCATACCCACGATCAGCACATCGTAACGCTCGGCGATTTCCAGCAGTCGCGGGTGTTCCTCCCGACAGGGCAGGCACCAACTCGCGAATGCGTTGATGATGGTGACCCGGCCCGTTGCCCCTTCCAGTTCCACGCCCGAGCCTTCTATCCCTTCGACCGACGGCAGGTTCACGCTCGGCAGGGCTTCGCCAATCCGGGCGATCGATGCAGGCTCGCCGGTCAACAGAAAACCCGCGCCAACCGCTGCAAGCATCCCGATGACGAGACAGCCGATCAGGAGCCCGGACTTGAGGTTCCGAGGCATTGGCGTCGACTTTCCAACAAGGCTCTCGCCTTAGGCGAGATAGAAATCGGCTTCGAGCAGGCGGACACGGCTCACAAAACCGGTCGCCTCATCGACCGCTGGGCCGATATCGAGGGTTCCGCGCGTCCAGATCAGAGTGCCCGGATCGATGGCCGGCTGCTTTTCGCGCATGACCACGAAGATGATCGTATCGATCCAGTCGTCTTCGCTCTCGCAGAAGGGGCAGCTTTCGACCGGCTGGTTCGAGAGAACGAACCATTCGGAATCCACCTTCAGATGCGGGGCCATGAAGCCTTGGATCTCGACCTCGGTGCCAGCGAGATTGTTGGCATGGTCCGAAAAGGCCATGTCGTTGTCGTAATCGTAGAGCTGGCCCATGCGTATCCGCGTGGGCGCTGCAAATGCCGGAGAAGCCGCCGCAACGAGCGGGAGGGCCATGAGACCGGCACCGAATGTACGTCTGTTGATCATCGTGTCTCTCCTCTTTGAAGGTGGGGCGGAGGCCGTCCCACCTGATATCGTGTGCGCTGATCCCGGACGGGACGCTTATTCCTGCACGTACCCGGCGTTGGCGAGAACCACGGCGAGGGTGGCCCGCATCGCCGGAATGGTCAGTTCGATATCGGTATCGAGCCATTCGTCGAGCGAGTGACCACGACCGCCGCGACCGCTGTTCGCACCGATTGTGAGCGCGGGGATACCCAGGCTCATCGGCATGTTGGAGTCGGTCGAACTGGTGCCCGGCTCGGGAACTTCGTACCCGGCGGCAGTGAAGGCGGCATGAGTGATCTGGAACAGATCGCTCTCGGGATCGGTATTACCGGCCGGACGATCGCCGATCAGTTCGAGATTGGCGGTGATTTCGCCATTCTCGGTCGAATTACGCTCGTTTTCATAAGCGGCGGCTTCGTCGACAATCGCGAGGAACTGCTGGTGAACTTTTTCGAGTTCCTCGGGGTCTTCCGAGCGCATGTCCACATCAACGGCCATCGAGAACGGAATGGAATTGACGGAAGTTCCGCCTTCGATAATGCCAACGCTATGGGTCGTCTTGGGCTCTTCGGGCACTTCGATTTCAGAGAACGCGGTCATGAAGTGAGCGAGGGCATAGGACGGATTCACGGTACCGAATGCGCCGTAGCTGTGACCGCCCGGACCTTCGAACGTTACGCGATAACGCAGCGAGCCCGTGCCGCCGGCGGTCATGCGCCCGGCGGTGCCGCCTTCGATCGAGAAGAAGCCGCTGATGTTGTCCTTGTATTCGCCCTCGGTGAACAGATACCGCACGCCGCGCAGATCGCCCGGGCCTTCTTCGCCGACGGTGCCGACGAACAGGATGTCCTTTTCCGTTTCGATGCCGGCTTCCTTCATCGCCCGGATATAGGACAGGATGACGGCTGTGCTCATGGTGTCGTCGCCGACGCCCGGAGCATGGGCTTCCGTGCCGATCCAGTTGACTGTGACGTCGGTGCCCTCGGGGAACACGGTGTCAAGGTGGGCCGAAACGACGAGATAATCACCGTCGCTATTGGTGCCGCGCCACTCTCCGATGGCGTTGCCTTCCTCGTCGACATGGACGTTTTCGAGGCCGGCTTCCTCAAGAAGTTCAGCGTAGCGAGCCGAGATTTCGGCTTCCATGAACGGGCCGGAGGGGATTTCCACCAGTTCGACGAATTCTTCGATCTGCTGATCGTAATTGTCGCGCATGTACTCGACGGCAGTCTCGAACTGGCTGTCGGCAAGAATGGCCTCGACCGTCGCAACGTGTTCGGCGGCTGCTTCCTGCGCGACGACCGAGCTGCTCGCCATTAATGCCGTAGCCACCAGAGCAGAACTCAAGCCGTAGCGTAAAGTTTTCAATTTAGACATCCCTTTGGTTCTCACTATCCCTCTTGCTACTCGTTGTGCGGGCGTCCGTGACTCAGTATACGGAAAATCCCACTCCGTTTTATACCGATCGATGAACCATATATCCAATGCAACTATTGGATAGGGTGTTGCGAAAGACTGTGATGACTTATGTTATTATTGGATTTTCGTAAGAAAAACGGACGTTTACATGCTTTTGTCCGGATAATTGAAAAAATGCTGAATTCCACAGGTGCCGGAGGGGAGGGACATCCACCCCTCCGGGTGAAAAAATCAGATCATTCAGCCACGTAGCCGGCATTGGCCAATATAATGGCAAGCGTATTGCGCATCGTGGGCCCTACGATCTCGATGTCGGTGTCGACCCATTCGTCGAGCGAGTGAGAGCGGCCTCCGCGGGGACGGGCTCCATCGATCGTGAGCGCGGGAATGCCCAGGCTCATCGGTATGTTGGAGTCGGTGGAGCTGGTGCCGATTTCAATTTCGTGGCCGGCAGCTTCGAAAATGCCAGCCGTGATCCTGAACAGATCGCTTTCCTGATCGGTGTTGCCGGCCGGCCGGTCGCCGATCAGTTCGAGAACAGGCACGATCTCGCCATTCTCGGTCGAATTGCGTTCGTTTTCATAGGCAGCGGCCTCGTCGACGAGCGCGAGGAACTGCTGGTGAACCTTCTCCAGTTCATCGGGGTCTTCCGAACGCATATCCACGTCCACGGCCATGGAGAACGGAATCGAGTTGACCGAGGTTCCGCCTTCGATGATGCCCACATTGTGGGTGGTCTTGGGCTCTTCGGGCACTTCGATTTCCGAGAACGCGGTCATGAAGTTGGCGAGGGCATAGGAGGGGTTCACCGTGCCGAATGCTCCATAGCTGTGACCGCCAGGGCCTTCGAAGGTCACGCGATAACGCAGCGAGCCGGTGCCGCCGGCGGTGATGCGGCCCGGGCCGCCTCCTTCCAATGAGAAGAAGCCGCTGATGTTGTCCTTGTATTCGCCTTCGGTGAACAGATAGCGGACACCGCGCAGATCGCCCGGGCCTTCCTCGCCCACGGTGCCGACGAACAGGATGTCGCTCTCGGTTTGGACACCCGCCTCTGTCATGGCCCGTGCGAAGGCCAGAACCGCCGCTGCACTTGCCTTGTCGTCACCTGAGCCGGGAGCGTGAATTTCGGTGCCCATCCAGTTGACGGTGACGTCAGTACCTTCAGGGAAAACGGTATCGAGGTGGGCCGAAACGACGAGATAGTTGCCGTCGCTGTTGGTGCCGCGCCATTCGCCGATAACATTGCCTTCTTCGTCGACATGGACGTTTTCGAGCGCAGTGTCGGCGGCGAGCAGTTCGGCATATCGGGCTGAAATCTCGGCTTCCATGAAGGGACCGGATGGAATCTCGATCAGTTCGACAAGTTCCTCGATCTGGCGATCGTAGTTGTCGTGCAGGTACGCCATGGCAGCTTCGAATTTTGCATCGTTGAAAATGACTTCTGCAGTCTCGCTGACGTCCTGGGCGAAGATGGAGCCGCTGCTCATGAGAGCGGTCGACAAGACCGCGATAGACAAGCTTTTTGTGAAGTACACCGTATTTCCTCCTCTACGGATAATGGCAATGCCCACTCCCCTGGGCGCTTCCACCATAATCCTGAAAAGAAAACGCATCCAATGCAAAATGTGCAACACTCGGTTTTTCGGCGGGAATGATCATGGCCAATTGAATTTGGTTCGAAGTTGCTTGGTTGGTAATGTCCTTTAATAATATTAATATCCTCAGCGACCAGTATTGGCGATTTCGAGTGCTGCGACCACATTCCCTCAGGGGCGCATCGGTCCGTCATGGCATCAGGGCGGGCGGAAGTATGATTAAGACATCCTTACCAAGTGACGTTCCAACATTGCCGGAAACATTGATTCGCGGCGGCGATGGAGGGCTTCATGAAGAGGGTGGTTATTGGAGCGGTCTTCTTTGTCATCGCGCTGGCGGGATTGGTGTTCCTTATTCCCCTGGCGCTGAGTTCCGATGCGTTACGGACCGCGCTCGCGCGCCAGCTTTCCGACAGCTCGGGTGCTCAGGTTTCTCTCAACGGTCCGATCCATTTTTCAGTGCTTCCTGATTTCGGGGCCGTGGTCGAAGATCTGGCCTATGTTTCGGGCGACGGGGCAATTTCGGTTTCGTCCGCCCGGTCGGTCGCCTCGGTCGATCTGATGTCGCTGTTTTCCGATCAGATACGGATCACGGGGATCGAATTGCAGAGCCCGCGTATTGTCTTGGCTGACGCCGCGCAGGGCCAACCCGTTGTCGAGCCGGAGCCGGCCATCGAGGGGCAGGATATTTTCGAAGTCGTGGCCGGTTACCTTGAAAGGCTATCGATCGACCACCTGGACGTTACTGATGGCGAGGTCGCCCAAAATCGCGAGGGCGTCATCGATCCGATAGCCGGCGATATCGAACTTCGTTTGTCGGTTCCCGGCATCAGCGAACCGGTTTCGCTTGCCGTTTCGGGAATTGTGGACGGCAACAGGATGGAGCTCGCGGCCGATATCGGGTCCCTGCGCGATCTTTTGGACCGGCAGCCCGCTGCGTTCTCGCTTTCGGCGAAAACCGAACAGCCCCCGCACCCGGTTCTCGCCGATCTCACCGCATCGGGGAATATCCAGCTCGCCGATGACGGAAGCTACCGCATCACCGGTGGTGAAATCGACTCGATCGGCCAGACGATGCGGCTCGACGCAAGCTATGTGCCGGGCGAGCGTCCGTTCATCATGGCAAGGGTGGGAGCCGGCGTCCTCGATTATTCCGATTGGGAGCCGGTGGAAACAAACGCCGGCGCATCGACTGAAGCCCAGAGCAGTGGGGCGGATCTTTCGGCGCTGAGGGGCTTTGACGCCGATATCGAGTTGCGCGCCGAGGCCATGCAGGCCGGTCAAGCCATCGCGCGGGATGTCGTGATTGGAGCGCAGCTCCTGAATGGGCAGTTGGATGCCAATGTGAGCTCGTCGGAGATTGCCGGGGGCAGCCTCGATGCTGGCATGCTCGTGGACCTTACCGCCGACCGTCTCCAATCGAGCGGCACTCTCGATCTCGCTTCCATCGATATCGAAAGCCTCATGGCGCTGGCGGGGCAAACGGCGCCGGTGAGTGGCCGGCTGTCGTCGCAATTGGGCTATGCGTTTTTTGGAATGGATGCGGAGAGCATTCGCAACTCGATCAACATGCGGGGTGCGGTTTCGATTTCCAATGGGAGGATCGAGATGCCGCAACTGGAAGGCGTGGCTGGGGCGGGCGCGGGTGTCGTTAATGCGCTCGATGCCACGGCGCGCATCGAGGATATCCGGCAACCGTTGGCCGTTTCGGGCACTGCCCAGTGGAATGGCGAGGCGATCGGCTTCGATAGCACGCTCGCGCTGGCCGATCTGCTCATGGGGCAGCCGGGCACGGCGTCGATCGATTTCAGGTCGCAGCCAGTCAATGCGAATTTTTCCGGAACGGTGGCGCTCACTGGCGCAGCCTCCGGCCGCGCGGAAATTTCGGCGGCTTCCCTGAGCCGGGCACTGGGCTGGTTCGGTCAGGATACCGGGACCCCGCTGGGCCGGTTCGCCTTTTCCGGCGCCGTAGCCGTCACCGATACCGAATTCTCGCTGAGCGAGGCCAGTATCGGGCTCGACGATATCAACGCGGGAGGCTCGTTGTCGGTGACGCGGGGAGGCAAGCCGAAGGTTACGGCGGCGCTCAACGTCGATACGCTGGACTTTACCCGGCTGACCGGTGGAAGCACGACCGCGGCCACACCCAGTTCAGGACCTTCGGCCATCGATCTCGCCATATTGCGCCAGTTCGATGCTGATATCCGGCTCACGGCCAACCAGATCGGCTATGGCAGCATCAAGGCGGGGCCGGCCACGGCGACCCTTTCGGTGGCGGACGGCGTTGCAACGCTTGGGGTGCCCCAGGCCGCGTTCTATGGCGGTGCCGTGACGGCCAATGTGACGGCCAATGGCGCTGGCGAAGTTCCGGTCATCGCGCTTGCTGCCGGGATGGACGGTGTCGAGGCGCTGCCGTTCCTGACCGACGCTGCAGGTTTCCAGCACATCGAGGGCAGGCTGACGGCAGAAGTGCAGGTCGATGGCTCTGGCAACAACAGCGAAATATTCGCGCGTTCGCTGAAGGGGCCGGTGAGCGTGATGTTCTCGGATGGCGCGATACGCGGCATCGATGTGGCCGGCCTCGTGCGCAACGTTCAATCGCTGATCAATGGCGGCTACACCGAGAATGAAGATGCCAGGACCGAGTTCGCTGAACTTTCGGTGTCGGTGGGGATCGAAAACGGGGTCGGCCGGTTCGATGATCTGAGACTGCTCGGTCCGCTGGTGCGCATGAGCGGGGAGGGCAATATCGACCTTGCCGCCCAGAGCATCGATATGCGGCTCGACCCGCGTGTGGTCGGATCGCTCGACGGGCAGGGCGGCGAGTTCGACGTGTCCGGGCTCGGCATGCCGATCATCGTCACCGGCGCGCTGGCCGGCCCGAGCATCTATCCCGATGTTTCAGGGATTCTCGCCAACCCCGATCAAGCGTTGCAGGCCCTGTCTCAACTGGGCGGCAGTGTGGGCCAACTGGCGGCGGGTGCATCCGAGATCGATCTCGAGAACGTTCTCGGCGGCGGCACCGATGCGGTTTCCGAGAGCGTTCTGACGGGGTTGATCGGCGGTTTGACCGGCAGCGCTTCGGGCGGGGAGACCGGCGCCATTCCCGCAAATGGGCAGGATTTCCTCAATACGTTGCTTGGTCAGC
The DNA here is from genome assembly GCF_036662815.1 of Pelagibacterium mangrovi. Taxonomy (NCBI): domain Bacteria; kingdom Pseudomonadati; phylum Pseudomonadota; class Alphaproteobacteria; order Hyphomicrobiales; family Devosiaceae; genus Pelagibacterium; species Pelagibacterium mangrovi. Next base: position 250,839 of record NZ_JBAFXA010000007.1, on the reverse strand, counting down.
AAAACGTCGGGCAAACCGCCCAAACGCCGGAAGCACCGACCCAACCTACTCAGATGGCTCCCGAGACGGAGAGCGCTGCCGCCTTGCCGGCCGAGCCGCTTCCTCTTCCCCGGCGCGATCCTCGAACGGCTGCATCGGCAGCGCCTGAAGCCCCGCAAGAAACGCCCGTGCAGCCCGATTTGACGGACAGGCTTATCGATGCGGTTGCGCCGCAGGCCGTTCCGGAAAACGCCGATATGATCAGGAATCTTTTGGAGCAGATCGGGGCGCCCTGATCGGCTATTCCAAAAGGCCGAAGATCGGGCCGTATCCGCCGTGCCAGGAAAAATCGTTGCGGTTCATCTGGGGCAAATAGAGGCCGGCGCCGCGACCGCCGTCGAGGAAAAGGGCGTTGGGGCAGGCCAGCTGGTCGCGGAACAGCCGTGCGAAATCGTGAAAGTTGACGTCGCCATCGCTGATCGCGAACCGGACCTGCCCATTTTCGCAGACGCCGACCCCGCTGCGGCGCGTCCTGTCGGTCGAACCCGGAATGAGCGCGGGATGCAACTGGTCGTCGATGACCAGCATGGGACCCGATTGCGTTGCGAAGCGCGCGTCCGGCTGGGTTTCGAGAAAGGCGTCGGTTGGCAAGATGCCGGCGCCGGTTTCGCCGAGAAAGAAGACGCCGTTCGGCTTTTTGTAGAAATTGGGGATTTGGGCGGGCCGGCCTTCGATGGTTGTCGTATCGGCGGGGCGCAGCTCCTCGCCGTTTTCGACATAAAGGCCTACGGGCGAGAAATCGGACTGGTACATGCCGGCATTGATGGCAAAGACCAATCGCTGCTCCTCTTCGCCGAGCGCGTCGGCAAGGTTGGAGAAGGTGCGATAGGGCTCGTCCTCGGCGTTCTTCCAGAAAAGCCGCAGGTCCGAGGTGGCCGGGTCGATGGTGCAGACCGTATAGCGCGCGCCTTCGAAACGCTCCTGGGCACAGTCTTGCGCTTTTGCTGGCGATAGCGTGAGAAGAATGGCGAACAAGGCCAGTATCGCCCATGGGGCGCTTTTGAAAAATATCCGTGCGGCTATGTCGTATTCCCCGTTTCAAATCAGCGAACCGGTTCCTAGCAGCACAGCGCGGATTTCTTAAGACAGGGGTTTACCGACATGCCGCGTTTCCGCGAAGATGCCGCGCCGAGGCGATGGAGCAGGCGGGAACGATGAGCACTGATTTTCTTTTCGACGGCCCGGATGAGGCACGCATAACGGTTCTGCTGGCGCATGGCGCGGGCGCGCCGATGGATTCGGCCTCGATGAGTGCGGTTGCCAAGGCCCTTGCGGAGGCGGGGCTGAGGGTGGCGCGCTTCGAATTTGCCTATATGGCTGCCCGGCGGGCCAACGAGGGGAGAAAACCGCCGCCCAAGGCCGAGCGTCTCCTGTCCGAATATCTGGCCGCCGTCGACGATCTCGGCCCGGCGAACGGTCCGCTCGTCATCGGGGGGAAGTCGATGGGCGGGCGCGTGGCCAGCATGATCACCGATCAGCTTTTTACGGCAGGCCGGATCGCGGGGCTCCTGTGCCTTGGCTATCCGTTCCACCCGCCCGCAAAACCCGAGCAATTGCGTACGGCTCATCTGGCCGACCTGCGCTGTCCCGCATTGATCTGCCAGGGCACGCGGGACCCGTTCGGCACGCGAGACGAGGTGGCTGGGTATGCTCTCTCCCCGGCCATCGAGCTGCTCTGGCTCAAAGATGGAGACCACGATCTCAAGCCGCGCAAGTCCATCTCCGGCTTCACGGCTGCAGACCATCTCCAGACGGTGGCGAAGGCGGTGGTGGAGTGGACGGGGAAAATCGCCGGTCGATAGAGCGGTTATCCGCTCACACGGGTCTCGATACGACCAGGGCCGCGCCGGCGACGATGAGAATGGCCAGAGAAGCGTATGTCATTTGCCGGAGGGATCGGCGGAATTGAGGGTAAGCTGGAGGAACGCCAGATCGAGCCAGCGACCGAACTTGGTTCCGACCTGCCGCAGATGCCCGGTTTTTTCAAAGCCGAGCTTTTCGTGGAGGCGGATGGAGGCGAGGTTTTCCGCTTCGATCCCTGCGACCATCACGTGCTTGCCGCAGTGCCGGGCCCGCTCGATCAGCGCCAGCATCAAAGCGGCCCCGACGCCTTTTCCGCGCTGGTCGCTGCGCACATAGACCGAGTGCTCGACAGTATGCCGATAGCCGTCCCACGCCCGCCAATCGCCGAACGAGGCATAGCCGACAACCTCGTCATCGTCATCGATCGCAACAAGCACCGGATAGTTCGCCTTGGTGCGGTCCTGAAGCCACGCAACGCGGTTGGCGTCATCGACCACCGTTTCGTTCCAGATGGCGGTCGTGTTCGCGACGGCATCGTTATGGATGGCTGTAATGCCGGCGATATCGCCAAGGGCCGCGTCCCGGATGTTCATCGTTCACTCTCGTCAACTATAATGACGACGCCATCTAACATAGTGGACTAATGGCCGCAATATCACTTTTTGGTCAGGACGGCGACCAGATACGTGCAATCGGCGGGCCCGCTGTTGACGAAAACGCAGTCGGTCGGCGGGCCCAGCTCGAGACAATCGCCAGCCGTCATGTGATGGCGCACGCTGCCTTCGAGGAAGGTGAGCTCTCCTTCCAGAACCCAGATGAGCTGGCGGGCGAAGGCATAGGCCGATGCGGGCATTGGCACCTCCTTGCCGCTCGGGAGGGTGATGCGGACCAGATCGAGGGGAAGGTCCGAATGGGGGGAGACGTGCCGCCGGACGTATCCGGTATCGGGGTCGGTCCAGACGGGTTGGTCGGCGACCTTGAGCAGCCGCCCCTGGGTCACCTCCGCACGCGCGACCAGCATCGATATGCTCAGCCCCAGCGCGCCCGAGAGTTTGCCTAGAAGCTTGGCGGTGGGGCTGCTTTCGCCTCGTTCCACCTTGTGAATCATCGCCCGCGAGATGGAGGCGCGTTCGGCCATCTCGCTCAGGGACCAGCCCCGGCTTTCCCGCTCGATCCGGATGCGGGCCCCAATGCGTTTGTCGAGGTCATCCATCGTGCTATTATAGTGGACGATTTGGCGTGTAGAAAGCCGGCCTCATATCTCGCGTGCGAACCACGCGATCAGTTCAGCCGAGTTTTTCAGGTCCAGTTTCTTGATAAGCCGATAGCGATGGGTCTCGACGCTGCGTGGCGACAGGGACAGTTCGGCGCCGATCTGGGCGTTGGTCTTTCCCTGGGCAATGAACGTTACGATTTGGCGCTGGCGGGCCGTGAGTTGGGCTCTGGCGCCGGCAATGGGGCGGGAAAGGGCGTCGAAACAATAGATCGCCCTTGAAAAGGGATCGGCCTCGTCCATGGATCGGCCGCGCACCTTGCACCAGAATTGCGACCCATCGCGGCGGCGCATGATCCGCTCGTCGGAATAGCTTCGGCCGCCGGCAAAATTGGTGCGCCAAAGGTCGCCCACCATCACGAAATCGGTCAATTCGGGGTAGAGGATCTTGAAGCTCTGATTGCGCAAATCTTCGAGGGCATAGCCGAAGAGCTCGGCAAATGCGCTGTTGGTTTCCCTGATGATGCGATGGGTCGCGTAAACCAGAGGAACGGGCAGTTCTTCCAGCCCGAACCGGGACGGCGCAGAAGGTGCAGGCATGACGTGATAATACGTCTTACTGCGCCGCCACGCAAGGCTTACTCATGAGTAGGACGGGGAGGAGAAACCGTGCAAAACGTATTCATAACCGCAGGCAAGCGGACACCGATCGGTGTTCTTGGCGGAGCCCTTTCATCGCTCGATGGCCATGAATTGGGGGCAATCGCCGCGCGCGCTGCAATGGCCCAAGCCGGTATCGAGGCCGGTCGGGTCGATGAGCTCATCATGGGGCAGGTGCTAACGGCGGCGGCGGGAATGAACCCGGCGCGGCAGGCGGCGCGATCTGCGGGTTTCCCCGACGCCGCGACTGCCTTTGTCGTCAATCAGGTGTGTGGATCGGGATTGCGTGCCGTCGCGCTGGGGGCCCAGCAGATCGCGCTGGGCGATGCCAGTATCATCGTTGCCGGTGGGCAGGAATCGATGAGCCGGGCGCCCCATGCGGCTCACCTGCGGGCGGGCGCCAAGCTTGGCGAAGTCACCTTTGTCGACACCGTGATGAATGACGGATTGACCGATGCGTTCGGCAGGATGGCCATGGGCGTGACGGCCGAGAACGTAGCGCGCCAATGCGGGCTGACCCGCGAGCAGCAGGACGCATTTGCTCTCCGCTCGCAGCAGCGCGCATCGGCGGCGCAAAGGACGGGGCGTTTCGACGGTGAAATCGTGCCGGTAACCGTTACGAGCCGGAAGGGCGAGACGGTGGTTTCCGCCGACGAGTTCATCCGGCACGATGCGAGCCTCGACACCATGGGCAAGCTGCGGCCGGCCTTCCAAAAGGATGGCACGGTGACGGCGGGCAATTCCTCGGGGATCAATGATGGCGCGGCGGCGCTGGTCCTGATGTCGGAAACGGCGCTGGAGAAGAACGGCGTGGCGCCCCTGGCGCGGATCGTGAGCTGGGCGACGGCCGGGCTCGATCCCGATATCATGGGGTTGGGACCGGTTCCCGCGTCACGCCGGGCGCTGGAAAAGGCCGGCTGGAGCATGGGCGATGTAGACCTCTGGGAGGCCAACGAGGCCTTCGCGGCCCAGAGCCTGGCGGTGGTCGAACAACTGGCGATCGATCCGGACAAGGTCAACGTCAATGGCGGAGCCATTGCGTTGGGGCACCCCATCGGTGCTTCGGGCGCGCGGGTGCTGGTGACCCTGCTTCATGAGATGGCGCGGCGGGACGTGCGGCGCGGAGTGGCGACGCTCTGCATCGGCGGTGGCATGGGCGTCGCCATGTGCGTGGAGCGGTAAGGTGGAAATTGGCGATATCTTATGGGAGGCCGGCGATCCCCGGAAAAGGGCTTCGTCCCTTTGGCAATTCGCCGAAGCGACAGCGCCATTGCATGGCGCCGAGCCGGACGATTATGCGGCCTTGCACGCCTGGTCCGTCGATGAACCCGAAGCGTTCTACTCAGCCCTGTGGGATCATCTCGATATCGTGGGAGAAAAGGGTGGCAGGGCCTTCGTGCCGGGTGAAACGATCCGCGATGCTAGGTTCTTCCCCCAGGCCCGGATCAATTACGCCGAGAACATGCTCCGGCGGCGGGACGACGGGCTGGCGATCATCGCGCATCGCGATGACGGCACGCGCCGCACGCTGAGCTGGCGGCGGCTCTACGACCAGGTGTCGCGTTTCGCGCAGGCGCTCGTGGCCGAGGGGGTGGGCGAAGGCGACCGGGTCGCGGCCATCGTCACCAATGATCTCGAAGCGATCATCGCCTATCTGGCGACCTCGGCGGTGGGGGCGATCTGGTCGTCCTGCTCGCCCGATTTCGGCCCGGAGGGGGCGAGCGACCGGCTCTGCCAGATCGAGCCGAAAATTCTCGTAGCGGTGCCGGGCTATTCCTATGCCGGCAAGGCGATCGACGTGTCGCCCGCGATCAGGACGGTGGCCGAGGGGGCCAAGCTCGAAAAGATCGTCATTCTTGCCGATGCCGTGCCTGCGGCGCTTGCCGATCTCGATTGCGTCACGCTCGATGAATGGTTGGCCCCGTTCGCACCCGGAGATATCGCCTTTCGCCGATTGGAGTTCGAAGCGCCGCTTGCCATCCTTTTTTCGTCGGGAACGACGGGAAAGCCCAAATGCATAACCCATTCGGGCGCGGGGCTGCTGCTTCAGCATAAAAAGGAGCTGATGATTCATTGCGATATCGGGCCTGAGGACCGGTTCTTCTATTTCACCACCTGCGGATGGATGATGTGGAACTGGCAGGTCTCGGGGCTGTCGCTGGGCGCGACGCTGGTGACCTTCGACGGCAATCCCTTCCATCCCGATCACGCACGCCTCATCGACCTCATCGATGAAGAAGACATCGCCATTTTCGGGACCAGCGCCAAATATATCGATGCCTGCCTCAAGGACGGGTTGAAACCTCGGCAGAGCCACAGGCTCGAGCATTTGCGGTTGATCCTTTCGACCGGATCGCCGCTGATCCCGACCAGTTTCGATTATATCTATTCCGACTGGAAACCGGACGTGCATCTGGCCTCGATTTCGGGCGGCACCGACATTTGCGCCTGCTTTCTGGGCGGCAATCCGTTGCTCCCGGTGCGACGGGGTGAATTGCAATGCGCGCTGCTGGGGCTCGATATCGACACGTTCGACGAGCAGGGCGAACCTGTGGCGGGAGCGGCGGGAGAACTGGTCTGCCGCAACGCCCATCTCTCCATGCCTGTCAAATTCTGGGGCGATGCCGACGGCTCGCGATACCATGAGGCTTATTTCTCTCGGTTTCCGGGAGTCTGGGCCCATGGGGACTTCGTGGAAAAGCGTCCATCGGGTGGGTTCATCATCCAGGGGCGGTCCGACACGACCCTCAATCCCGGCGGCGTGCGGATCGGCACCGCGGAGATATACCGGCAGGTCGAAACCATCGGCGAGGTCGAAGAGGCGATCGCCGTGGGCCAGGATATAGAGGGCGACCAGCGGGTTATCCTGTTCGTCAAGCTGCGGGAGGGGGCGACGCTGGACGTCGAACTGGAGCGGACCATCCGCGCCCGCATAAGAAGCGGCGCCAGTCCCCGCCACGTCCCGGCCAGGATCATCGCGGTCGCCGCGATCCCGCGAACCCGCTCGGGCAAGATCTCGGAAATCGCGGTGCGGGATACGATCCACGGCCGCGTGGTCAAGAACGTCGGGGCGCTGGCCAATCCCGAAGCGCTGGAGCTCTATATGAATCTGCCGGAGCTCGGGTCGACCGCCGCGTGGAACTGAGGCCGATGCAGCACACAATTGTCGGGCCGGGGGGCATTGCTGTCCTCGGCCCGACCGATTTTGCAATAGCGCCTTACTTGGCGGTGTAGATCAGGATGGCGCCCGGGTTTTCGATTTCGCTTACGCCTTCACCATCGGCATCGAGCACGCCGCCGGCCGAGTCGGTGACGAGGTAAATCGTCTCGCCGTCATCGGAGATCGCCAGGTCGCGCAGGCGGTTCTGGCCGAGGTAGTAGCGGGTGAACGTGGCGTCGTCGCCGGTCGCTGTCGGGTCGATGGTGTAGATCGAACCGTGCTTCATGGCCGTGGAGAGCAGACGGCCGCTCAGCTCGGCAACCGCGTCGCTTTTATAATATTCGATGGCGGACGGGCCGACCGTGGGGCGGGCGAAGTAGGAGAAGTCGTACTCTTCATCGGCGCCGACGGTAAAGAGCGTCGCAAGCGGGGTTTCCATATCGGCGAGGCCGGCCCACTCGGTTTCCAGTTCAACGCTCACTTCCTCGGGGAAGCCTTCTTCCGGCTGGGTGAAGGTCAGAGTCGAGGGATCGACGCTGGCAGCCGACCAGTTGCCATAGGCGTAGTGGCTGTCATCGGCAAAGCCGGCAACATGGGGCCAACCGTAATTGCCGCCAGCGACGATGACGTTGATTTCGTCGTCGCTGCTCGGGCCGTGCTCATTGGCATAGATGGTGCCGTCGGGACCGACCGCGATGCCCTGGGCGTTGCGGTGTCCGAGGGTGAAGACGTGGCTCTGGACGCCGTCGAGAGTGGGGTTGTCTTCAGGGATCGAGCCATCGGTGTTGAAGCGCAGAACCTTGCCCTGATAGGCGATGTAATCCTCATCGGCCAGTTCGGCGTCGGTCGGAAGGCGCTGGGATTCGATGGGGCGGGTGTAGTTGACGAGCTGGTTGTGGCCTTGGTCGCCCACTGTAAGGTAGATCGTGCCGTCCTGGCCGAACACCATGCGGCCCGAATTGTGGTCGTTGTTGGCGGGAATGCCCGTCAAAACGTCTGTGACGCCGGTCACCGTTTCGGTTTCGGCGTCCCAATCGAGACGGACGACCTTCTGGAAGAGGCGATGGTAGGGATCGGCTTCGTCGGGACGGGTCGGGTCCGTGCGATCCTGATCTTCATAGGTATGGACGACGAAGATCTGGTCGGTGCCATTGCCGAAATCGGGATGGAAGGCAAAGCCCATGACGCCGCTCTGGGCGCCTTCTGCGACGTCGGGGATGTCGAACTCATGGACGATTTTGATCTCGCCGGTTTCGGGCGCCACGCGGATCAGGCGCTTGCCGATACGCTCGGTGACCCAAAGCTGGTCGTCGGCACCGATATTGATGTCGTGGGGGGCGCTAAGCCCTTCAACCAGAACGGTCTTTTCAAAGGGAAATTCTGCTTCGACAACGTCCTGAGGGGACTGCTGGGCGAACGCACCGCCCGCGCTCAGCACCGTTCCCGCTACGATAGCGGCAACGCTGGCGGACAGATACAACTTACGAGACAACATCTCACACTCCGATATTTGGGCAGTCTCCGCGAAGAACACGATGCTCGTATCCGGCGCGGCGGGCCCTGTTGCTGCAGCGCTTGCAAAAGCGTCTGGAACCCGACGGGTCAGCAAAATCTAGTGAGAAACGGGACGCGGAGAACCCGGATGAAACTGTACAGAATGTTCATCGGAAACGAACAGACAAAAAGAATTGATGTCGATTTTCGTTCTTTTCGTTGACGATCAGCTTTCGACGGACAAGCCGGCGCGGGCCTCTTTCGACATGGCAACGAGCGTCAGATGCACGTCCCGCGCCGATTCGAGCGGGATGGAAAAGAATATCCTGCGGATGTCGCCGCCATTGCCGATCTCGAATCCTTCGGCGTCGATGCCCAGAAGGGTCCATCTGCCGGCCGGGGCCTTGGCATAAAACCGCGCATAGCGCTCGACGGCGTCGCCATGCTCTTCATTCATATGCTCGATTGCCGATTGCTCGGTCGCCGCTAGTTCGGCGTTGGCGTTTGAAATGGTCAAAAGCTGATGGGCGTCGAGAATATAGGCGCGGCCGAACCCGCCATTGAGGCTTGCGCTGGAAGGCTCAAGCCGGAAGAAGCTGAAATCGGGCAGGTTGGCGTAAAGCCTGGCCTTGGGCTGGTGGCTGAGGTATCGCCCTTCGAGCCGCTTGTGATCGTCGCTGTTCCGCTCGATCTCGCGCGCCACGGCCTTGATCGAAATTCGGGGATGGGCCAGCGCATCGCCCTTACCCTCCTCGCCCAGCAGCAGCGAGCATCGCGGATCGGCGAGCAGCGCGCCGGTGTGGGCGGCCAGCCGCGACAGGAGCAGGATGGGCGCGCCGTCGATATCGGTCGAGACGCCCACGCGGCTGGCAAGCGGAGAGCCATCGGCGGGATCGAGAACCGCCAATGCTCCGTGACGCGAGGTCCGGATCAGCGTCTTGACCTGCCTTATAATTTCCTCGGTCGCCTCCTGAAAAACACTTTCCCGCTCAGCCATCAATATTCCATCCATTATCGGGCGATCGATTATGCCGTTATCGTATCATATCGGATGATAAGGCCATAAGATCGCTCGCGACGATCGATCCTGGGGAGGCAATTCTGCGCTTTATCGATTTCAGCTCCTGGCAGAGCATTCTGGGCACGCTCCTGGGACTTGCGTTCTTCGCGCTTATCGGGATCGGCCTGCGGATCGTGTTCATGATGACGCTGCAACAGCGTCAACAACGCATGAACCGTCAGATCAATGAGAGGCTCAAGACACTGATCTCGGCCTATAAGGTTCTGGGTGGCTCGTTTACCGGAAATCTTACTGTCGATCCCCGACACCTTCGCGATCTGAAGCCCAAGGAGAGCGAGGCGGATGCCGACGAAGCGGTGGTGATCGCCTCGCCGGTTAATACCACGCTCATGGAGCGGCGGCGCATCATTCGGGACGCCGTCGAAGCGGCGCTCTCGGACATCATCCTTTTGGGAACCGAAGAACAGGTTCGGTTGGCCGACAAGGCGGCGCGCGAACTGCTTGCTGGCCATCCCGTCCATACCCACGAATTGGTGGTTTCGCTACGCGATTTCATCCGCAAGGCTTTGGATCTCGATCCGATACCATCGGATATCGAAATTCCGATGCAAGGCCCCTCGCGACCCTCGAGCTCGGGCGGCCGTGGCGGAGGTGGCCGTGGTGGGGGAGGCGGTGGTGCCGGTGGCGGGGGAGGAGGAGGGGGCGGAATGGCCGGCGGAGGCGGAATGGGCGCTCCTGCCGACACCGATCCGCCTCGAACCCGTTAGAGAGCGGTCAGGAAAGGCTGCAGGCTTTTCCGGTTCGATCGGACGCAAAGCCAAGCCCTACCAGATGCTGGTGATCATCCGGATCGAGGTGATGGCCAGGAAAGCCGCGAAACACCAGCGCAGGGCGAGTTGGGGGATAGAGTGGGCGATCCGGACTCCCAGCGGCGCCGTCAGCATCGAAGTGGGAATGATGGCGATGAGGCCGGCGAGGTTGACATAACCGAGCGAGAACGGCGGCAAGCCTTCGGTCCCCAGGCCGAACAGGGCATAGCCGATGGTTCCGGGGATGGCGATGATCAGCCCGATCGCCGCCGCCGTGCCGACGGCGAGCCGGATGGGGTAGGTAAAAAACGAGAGGATCGGGACCGCGAGGGTGCCTCCGCCGATGCCCATCATCACTGAGATCAGTCCGATGACCGTCGAGAGAAGCTGCTTGATCGGTGTCCCCGGCATGGGCCGGGGTGCGATATTGTCGGCGGGCTTGAAGGCCATGTTGATGGCGACGAGCGCGGCGATTGCCGCAAAGACCAGCGTTAGCACTGTGCCCGAGACATTGCCGCCCACTATGGTGCCCAGGACGACGCCAAAGGCGATCCACGGTCCCCAGCTTTTGAGAAGAGCAGTATCGACGCTGCCGCGTCTCCAGTGGGAGCGGGCGGACATGAAACCGGTGAAAATGATGGTGGCAAGCGAGGTGCCGACCGCCACATGCATGCGTACCGCCTCGGAAATGTCGAGGGCCAGGAACACGAAAAACAGCACTGGCACGATGACGATTCCGCCGCCCACGCCGAGCAGGCCGGAAACGATGCCGGCGACGGCACCCGTCGCGATCAATATGCCGAGCAGGAACAGCGCCTGGCCGGGGTCGACGTCGAACATTGATGATCAGCCTTGAGAGAGGAGAGGGGCGGAGCGCCGATGCGCTCCGCCGGGATACGATCAGACGACCTTGACGGTGATTTCGCCCACGCCCTGGACGCTGGCGACCATCGTATCGCCGCGCTCGATGGCGCCGACCCCCGAAGGGGTGCCGCTCATGATCACGTCGCCAGGCTGCAGCTCGAAATAGCGCGAGAGGATCGCAATCATTTCAGGCACTTTCCAGAGCATCTGGTTGAGATCGCCGGCCTGCCGGGTTTCGCCATTGACCTTGAGTTCGACCTTCCCCACGTTAGGGTGCCCGATCCGGCTGGCGGGAACCAGCGGACCACAGGGCGCCGAGGCATCGAAGCTCTTGCCCACTTCCCACGGGCGGCCCAGCTTTTTGGCGTCGCCCTGCAGGTCGCGCCGGGTCATGTCGAGCCCCACGCCATAGCCATAGACGTGATCGAGAGCATTCTCGACGGCGATGTCGGTGCCGCCCTTTTTGAGCGCGACCACCATTTCGATTTCGTGATGCACATCGGAGGATTGCGTGGGGTAGGGGAACGTGCCGTCGGTGATCACCGCAGCGCCGTGCTTGAAAAAGAAGAAGGGCGGCTCCTTATCGGGGTCGTGCCCCATCTCCACGGCGTGGGCGGCGTAGTTGCGGCCTATGCAGAAGATGCGGTTGACCGGGAAAACTTCGCTCGTGCCTTCGACGGGCAGGGTCGGGACCGGATTGGGGGCGATCACGAAGCTGGTGGTCGGATTGGCCCTGAGTGCACTTTCGCTCATTTTTAGCTCCTCACATGTGCGTAGTATTCTATGCGTTTTTCCAGCCGGCCGATCAGGTCCGCCATGGTCAAGGCAAAGGTGAATAAAAGGACGACGAGCGCCCAGAAATGGCTCATCAGGAAGTTCTGCTGATAGAGCGAGAACAGCGCGCCAACGCCGATGATCGAGACCAGCAACTGGCCGATGACCACGCCCTTGACGCCGCGCACCATGCCCAGCCGGATACCGGCGAGGATTTCGGGCAGCGCGGCCAGAAGCACGATCTTGGCGCGCTCCCAACGGTTGGCGCCGAACGAGCGCGACATCTCCATCAACGAGGGGGAGATGTTTTGAACCCCGGCGCGGGTGTCGAGCACGATGATAAAGACCGCAAACATGAACACCGTCACCACCACCGTGGGCGTGCCGAGGCCGAAGAGGATCATGAAGATCGGAACCAGCGCCGAAAGGGGGGCCGAGAGAAAGGCGTTGACCCACATGTTGAGCATGTTGTCGACCGGTCTGAACAGGCCCATCAGGATGCCGATCGTGATGCCGACGACGAGTGCCAGTCCCATACCCAGGGCATAGGACGATGCGGTGATCCACAGCGCTTCATTGAAGCTGCGCGCGGTGACCACCTCGCCCATCGCCATGAGCACCGAGGAAAACGGAGGGAAGAGCATCAAGAGGTCGAGCTGGCCGACGATTTCCCAGATGATCAGCCAGACGATCAGAGAGGCCATCTTGGGGACTTTGTATCCGAATAGCGTCATGGCTCAATCCACGTATTTCTTGATGCCGTGCCAGATGTTCTCCACCGTCTCGAGATAGACCTCGTTGCGGCGCAGGGCATCGGGGCCGATATCGCCGGGAATATCGGGGTCGATGATCTCGGAGACACGGCCGGGACGCGGCGAGAGAAGAATAATCCGGTCGGAGACATAGACTGCCTCCTCGATCGAGTGGGTGACGAAGATGAAGGTCTTTTTCTCCACTTCGCGCAGGCGGATCAGGTCTTCCTGAAATTTGCGGCGGGTCTGTTCGTCGACCGCCGAAAACGGTTCGTCCATCAACAGCACGTCGGCATTGACCGAGAGGGCTCTTGCGAGGCCGACGCGCTGGCGCATGCCGCCTGAAAGTTGGTGCGGATAGCTTTTCTGGAAGCCATCGAGTCCCACTTCCTTGACGTAATGATTGGCGATGTCCTCGCGCTCGGCGCGAGATTTGCCCTGCATTTTGAGGCCGAAAGCAGCGTTTTCGAGAACGGTTGCCCAGGGCAGGAGCGCGAAATCCTGGAAGACGAACGCACGCTCGGGTCCGGGGCTGGTGACCGGCCTGCCGTTGACGAGGATTTCGCCCTGAGTGGCGGGCAACAGCCCCGCGATGATCTTGAGCAATGTGGTTTTGCCGCAGCCGGACGGGCCAAGCAGGCTGGTCAATTGGCCGGCCTCGAAATCGAGGTTGATGTCCTTGAGCGCTACGACCTCGGTGCCATAGACCTTGGAGACGTTGCGAACCTCGATGATCTTGTTCGATCCCACGGGCTGGGCTCCGGTTTCAATCGTTTGAGCACTGGCGATCTTCATTTCACACTCCGTTTTTCCGGGCGGAACAGCAGGGTCTCGATCCATTGCAGCAGGCCGACGGCGAGGACGGCGAACAGAACGATCGAGGCGATGGTGGCGTACATGTGGGCGAAATTGGCCACCGAGCGGTGGAAGGTTATGAGGTCGCCGATGCCGGTCGGGGTGATCAGCAGCTCGGCCAGGACGACGCCCGAAAAGCCCTCAGCCACGCCGAGCCGCAGCCCGGCGAACATCATGGGGCTGGCGGCGGGGATGACCACGTACCAGATCTGCTGGCGTCGGTTGCCCATGAACGAGTGGCACATCGAGACCAGCGAGCCGGGCACGTTGCGCACCGCCTTATAGGAATTGATGGTGATCACCGGCATGGCCAGCATCACGACGGCCACGACCTTGGCCGCGAGACTGATACCGTAGATGAAGGTGACCAGCGGAATGAGCGCGGCCATCGGGGCCGCCTGCATCACGATGAAGATGGGCAGCGCCAGCCATTCGACGTCCTCGCGCAGCCCCATCGCCACGCCCATGCTGACGCCGACGACAAGGGAAAAGACCAGCCCGATCAGCAGCGGCTCCATGGTGCGCAGATAGGCCATGCCCATCGTTCCATCGGCGACCATTGACCAGAAGGCGGCAACTGTTGCCGAAAAGGTCGGGAACGAGAAGTTGAACCCCGATCGCCCAGCCAACTCCCAGGCCAGGGCGAAAAGGGCGATCGAAAGTAATTTCCAGATCAGGGGGATTTCGACGAGGCGCGTCAGGAGGCCGGGGGCGTCCGATCGGTCGCGCAGCAGGGCGGCATCGGCCGCGTGCAGGCTAGACATGGGGTCACCAGAAGCTCGAGTAGAAAAGAGGGGCCGGCCCGGATGGTGTGGGCCAGCCCCTCGCGCTTACTGCCGTGCGGCGTCCAGGGGGCCGAAATCCCAGAACATTGCAACGTCGGTCTCGCCCTCGGGCGCGGTGACCTGTCCGGCCGCGGCGAGGAATTCGAGATCGTCGGTCACGTCCTCTGGCGTTCCCCCGCCCAGCGGAAGTACGCCACCTTCGGCGGCCTCGGCGTAAAACAGGGAAATATCGCCGACCGCCGCGTCGGGAAGGTCGGGGAGCAGATCGTATTGCGCACGCCATTCGGCGACGATCTCGGGATTTTCGTTGATGTCTTCCCAGGTGCCCAGCAATTCCTCGACAAAGATGGCGATGTCGTCGCCGCGGCTTTCAAGGAAATTGGTGTTGGCATAGAGCGCTTCATCGGTGGCGTTGACGCCTTCGACGTCGAGTTGCATGAACTTGCCGGGAGCTTGCTCCTCGAGCAAGCGCATTGAGGCCGCGTCGATGATGGTCGCGTTGATCGTCCCCTGCAGCAGTGCGCCAGCGCGCACTTCGGCACCCGGAACGTAGCTGAGGTTGGAAAATTGGATGCCGTGCTGGCTTTCCATGAGGCGCATCAGCGCTTCGGTGCCCGAGCCGCGCGAGTGGACGGTGACTTCCTGGCCGTTAAGGTCTTCCCAGCTCGTATAGACTTCGGAATTGACCACCGGGAAAAACAGCAGCGTCGTCATCCGGTAGAACATGCGGATGGGCGCATTCGAATTCTGGATGAAGGCATAGGGCGCGCCGACCCCGATATCGGCCTGACCGCCAACGACCGCCTGGGTGGCGACGTCCTCGGAGTTGAAGAATGTAAGCTCCATGGGGACGCCCCGCTCCTTGGTGCGCTCCATGGCCACCAGAAGTCCCAGGCTCTCCACGCTCGCGATATCGCCCATGGCGACGCGCACCGGACCATCCTGAGCCCAGGCGGGAACGACGCTCAGCGAGGCGAAGGCCACAATGGCGGCGGATGCCATGGCGCTGGTCAAAAGGTTGCGATGTGTGATCATAAGTTCCTCCTCCCTTACGAATTTTTGTGCCGGATCTAAGAGCGGCCCTCCTTTTGCGCGCAACCAAATCCGGAATGGTTTGATGATTTCACCAAATTGGTTTCACGTCAACAGCATCCTGTCTAGGAAGGTCAGATCTGGTTGTTTTCCTCTATTTCATTGAAATACAAGGAATTTTGTTCGTGCAAGGCACGGTGGTGGCTGCGGAAGTCACTGCCTTGCTTGCCAAATGGTCGTGGCAAATGCATTGACACGTATTGAAATCCGGATAATTTGCCCGAACCAATCGGGATTGGTTTGGATATGGACGACGATCAAGATGTGAGCCTCGAAGGCAATGGGGCGACACTGGTGCAGTTGCGGGCCTGGCTGACGCGCCGCAATTTTCCACCCAACACGCGCCTGCCCGCCGAGCGAGAGCTTTCAGAGCAATTGGGAGTGTCGCGCGCCGATCTGCGCAAGGCGCTGGCGACGCTGGAAAGCGAAGGACAGCTCTGGCGGCATGTGGGCAAGGGAACCTTTACCGGTAGCCGCGCCATAGAAGTGCTCAGCCTGGCCGAAATCGACAGGGAAACCAATCCCGCCGAAGTCATGCGCACGCGGCTGTTGATCGAGCCGATCATCGCGCGCGAGGCCGCGCTCAACGCAACCTCGCGCCATGTGGAAGCCATGCACCGCTGCGTGCAGCGCACCCACCGAGCCGGCACATGGCGTCAATACGAGGCGGCCGACAACGAACTGCATCGCTGCATCGCCGAGGCGACCGACAACCGCCTGCTATTGGCGCTGTTCGACGCGCTTAACGCCGTGCGGCGCGCGGTGGTATGGGGCATGCTGCGCTCGAACGCGGATCGGCCGCCGTCCGATCACCATTCATTTGCCGAGCACGACCGCATCATCGCGGCCATCGAGCATAGGGATCTCGATGGCGCGGGCAATGCAATGTATCAGCATCTGCGCGCCGTCGAGCGCCATCTCATGGAGCCGTCGCCGGCAGGCCAATAGGGGTCGAATCGCCGGGAGGAATGGTGGGGGCGGAGGCGTTGAGCTTTTCGGCGGCAAGGCCGGCGGCCGATTTGTAGCCGGCCATGAATGCCGCCCGTTCGCTCGCCGGAATCACCTTTTCGATATCGTCGAAAATCCCGCCGCAGCGCTCGTCCACGATGTTGAGCAGGCCGAACGGCCCGGCGCTGCGATTGCGCAGGACGAGTTCGGATATCGGGCCACGCAGTTTTTCGTCATAGGCGGCGAGCGCTTCCGGGGTTAGGCCCTTTTCGAGAATCGCCGCGCCGAGCACGCGGGCATCGACGATCGCCTGGCTGGCCCCGTTCGAGCCGGTCGGATACATGGCGTGGGCGGCGTCGCCCATGAGCGCCACCGGACCATCGCGCCAGGTATCGATCGGATCGCGGTCGATCATGGGATTTTCGTATGCAATTTCGGCGCGGCCCAAAAGATCGGGCACGTCCAGCCACTCATAGCGCCAATCGGCGAAATGCTCGATGAAGCTATCGACCTCAACCGGCCGGAACCAACCGGTGTTCTTCCAGCCATCGGTGCTGTCGACGGTCAGTTCGGCGATCCAGTTGATGGTGGCAAGGCCCGTCGCGGGATCGACCGGAGAGATGGGATAAAAGACCAGCCGGTGCCGATGGGTGCCCAGGCCCACGAACGACGATCCCGTGCGGATGGGTTTGGCCTTGGTAGTGCCGCGCCACATGATCGCGCCACCCCAATTGATGGGGGGCTGTTTGGGGTGCATCTGGGCCCGGATTTCCGAATGGATGCCGTCGGCGCCGATCAGCAGGGTGCCGGGCGCGCTGACGATTTCGCTCCCGGCAAGCCTGATGGAAACCGATACGGTGCCGTCATGGGCGATATCGTAGCCAATGACCTTATGGCCGAGTTTGACGCAGTCGGGCCCGGCACGCTCGATCAGCTTGCGGTAGAGCAGCATTTGCAACTTGCCGCGATGGGCCGAATATTGCGGCCATTGGTAGCCGGCAAAGAGGCCGCGCGGTTCGGAATAGATATCGTTGCCGTTAAGTCCGACCAGGGCCCATTCCCGGGTCGGCACGCCGATCGTGTCGAGATCGTCCGGCCCGATGCCCAGATCGTAAAGTTCGCGCACCGCATTGGGCTGGACGCTGATGCCGACGCCCAGGGGTGCCAGCTCCTGCGTCGATTCGAACACGGTGAACGGAACGCCGATCTGGTGGAGGGTGAGCGCCATGGCCAGCCCGCCAATGCCGCCGCCGGCGATGAGTACACGGGGTCCGGTCACCGTATTTTTCCTTCAAACAACCAATCGATATTCGGCATTTGGGCCGTCACTCGACGATATAAAGATCGAGATGCACCGCGCTGGCCAGCCGCGCGCCGGTGCCTACGAACATGGTCTTGTTGATCCAGGCATAGTCGGGATGGCCTGTCTCGAGGCGCGCGCCCGAGCGCATATAGTACGATTCGGATGGGGTGGGTTCGCCAGCGGCGAGTTTGGCGATGACGTCCGGGGGACCGTGCCGGACACCGAAATTCCTGATTTCGATCACCGCGCCATCGTTGGTTTCAAACGCATACCTTGCGTCGAGCTCGGCCACACCGCCCGCGATAACGGTCTGCCAGTCGGCTCCCACATCGAGGATACGCCCCGAAATCCCCGGCCCATGAACCCGTCCGCCCTTGATGGGGATGATACGCCGGGTGCCGGTTACAGCCGGCCCCACATCCAAGGGCTTGGAAAGTCCGACTTCAAGCGTGCAGAAAAACGTGAGGGTGGGGGCGGGCAGGGACGGCAAGATCAGCTCCTCGGCAAGTGTCGAAGCGCAGATGCTTGCAGCATTTGGCTGTGCAGTCGAGCGTATAGGAGCGGGAGGGGCGGCCTTGGCCGCCCCTTTTCGTCAATCGCGTACAGATTTGAGGCTGTATTCGCCGGGATCGATCGCGGGGAGGGCGTTGTCCTCCAGTGCGTTCTGGAAATATTCGACCAGAGGCACGGCATAGGCGACGTGGCTGTCTTCATGCACGGCGGGATCGGCGGCAATCGCTTCGGCGAAGGTGTCGTAGCCGTCGCGACCCAGCGCGGTGAAGGAATTGGTCGCGACCCGATAGATGGCGGCGCGGTCGATTTCGCTCCATTCACCCGAGGCGCGGTCCTTGACCTCGACGTTGAGAATCCGCTCACCCTTGGGTGCGTTCTTGGCCACGTCGAAGCGCAGATGCGAGGCATAGGGGAAGGCCCCGGTCGATCCCGAGGTCAGCGAATAATCGGCAGCATCTTCGAGCACGGCGACCACCTGCTCGCCGGTCAAATCGACGGTGGCCAGGGTGTTGGAGAACGGCAGCATGGTATAGGCGTCGGCGACCGTGAAAGGGCCGGCGAGGAATTGGCTGCGTACGCCGCCCGAATTCTGGATGGCGATGTCGGCCTGAGGAAGATATTGCAGGAAGCTGTCGGCAACATAATAGGCCGCGTAGCTGCCGGTCGGCGTCTCGCCCGCCTCGAAGGATTCGGGGATACGCTCGAAGCCGAGCGTTTCGGCCACGGAGCCGATCTGCTGGTTGCGGAACTCTTCGAGTTCGGCGCTGTAGGGTTCGAGAATCTCGGTCACCTGGGCGGAAGGCTCGACGATGGCGAGCGTGGCGCTGGCTTCGACGAAATCGGCAATTGCCGCTTGTCCGGCATCGTCCAGTTCGCTGAATTCCTCATCTTCGCCGGCGGTCCGGAACGGGCCTTCGATGGGGAGGATGATATTGCCTTCGGCGCTCAGCACCGCGCCATCTGCGTCGAACGCTATGTCGAGAACGCCCATGCCGTGCGCCATTTCCCAGGCCTGGGCGATATAGACGGGATTGCCATCAGGGGCGTTGACGATGGTGGGGTAGTCGCCATCGACCTCCAGCCCCAGTTCGGCCAGTTCGCCGGTGCTGTCGAGGAGTTCGTGGGTGTCGCCGCCGATGATCACATCGATACCGGCAATCTCGGCCGCCAATTGCTGATCGAGGTCGTAGCCGAGATGGCTGAGGACGATAATCTTGTTGACGCCGTCGGCTTCGAGCGCGGCGATATGTTCGTTGACGCTCTCGAATTCGGGCGCGAACTCGACAGCATCGGTCACCATCGAGGATTTGACGGTCTTTTCGACCTTGAGGACGCCGATGATGCCGATCCTTTCGCCATCGATCTCCTTGACGATGTAGGGCAGGATATCGGCGCCGTGCAGCGGGCTGGCCTCGGTGGGGTGCACATTGCCGCCCAGGATCGGGAAGGTCGCCATGTCGACCAGCTCGCGCAGCAGCTCTTCGCCCTCGTCGAATTCATGGTTGCCGATCTGGTAGGCGTCCAGTCCCAAGGCATTGAAGACTTCAAAATCGGCGCGGCCCTTGAAAAGGCTGAAATAGAGCGTGCCGTTCAATTCGCCGCTGTTGAGAACGAGCGTATTGGGCGTTCGCATCTCTTCGATCAGATTGGCGATGCGCGCAAAGCCGCCAAGTTCCATGCGAACCGGCTGGCCGTCGATGGTCAGATCGTAATCACTGCCCGCGAGATGGGAGTGGTGGTCGTTGGTGTGGAGAATCTGAAGGTCAAAGGCGCCGTCCTGCGCCAGAGCCAGGCTTGCCGGAACGGTCGAAAGGGCGAGCGCGATGGCCAACGCGCTTGCTGATGTGGAGAAAGGGAGGCGACGCATGCTGTGAACCTTCATTTTGCATCATCTGGGGATCCGCGATCCGGCTAAAGAGCAGTTGTGACGTCCGTATTACGGTATCGGATTTTTCGTCCGGAATCCCCAAAACTGGTGTGGGTTGACCCCAAGATGTATTCAAAATATATCTTGATTGTATCATAAAGGAGATATGACATGCGTGAAGACAATCACGGACGGCATTTCCCGGGCGAGCGCGGTGGTCCTTTTCATCGTGGCCGCCGGCGCGGCCGGGTATTCGACTCCGGCGAGTTGCAGCTCGTCGTTTTGGAATTGATCGAAGAACAGAGCCGGCACGGCTATGAGCTGATCCGTGAGATCGAAACGCGGTCAGGCGGACTTTATGCCCCGAGCCCAGGAATGATCTATCCCACGCTCTCGCTGTTGCTCGAGATCGGGTTGATCGAGGAAATCGAAACTGGCAGTGCGCGTAAGAGCTTTGCGATAACCAAGGCAGGACGCGACCATCTGGCCGAGAACGAGACGGCACTTGCCGGGGCGCGGGCGCGTCTCGCGGCGCTAGCCGAAGCCAAGGATCGGACCGATCCGGCTCCTTTGCGGCGGGCCATGGGCAATCTTCGCCAGGTCCTCGTCGCCTCGTCGGGCAAGCCGGGGTTCGACGAAAAAAAAGTGCTCGAAGCTGCGCGTCTCATCGATGAAGTGGCCGGGACCATCGAGCGTATGTGACGCTTCGCCACAGCGAATCGCAGGGCGTGCGGGCGCCTTGAGCGCCGGCCGATTTGCCGATCACTGTGTATTTGCAACGATTTCCCGCCGGGGCGTGAAGTAAGCCAAGTCGTTGATCGGTTTAATACTATTAATTCGCCGGCAGTTGACCCTGCCGCGCTTCGATGGGCACACTGTTCGTCCGGCATATAAACGATGCAAGATTTCGCCAGTTCCGCTGGCAGTCGACGGGCTTTTCGCCCGGCTGCGACACTCAAGGTCGCTTTGCACCATCAGCATGAACAAGAGGAGGCCGGGGCGTGGAGCCGGGACGAAATGTCCGGCGCCACAGGAACATGGTTGCGGAGCGTCAGGCTCCAACGATGCCGCATCATGATTGGAGGAGAATGATGATGGTAATGCATAAGGACATTCATTCCGAGGACGTGGCGGTTCTGCCCAGGCTGCTGCATGGGCCGATCAAATCGGCGCACGCCCTGATCACCCGGGACATCGCCATGCGAATCCTGCGCGGCGAATACCCGCCCGGCTCGCTCCTGCCGCCCGAAGGCGATCTCATCGATCAATATACTGTATCGCGCACCGCGCTCCGCGAGGCGATCAAGACGCTGGCGGCCAAGGGTCTTCTAGTCTCCAAGACCAAGATCGGCACCCGCGTGCTCAACGAGAGCTATTGGAACCTCTATGATCCGCAGGTGCTAAGCTGGCGGATCGAGCTGGGAGTCGACAATGGCTTCCTGCGCAAGATTTTCGAAGTGCGTCAGGCGCTCGAACCGGCTGCTGCCGCGCAGGCGGCTCTGCGGCGCACGCCGCTCAATATCGAGCGCATGCAGTATGCGCTCAATTTGATGGATAAGCCGCACCATACGCGCAAGACCTATGCCGAGCCCGATCTGGTGTTTCACCAGGAGGTGCTGATCGCCTCAGGCAATCCGTTCATGCAGACCTTTTCCTCGATCATCGAGGCCTGCATCCTAAATGCCTTCGCGATCAGCGCGCCGATCGACAATGACGAGCGGTTCAAGCGCTCGATCAACCGTCACGCGCTGGTTCTTGCCGAAATTCGCGACGGCAATCCCAGCGGGGCGTGTCTCGCCATGTCGGAAGTCATCCGCGAGAGCATCGAGAACGCAAGGTTCGAATTGGCGGACGAACCGGTCGTCATCTCCCTGCCGCTCGATCTCGAAGGCGCTGCCCTGCCGCTCGACCGCTGAAGTATGGATACGAATGAGGGGGGAGGCCATGCTGTGGCCTCCCCCTTTTTTATTGCTTGTGAGCGGACGGCAAAAAGGGGCCCCCGGGAGGGAGGCCCCTTCTGCTGCGATCTGTTGTTACCGGCTGTAGAACAGATCGCGCAGGAACAGGGTGATCTCCGGAACGTAGGTGATCACCAGAACGTTGAAGATCATGATGCCAAGGAAGGGCAACAGCCTGGGCACGACCTTCTCGAACGGCACATTGCCCACCGTACAGGCTGCATAGACGTTGACGCCCAGCGGCGGGGTCACCATGCCGATGGCCAGATTGACCACCATGATCAGGCCGAAATGAACCGGGTCGATACCCATCGATATGGCGACGGGCACGAGGATCGGCGAAAGCACAAGGATCGAGGAGTTGGTCTCCACGAACATGCCGATCAGCAGCAGCACGATATTGACGGCCAGCAGGAACAGCAACGGATCGGAGAGGGTGTCGCGCAGATACATGCCGATGGCGTTGGGTACGCCGGCGCGGGTGATGAGGTAGGAGAACAACCCGGCACAGGCGATGATGATCATGATCATCACCGTCGACATCACCGATTTGTAAAAGATCGGATAGAGATCCTTGAGGCCGATTTCGCGGTAGATGAACATGCCGATGAGCAATGCGGCAAAGACGGCGATCACCGAGGCCTCAGTCGGCGTGGTGATGCCCGAATAAATGCCACCCAGAATGACTACGGGCAGGGCGAGCGCCGGCAGGGCCTCAAGCGCGGCCCTCGGCACCGAGAGCCGGTTTTCCTTGGCCACCTTGCCAAAGCCGTTCATGCGGGCATGGATCACCACGGCGATGATCATCATGATGCCGACGAAAATGCCAGGACCGATGCCGCCGATAAACAACTCGCCGATCGAGACTTCGGTCGAAACGCCATAGAGAATCAACGGGATGGAAGGCGGGATGATAATGCCCAGTTCGGCCGAGCTGGCCTGCAGCGCCGCCGCATAGGGGCGGGGATAGCCTTCCCGAACGAGTGCGGGAATCAGGATGGCGCCGATCGCGAAGGTCGTGGCGATCGATGAACCCGAAACCGCGGCGAACATCATGCAGGTCAGAACGCAGGTGACCGCCAGACCGCCCTGCATGCCTCCGACCAGGGATTTGGCGAAGTTGACGAGCCGCTGCGAGATGCCGCCGCGTTCCATGATGGTGCCCGCCAGGATGAAGAAGGGGATGGCGGCGAGCGGGAACTTGTCGATCGCCGTGTAGATCTCCTTGGGCAAGATCAACATGTTGGTGTTGGTGATGACCAATCCGACGGCGCTGGCAAGGCCGATGGAGACCGCCACGGGGATCGAGAGGATGAAGCCCAGGAGCATGACCCCGAGCATGACGACAGCCATTGCGAAATTACCTTATTGGACCAGCTCGAGTTCCTGCTCTTCGTCAGAAACTGGCTCGTGTTCGATGAAACGGGCGATTACGGCGATGGCCGAGCACAGGCATCCGATCGGGATCGAAATGTAGGCCCAGTAAACCGAGATGAAATCGAGCCCCAGCAAGGTCTGGGTGGCACTGCGATTGGCGTAGATGTACCCCCAGTAGCCCAGCAGCCCGAGAAACCCCAGGGTGACGAGGGTGATGAAGGCATCGTGAAGCCGCTTGAAGCGCTGAGGCATCATATGGCGCACCATATCGACGGCGATCATGGCGCCGGCGCGGAAAACCAGCGCGGCACCCACGAACACCATCCAGGCGAGCGCGATGCGAATGGAGACTTCGGTCCATTCAAGGGGAATTTTGAGGGCAAAGCGCGAAACCACTTGGAGCAGCCCTAGGCAAGCGGCGATCGCGAGCGCCAGGACCGCGACGACGGCGATGATCCTGTTGAGCACCCTGTCGACCGCCAGGAATGCAGAAATGACCGATTGCATAAGCAGGGGTCCTTGAAGATGTGAGCCGGAAATGCGGGCGTCCGAAGACGCCCGCCGTAAAATTGCGCTCTCGGAAATGAGCGATCAGGGCTGCCAGTCGCGGATCGCCTGGACTTCCTCGGCGCCGAAATCTTCCTCGAACTGGGCGTTGACCGAGGCAAGGGCCTCGATAAACACGTCGCGATCGACGTCCTCGATGATCTCCATCCCGTCGGCGCGCATCGATTCGATAGCGGTCGCTTCGTCAGCATCCACGCGTTCGCGGTTTGCAGCCGTACCCGCCTGGGCGGCGGCGACGAAATGAGCCTGATCTTCTTCCGACAACCCGTTCCACAGATCGAGGTTCATGAGGAACACACAGGGCGAGAAGACGTGCCCGGTCATCGAAAGGTACTGCTGGACCTCATCGAAATTGTTCGATTCGATCACCGAAAGCGGGTTTTCCTGACCGTCGACGACGCCCTGCTGGAGAGCGGCGAAGACCTCAGGGAAGGGCATGGGCGTGGGCAGGATGCCGAATTCGCGATAGGCCGCGATATGGACCGGGCTTTCCATGGTCCGCATCTTGAGGCCGCTCAGATCACCCGGGCCTTCGATGGGACGGATGTCGTTGGTCATATGGCGGAAGCCGTTATCGGCCCAGGCGAGACCTTTGATCCCATGGGATTCGAAGCGGGTCAGCAATTCGTCGCCGATCTCGCTGTCGAGCACGCCGCGAGCATGTTCGTAGTCGCGGAACAGGAACGGAATGTCGAGGATCGAGAGTTCGGGTACGAAGTTGGGGACCGGACCTGTCGAGGTGAAGGTCAGCTCCAGCGTGCCGAGCTGTACGCCTTCGATGGATTCGCGCTCACCGCCCAGCGAGCCGGCATAGAAGGTATCGATGACATAGCGCCCCTCGGTCAGGCGCTCGACTTCCTCGGCAAAGGTATCGATGGCGATGCCGTGGTGCCCGTCCTGGGGCATGGATACGTTGATGCGCCAGACCGTCTGTGCCTGGGCCGAGCCTGCCACAAGGGCGAGCCCTGCAATACCGGCAAGGGCGGCCCCGCGGATCAATCCGAAATAATTCATCTCTCTGCACTCCTCCAAAAAAGCGATGACGCCGCCTTTCCGACCGATGCGTCGAGGGCGGGCTGCAAACAATTCTTGAGGTAATTACAATAGAGGTCAATAGAAAAACGATTAGTAGTATCATACCACGATAGTATAAAACAAATATACTTTGACAATTATTCTTGAGAGTGGCAATCGAATAATCAGCCAGAAGGGAGTGACCAGATGATTTTGATGACCGCCCGCTACTTCATAAAGGATGGGCACCGGGACCAGGTGTTGGCGGACCTCAAGGAGATGGCGCAGGAAATCAGGCAATCCGAGCCCGGCTGCATCAGCTATCAGGTCTGGGAGTCCAACGAGCATCCCAATCAGTTCCTGCTCTATGAAGTCTATGTCGACGAACCCGCCGCCGATGCTCACAGGCGCACAGCGCATTTCGAACGCATTATTTCCGGCCGCATCATCCCGCAGCTCGAAAAGCGAGAGCGTGAGTTTTTCAGCAATCTGATCGAATGATTGGGATTTCGGTCTATAATAGTATCATATAAATCTAGCATTTATACTACGAATTACTTTGTTTTATATTTGACTCTACTGTTGAAATGGGACGAACTTAATTTGTCATTTAATTTCCCGCAAAGGGAAGGGAGAGAGGAAATGCATATTTTTGCGAAAACAGCCGTATCGGCGTTGATGGCTTGCACAGTGGCCGGCGGCGCATTGGCGCAGGAAACCGAATTCCTTGCATCGGAATGGGAATACGGCCCGCGCGATGTCGTCGAGGGCGAGGTTCCGGTTTGGAACACGGCCAAGCAGAAGATTTCCGCCGGTGAAGACCTCGTGGGCGTCACCATCGATGCGACCGACCCGCGGACCTACTGCGCCGCGGCCAATGCCGGCTATGACTTCACCTGGGTGGAAATGCAGCATCAGGCGACGAGTTGGGAATCGGTGGCGCGCATGTTTGCTTCCTGTCCCGATGCGGAAGCCGCGCACGGTATCCGCCTTGCCTATACCGACGAACGCGAAGCCCAGCACGCGCTGGATTCCGGCGCGATGGTCATCGTCTATCCGACCATCGATTCCGCGGCGGAAGCTCAGGAAGCGGTAGATTGGGTAAAGTTCCCGCCGGTTGGCCGTCACAGCCAGGGCGGTGGGCAGCGTTGGAGCATGTATGAAGATGTCGAGGGCGGCTACCGCGCCACGCTCAACGACAACATCGTCGTCATCGCCATGATCGAAACCATGGAAGGCGTCGAGGAGGTCTATGACATCGCGCAGGTCGAAGGGCTCGATGCCCTGATGATCGCCAGCGGCGACCTCGGTAATTTCTCGGGCTATGCCGAAGGTACGCCGGAATATGAATCGATCGTGGATCGCGTGTTTGACGCTGCCACTTCGAACGGATTGCAGGTGTGCGGCCCGCTGCGCTGGCGCGCCGAACGCGAAGGCTTCTCCTGCTTCCAGGCCGGCAACGAAATGTCATTGATCCGCCGGGGTGCAGAAGCGGAAGCCGAAGCGACCGCGCGTCCGCAATAAACCGAACCTCCCGACGGTGTCCCGGCCTGTGGGCCGGGGTGCCGTACCGTTATCGAGCCGGCCCCTGTTGATGTCGTGGCCGGTTCACCTGTCGACACTTGATACATCTGTGCCCCGAAGGGCCACCAAGAGGAGTGAATCATGAATATCGGATTCATCGGAACCGGAATTATGGGAACGCCGATGGCCGGCCATCTGCTCGATGCCGGTCATACCGTGTTCGTTTATGACCGGGTCAAGGTTCCTCCGGTGCTCTCCGAGAAAGGGGCGCAGGGTTGCGAGTCCTCCCGCGCCGTCGCCGAACAGTCCGACGTGATTATCGTCATGGTCCCGGACACCCCCCATGTCCAGGCGGTTCTGTTCGACGACGGCGGTCTTTACGAAGGCCTTTCAGCCGGCAAGATCGTGGTCGACATGAGCTCGATCTCTCCCATTGCGACCAAGGAATTTGCCGCCAAGGTCGCCGAAAAGGGGTGCGGCTATCTCGATGCCCCGGTTTCGGGCGGCGAGGTCGGCGCCCAGCAGGCTTCGCTCTCGATCATGGTGGGCGGTGCGCAATCGGATTTCGATATCGTCCTGCCGCTGTTCAAACTGATGGGCAAGAACATCACCCGCGTGGGTGAAGTGGGCGATGGGCAAACCGCCAAGATCGCCAACCAGATCGTCGTCGGCCTCACTATCGAGGCGGTGGCCGAAGCGCTGGTCTTTGCCTCCAAGGCGGGAGCCGATCCGGCCAGGGTCCGCGAAGCGCTGATGGGTGGTTTTGCCTCCTCGCGCATTCTCGAGGTCCATGGCGAGCGCATGGTCAAGCGTACCTTCGATCCCGGTTTCCGTATCGAGCTGCACCAGAAGGATCTCAACAACGCGCTGGATTCGGCGCGCAAACTCGATATCTCGCTGCCCGCCACCGCACTCTGCCAGCAATTGTTCAGCGCCTGCGCTGCCCATGGCGGACGCGCCTGGGATCATTCGGCCCTGATCCGGGCGCTTGAGATGCAGGCGGATCACGAAATCGCCTGATCAGTGTAGCGGTGCGTCCCGCTGAAAAGAACCGTCGGCGACAAGCCGGGGCACGGTGGGACGCTTCGAGGAGTAAGGGAGGCCGGGCGATGCTTGCCGCAGACGAGATCGGCAATCTTGATGCCGAGCAGGTTCTCAAAAGACTGTTCGATGCGGCGCTGGAAGCGGCCCTGCCGGATGGCAAGTTCGACGCCCTGCTGCCGGAGCGGCCAAAGGGGCGTACCATCGTTCTGGGGGCGGGCAAGGCTTCTGCCCGCATGGCGCGAGCCTTCGAGGACGCCTGGCAGGTGCCGTGCGAAGGTCTGGTCATCACGCGCTATGGCCATTCGGTGCCTACCCGCCACGTCCGTATCGTCGAGGCGGCCCATCCGGTGCCCGACGACGCTGGGCTTTCGGCCACGCGCGAAATCGTCGAGATGGCGCGCGGCGCGGGTCCCGACGACCTCGTGGTCGTCCTCGTCTCGGGCGGCGCGTCTTCGCTCCTGACCATGCCGGTCGAAGGGATAACCCTGGCCGACAAGCAGGAGATCAACCGCCAATTGCTGCGCTCGGGCGCGCCGATCGGGGCAATGAACGCGGTGCGCAAGGCTTTTTCGGCGGTGAAGGGCGGCAAGCTCGCCCTCGTCGCCGCGCCCGCTCGCGTCGTTACCTACATCATCTCCGACGTTCCGGGGGACGATCCGGCGACCATCGGGTCCGGGCCCTCCATCGTCGCCCACAACGACCTTGAAGAGGTGCGGGCCATTCTGCGCCGCTACCGGATCGACATTCCCTCACATGCCGAAAAAGCGTTGTTCGACAATTCCGGCGGCGTCCAGGCGGAAGAGGAAAACAACGTCCACATGATCGCCACCCCGCGCATGTCGCTCGATGCGGCCAGCCGGGAAGCCGAGCGGATGGGGATATCCCCGATCATTCTGGGTGATGCCATCGAGGGGGAGGCGCGCGAGGTCGCCGTCGCAATGGCCGGCATGGTGCGCTCGATCATCCAGTATAAGACCCCATTCGTCGCGCCCTGCGTATTGCTTTCGGGCGGGGAAACCACGGTGACGCTCAGGCCCGAAGCGATCGGGCGGGGTGGGCGCAACACGGAATTCCTGCTCGCACTCTATCTGGCCCTCAAATCGCACAGCGAAGTGGCGGCCATTGCCTGCGATACCGACGGCATCGACGGCACCGAGGACAATGCCGGGGCGTGGTTCGACCTTTCGCAGGGTGCTATCGGCAATTCCGACGTCGCGTCCTTTCTGGATCGCAACGACGCCTACAGCTATTTCCGGCAGACCGAGCGGCTTGTGGTGACGGGCCCCACCTATACCAACGTCAATGATTTCCGGGCGATATTCGTGCGCTGATCGGTCGTGCTTTGCACCTTTCACTCTCGTGATATGCCAACAGCCGCCAAATCTGATAAATTCCAAAAAACCGGCATTTCGGGGGTTTGATGACGGATATCGATCCGCGGACGTTTCTGACCGCTTTGTTTAGCTGTGCCGTCAAGGCGGCCGATCCGCGCGACGCCATCGCCGCCCATCTTCCCGAACGGCCGAAGGGACGTACTGTCGTCATCGGTGCCGGCAAGGCGGCCAGCCGCATGGCGGCGGCGCTCGAAAGCCTCTGGGATGGTCCGCTCGAAGGCGTCGTCGTCGATCGGCACGGCAAGATCACGCCTACCGAAAAGATCAAGGTTCTCCAGGCGGCCCATCCGGTGCCTGACAGGGCCGGACTTCTGGGCTCGCGCGCCCTGCTCGATGCCGTTGGCGGCCTGATCGCCGACGATCTGGTGATCGCGCTCATCTCGGGCGGCGGCTCGGCGCTTCTACCATTGCCGGGCGGCGATTTGAGCTTTGACGACGAGATCGCCGTCAACCGCGCGCTGCTGAGTTCGGGCGCGCCTATCCAGGCGATGAACACCGTCCGCAAGCACGTTTCCGGCATCAAGGGTGGACGGCTGGCCAAGGCGGCCGCGCCGGCGCGGGTGGTGTCGCTGCTGGTTTCCGACGTGGCCGGAGACAACCCGGCCATGGTCGCCTCGGGTCCCACGGTTCCCGACGCCATGACTCCCCAGGATGCTCTCGATATCATCGCCGAATACCGGATGACTTTGCCTCCTGCAGTAATGGCGCATCTGGCGTCGCCGGCCGCGATTGCCCCCAAGCCCGACGACCCGGACCTTGCGCGCAACAGCGCCGTCATCATCGCCTCGGCGCGCACATCGCTGCACGCCGCCGCCGATCTGGCACGCTCGATGGGGATCACCCCCGTGGTGCTTTCAGATGCCATCGAGGGGGAAGCCAAGGATATCGGGCGCATGCACGCCGCCATTGCGCGCGAAGTCGTCCGTTTCGACCAGCCGTTCGCAAAACCGGTCGTTGTCCTTTCGGGCGGGGAGACCACGGTGACGCTGGCAGAAGGACCATATGGCCGTGGCGGCCGCAACGGGGAGTTCCTTTTGTCGCTAGCGCGCGGCATAGAAGGCTGCGAGGGAATTCATGCCCTTTCCGCCGATACCGATGGGATCGACGGATCCGAGGACAATGCCGGCGCCTTCGCCGATGGGCAGAGCTTTTCGCGCATGCGGGCAGCGGGTATCGATCCCAAGAAGGCACTTTGCCAGCATGATGCATGGACGGCGTTTTCGGCCATAGGCGATCTGTTCGTGACCGGCCAGACGGGGACCAATGTCAACGACTTCCGGGCCATACTGATCCGCTAGGGTGAGGCTTTGACCGAGCGGTCTCCGCGCGCCCAGGGTTCGAGCACCTCGCGGGCGGCCTGTCGTCCTTTTTCGGTCAGCGTTAGTCTTTCGCCCGAGCGCGTGACGAGGCCATCGGAAAGACTTTTGGCGAGTATCGTCCGGGATTTCGCCTCGCTCCAATGCAGATGCTCGCGTAGCGCATCGGCGACGTTTTCCTCGCTGGCTTGGGGATCGTCCTCGTGGTTGAAAAGGTGTACCGCCAGCGTCCGCGCCGCGTTGTCGCCCAACCGGGCGCGGCGCCGCGCCCATTGGGCCAGAATGCCATAGCGCGGCCCCAAGGCCAGGGCGAGCGTGAAGCATATGCCCGTCATCACCGCCATCATGCCGCCGATTGAAACGTTGAGCCACACCGCGCCCCAATACCCGGCGACCGCCGATACGATCGAAATAACAACACCGATCACCAACATGACCGAGAGCCTGTCGGTCAACAGATAAGCGGCCGAAGGCGGGACGATGACGAAGGCGATGAAAAGGATTGCCCCCACAGAGTCGAACGCCGCTACCGCAGTGCCACTCAAAAGCGCCAGCAGGCCGTAAGAGAGCAGGGCCGGCGCGAAACCCAGCGCGCGCGCAAGCGCGGCGTCGAAGGTCGCAAGCTTCAATTCCTTGAAGAACAGCGTGACGAAAGCCAGGTTAAGCAGCGCCATCGCCCCCATCCAGATCACAGCCTGGGGCACCAGATAGCCGCCGATCTCATAGGTATCGAGCCAGACGAAGCCGATCTCGCCCAGAAGCACCGTGTGCTGGTCGATATGCACGTCACGGGCGAAGAGATTGATGAGCAGCACGCCGATGGAAAACAGCGCCGGGAATACCAGCCCGATCGCCGCATCGGCCTTGACGCGGCGGGTTGCGGTGAGCAGTTCGGTCAGGAACACCGTCAAAAGCCCGGTCAGCGCAGCCCCGATGATCTGCACAGGTCCCGAGGCCTGCCCGGTCAGCATCCAGACCACGATGATGCCGAAGACGATGGAATGGGAAATGGCGTCCGAAAGCATCGAGGCGCCGCGCAGGATGAGGAAGGTGCCCAGCAGCGATGCGGCGATGCCGACGAGCGCACCGGTGAGCATGATCATCGCGTCGGGGCTGTTAAAGAAGGCCGAGAGCATGGCGATCATTGGGCACTTCCTCCGGGAATGCGATCGGCCTCGGCTGCTGTGATGCCCTTTTCGGTCAGCACCCAATGCGGTGTCGGCTCGGGATGGTGGTGCGTCGCTGTGACGAGCCCACGATCAGCCAGCCGCCTCAACGCGCCGGCGGTGCCTGCCCCGTGATAGGCGTCCAGCATCGTCTGCTCGGCGGGATAGGCGGGGTCGTTATGCTCGGCGGCGAGGCGGTAGAGCGTCGAGAGCACGCGGCGGCCGCGCAATTGGCGCGAATTCTCGCGTTGGCGCAGTGCGGCAAACACCAGTCCGCGTCCCGGAGCGAACAGCAGGGAAAAGGCGACGATGGCCGAAACGGCGAGAACGATCAAAGGCCCGGTAGCCAACCCACGTCCCGTCGCGCTGATCAGGGCTCCGAACAGGCCCGAGATCATCCCGAAGAGAGCCGCGAGCCCCACCATCACGCCCAGCCGGTTCGTCCATTGCCGGGCGGCGACGGCAGGGGCGATGATCATCGCCGCCATCAGCACGACGCCCACCATCTGCAGGCCCACGACGACGGCGAGCGCGATCATCGTCGTCAACGCCGCTTCCAGCGCCAGCACGGGCAGGCCCATGGTGCGCGCGTAAGCGGGGTCGAAGGTCACGAGCTTGAATTCCTTCCAGAACAGGCAAACCAGTGCCAGCGCGACCAGGGCGATCGCGCCCATGACGTAGAGGTCCGAGCGCAGGATGGCGGCAGCCTGCCCGAAAAGGAAGGATTCGAGCCCGCCTTGCGCGGCGCTGCCGGCGTTCTGGATGTGGGTGAGCAAC
The DNA here is from genome assembly GCF_036662815.1 of Pelagibacterium mangrovi. Taxonomy (NCBI): domain Bacteria; kingdom Pseudomonadati; phylum Pseudomonadota; class Alphaproteobacteria; order Hyphomicrobiales; family Devosiaceae; genus Pelagibacterium; species Pelagibacterium mangrovi. The sequence goes on along the minus strand of NZ_JBAFXA010000007.1, from coordinate 218,750 downwards.
ACGATACCGAGAGCAAAGAAGATCGAAAGCGCGATCCCGAGGCTCGCGTCGGTCTTGAGGCGTGTGGTGCGCGTCAGCGCCAGAACGATCAGCGCCGCCAGCGCGCCGGTGAGCAGCGCGCCGATGAGAATGGCCGGCAGGCTCCGCGTGCCGGCAACGAGAAACCCGATGCAGATGCCGGGCAGGGCGGCGTGGGAGAGCGTGTCTCCCAAAAGCGATTGCTTGCGCAAAACGGCAAAGCTGCCCAGGACGCCCGAGACGATGCCGAGCAGCGCCGCGCCGATCATCACGTTCTGGATGGTATAGTCTGCGAGCAGGGCGAACATGGTCAGTCCGCCGCTTGAAGGGTGGCGTCGCTGTCGATCAGCGCGATCTGTCCACCATAGGCCCGGCGCAGGTTTTCGGGCGTATAGACCTCCGAGACCGGTCCCTGCGCGATCACCCGCACGTTGAGGATCACCATCCAGTCGAAATAATCGCGCACCGTCTGGAGGTCATGGTGCACGACGATCACCGTCTTGCCCGCGTCGCGCAGCGCGTGGAGGATCTTGACTATGGCCCGTTCGGTGGTGGCGTCCACCCCCGCCATGGGTTCGTCGAGGAAATAAACGTCGGCGTCCTGCACCAGCGCGCGGGCGATAAACACCCGCTGCTGCTGGCCGCCCGAGAGCTGGCTGATCTGGCGGTCGGCGAAATCGTCCATTCCGACGCGTTCCAGAGCCGCCATAGCGCGTTCGCGCTCTGCTTTTCCGGGCCGACGCAGCCAGCCGAGCTGGCCGTAGAGCCCCATGGTTACCACGTCGAGCGCGGTGGTGGGGAAATCCCAGTCGACACTGGAGCGCTGGGGCACATAGCCCACCTTGCGCCGTTGACGCGCGTAGGGGCGGCCATGGATGGTGACATGCCCGGCGGTGGGTTTGACCAGATCGAGGATCGATTTGATGAGGGTGGATTTCCCCGCCCCATTCGGCCCGACAATCGCTGCCATGACACCGGGCGGGATATCAAAATCGATATCCCAGAGCACCGGGTTCGATTGGTAGGAAACCGTCAGGTCCTCGACATGGACCGCAAGGCCCGGCTCGTGCAAACCGTTCTCAATCTGGGGAACCATTTCTGCGCCTATCGGTCGAGTTCTGCCGGCAGATCGGGCAGCGTACCGCCCAAGGCCGAGGTGATGGAAGCGGTGTTGGAATGGATCATGCCGATATAGGTTCCCCCCGGCGTCCCCGGATCGCCCATGGCATCGGAAAAAAGCTGGCCGCCGATCTCGACGTCCTGCCCGGCCTGCCGCGCCGCCTCGATCACCGCCTGGATGGTGCGCGGATTGATCGTGGATTCAACGAAGATTGCCGGCACGCGCCGCTCGACGATCAGATCGGCCGTCTGCCGGATATCGGCGATCGCCGCTTCCGACTGGGTGGATATCCCTTGGATGCCGGCGACTTCGATGCCATAGGCGCGGCCGTAATAGGCAAAGGCGTCGTGGGCGGTGACCAGAATGCGCTGATCCTCGGGGATCGATGCTATCGCATCCTGCGCCCAGCCATGCAGCGCTGCCAGCTCGGCCTCGTAAGCTTTGGCATTGGCCGCGATGGTAGGCCCGCAATCGGGGAGCAGGGCTACGAGTTGATCGGCAATCGCCGGAACCGTCTGGGCCCAGAGCGAAACGTCCATCCACAGATGCGGATCGACCCCATAGGCATCGTCTGTCGCAATGAGATCGTCCTGGGCGATGCCCGCTTCGGCCACGGCCAGCGTCGGCACGCGTTCGGCATAGCGGGCGAAGACGTCGCCGAGCTGACCTTCGAGGCCATAGCCGGAATAAAGGATCAGGTCGGCGTGGTTGAGCGTCTGAACGTCGCGGGCCGTCGCCTGATAGAGGTGAGGATCGATCCCTGGCCCCATCATAGTCTCCACCGCTATGCAATCGCCTCCCACTGTCTGGGCTATGTTGCCGATCATGCCTACGGTGGCGACGACCGTAAGCGGGTCCTGAGCCTGGGCGGGCATGGCGATGATCAGGGCTAGGCCGGCGGAGAGGAGGGGTCTGACTGTCATGGGACTTTCACGGTCGGTGGGATATTGGGTTGAATATGACAATCATTCGCAAATGCGTCAAGCTAGTTGCGAATGATTTGCAATAAGTACGAACCAACCGCCCAAGTTCTTGGCCATGCGACGATTTCGCTTATCGTGGCGCCGTCGGCACGCGCCTATTTACGAAAGGAAGCGAGAGGTCACGCATGGGCAGACAGGACATCCACAATTCCGACGTGCCGGTTCTGTGCCGCAGTTGCGAGGTTCGCCATCGCGGGCTGTGTGGCGCGCTGGACCCCGACCAATTGCTGACGCTTTCCAGGCACACCCGCATGGTGCGCCGCCCGGCCGGCGACGAATTGATTGCCGACGACACCGAGGTCACCCGCTATGCCAATGTCATGCGCGGCGTCGTCAAGCTCTCGAAAATGCTCGAAGACGGGCGCCAGCAGGTGGTAGGGCTGCAATTCGCGCCTGATTTCCTGGGCCGTCTTTACGGCGAGCAGAGCCGGATCACCGCCGAGGCGGCGTCCGAGGTGGAACTGTGCATGGTGCCGCGCGAGGCCCTCGAAAAGCTCGTTGCCGAGCATCCGGCTCTCGAGCGTCGTCTGTTGGAACAAACGCTGCGCGAACTTGACGACGCGCGCGAATGGATGGTGACGCTCGGCCGCAAGACGGCGGCAGAGAAGGTCGCGAGCTTCCTCCATATGGTGGCGCTGCATATCGAGCCGGAAGTCGGACCCGGCGAAAAAACGCGGGCCGAATTCGATTTGCCGCTCAGCCGGGCCGATATCGCCGATTTCCTCGGCCTCACCATCGAAACCGTCTCGCGCCAGATCACGCGGTTGCGCAAGGATGGGGTGATCTCGGTCGAAAGCTACCGCAGCTTCGCCATCCCCGATCTCAAGCGTCTCGAAGCCCGCTGCGGCTGACCTCTGTAAGCCTGCCCGAGACCAGTTCGAGTTCGCGCGCCACCGCCCCTTTGGGCAGCACCGCATGGGTTGCCAGCAACACCGTGCGCCCGGCCAGTGCGTTGGGCATGTCGGAAAGAAACGCCGCTTCTGTTTCCCGGTCCAGTCCCGCCGTCGGCTCGTCGAGCAGCACGATTTGAGCAGGCGAGAGTAGCGTGCGGGCGAGGCACAGCCGCCGGGCCTGTCCGGCCGAAAGCGTCGCCCCGGTTTCCCCCACAACCGTATCGAGCCCCGCCGACAGGCCGCGCACTGTCGCTTCCAGCTTCGCCTTGGCGAGCGCGGCATAGAGCTCGGCATCACTCGCCTCGGGTCGGGCGATCAGCAGATTGTTGCGGATCGTATCGAGAAACACCGAGCTTTGCTGGCCCAGCAATGCCACATGGGCGTGGAGATCGGCCTGGGTCATGTCGCGGATATCGACATCGCCGATGCGGATCGCGCCCGCTTTTGGATCGGCGAGACGCAACAGCAGATGCAGCAGGCTCGATTTACCCACTCCGCTCACCCCGGAAATCGCGACGTGCTCGCCGGGCGCAACCGAAAGATTGAGTCCGGTCAGCACCGGCTCCCCATCGCCATAGGCGAAAACCACGCCTTCGAAAGCGACGGTGCCGTCATTGGGGCAGGGCACCGGGCGAACGGGGTCGCGCACCAAAATGGGCGTCGTCGCGATTTGCCTTAGCCGTTCGGCCGAGGCCAGCGCCGACCCCAGCTTGCCGATCGAGCGGATGATCACGGCGGTCGCCTCGAAACTTCCCAGCGCTGCGAAGACGATGCCCGCAAGGATCGGTCCTTCGATGGCACCAGCCTCATGGGCATCCAGCCCGACAAGAACAATGGCGATCAAGGCAATGCCGGTCAGCGCCTGTACGCAGGCCGCGGCAACCGATGTCGCAAGCCCTTGTCGCCGGCGCAGGCGCGAGAGCGTTTCGCTGGCCGCCTCGAAACGGCGGGAGACGAAGGCGGTTTGCCCGAAGGTGACGATATCGTCGTGGCCGGCCACCGCGTCGAGGACATGAGCCCGCAGTTCCGCAGCGGCTTCGACGGTTTCGATACCCGCCCTGCGGGTGGAAAAGGCAAGGATCGCGGGGACCACGAGCACCGACAGGACGATTGCGCAAAGATAGATCCACCCCGCCTGCGGCAGCAGCACCAGCAAAACCGCCGTTACGGCGCCGCCCAGCACCAGCGCGGCAACCAGCGGCCCGATGGCGATCAGAAACAGCGTATCGAGCGCATCGATATCGGAGGTCAGCCGCGTCACCAGATCGCCATGGCGCATCGAGCGGTCGGGCAGGGGGAGGCGCGGGAAGAGGGCGGAAAACAGCCAGCGCCGCAAATCGGACAGCAGGCGCAGCGTCGCGTTGTGACCCACCAGCTTTTCGAAATAGCGCGCGAGGATGCGGATGAAGGAAAAGCCGCGCACCGCAGCGGACGGGGCAAAGAGGTTGAACGAAACGCCCAGCGCGGTCAGCGCCGTCGCCGTCAGGAACCAGCCGGAAACGCCGAGCAGTGCCGTTCCGGCGGCCAGCGTCACCAGCGAGAGCACCAGCGCGAGCAGCAGCCCCCGCCAGTGCGGCCGGAACAGCGGGGCAAAGAACGCCAGCGCCTTCATGCCCGATCCTCCTTGCGTGTGCTGGCCGAGGCGGCGCGACGCGGCGTCGGCAGTAGCTTGCCGCCCGCCATGCGCATCACCTTATCCGCCCGCGCCGCGACGGTGCGCGAATGGGTCATGAGGATCAGCGTCCGGCCGGCGCTGAAGGCGAGCACCGCGTCGAGCGCCCCCGCTTCGGTCGTCGGATCGAGATGGGCGGTGGGTTCGTCGAGGATCACCAGCGCCGGGTCGGTAAGGAACAACCGTGCCAATCCGATCCTCTGGATCTGGCCGCCGGACAATCCATAGCCACCTTCGCCCACTAGCGTATCCAGCCCCTCGGGCATTGCATCGGCGAAGGCGTTGACCTGCGCGAGTTCCGCCGCCTTGCGGATACCCTTACGGCTGGCTGTGGGATCGGCAAGGGCGATGTTTTCGGCAATCGTGCCGGCAAAGATGTGTGGCTTCTGGCCGATTAACGCCACGCCGCCGCGCAGTTCCGCCTCGCGCCATTCGGCGAGCGGTGTGCCCCCAAGCCTGATTTCGCCCTCGAACGGAACGAGCCTTGCGATAGCGCGGGCCAGGGTGGATTTCCCGATGCCGCTCGGCCCCATGATGGCAAGGCTTTCCCCCGCCCCAAGCGCGAGATCGAGCCGGTCGAGCACCGGTTCGCCCTGCGCCATGACCGACAGGCCGTCGATGACGAGCGGCAATTGGCGCTTGCCTGGCTTGGTCTGGGCCTGCTCGGGCGCCGCCAGTGCATCGGGGTCGGCGACGATGGCCTCGATCTCGGCAAGCGCCGATTTGGCGGCGGCGCGGTCGTGATAATGGGCGGCCAACTGGCGCAGCGGAGCATAGACCTCCGGAGCCATGATCAGCGCGAACAGCCCGGCGGTGAGCGTCAGCCCCGGATTGATGCCGAGGAAACCCAGAAAGGTGAGGCCCACATAAAGCGCGACGCCGGCCACCCCAAGGGCGGCGAAGAATTCAAGGATCGCCGAGGACAGAAAGGCTATGCGCAAAACCGCGTTGGTGCGCCGGCGCAGAGCCTCACTGGCCGCATGGACTTCGCTCACCGCGTCGGCCTCGCGCCCGAACAGTTTGAGCGTCAGCAGTCCGCGCAGCCGGTCGGCGAAATGGGCCGATAGCCGCGAGAGCGCGGTTGCCTGCCTGTCGGTCGCTGCCTGCGCGCCCCAGCCGGCCAGCGCCATGAACAGCGGTATCAATGGCGCGGTGACGATGAACAGCAGCCCCACCACCCAATCGACGGGGAACAATACGACGGCAAAGGCGATGGGCAGGATAGTGGCCGAGATCATCGCGGGGAGATAACGGGCAAAGAAATTTTCCAGCCCTTCGACCTGATCGATCAGCGCGGCGCCCACAGCGCCCGATGCCGGCTTGAGATCGAGCGGATGTCGCTGGGCCAGGAGGTGCCCGAACAATCCATCGCGCAAACCCGATTTGATGCGCTCGGCCCCGATCGTTCCCGCCTGTTCGCCCAGCAATGCCAGCAACGCCCGAACGAGAACGATCGCGGCGAGAACGCCGATCAGCGGCATCACGGCGCCAAGCGATTCGCCCCCTTCGATCGTCCTCCCCAGCACCTGCGCCAGAAGCGCGGCATAGACGACGAGCATCACGCCCGAAACCAGCGGCGCGCCGATCGCGACGATCAGCGCGCGCCCGCCCATGCGCCGCAATCCCATGAGCTTGCGGGAGTTGGCGCGGTCGGCGATGGGGTCGATGGAAGAGGCCATGAGTTTACATTACCGCAAAGTGTAACGATCAGAGTGCGATATCCGGACGCGCGGCGCCTTGATCCAGGTCAAGTCAATCGCGCTATGATAGGGTATAGATCGAGAACTGTGTCGTCCTATGGCCGTGGCGTTCGACCCGGGCGACTTCATTGACCCAGGGGCAGATCACCGATGATCGACGAAACCGTCGTAAACCTCTCACGGCTGCAATTCGCTGCGACCGCGCTTTACCACTTCCTGTTCGTCCCGCTCACGCTCGGGCTCTCGTTCATGATGGCCATCATGGAGAGCACCTATGTGATGACCGGGCGCGAGATCTGGCGCAAGATGACCCTGTTCTGGGGCACACTGTTCGGCATCAATTTCGCCATGGGGGTCGCCACCGGCATCGTCATGGAATTCCAGTTCGGCATGAACTGGTCTTATTACAGCCATTACGTTGGCGACGTGTTCGGGGCCCCGCTGGCCATCGAAGGGCTGATGGCGTTCTTTCTCGAAGCCACCTTCATCGGGCTGTTCTTTTTCGGCTGGGACCGGCTTTCGAAAGTCGGTCATCTGGCCGTCACCTGGCTCGTGGCACTGGGGGCCAATTTCTCGGCGCTGTGGATTCTGATCGCCAATGGCTGGATGCAGTATCCGGTCGGGGCCGTCTTCAACCCCGATACGATGCGCATGGAAATCACCGATTTCATGGCGGTGATTTTCAATCCCGTGGCGCAGGCCAAGTTCGTCCATACGGTATCGGCGGGCTATGTCACCGGCGCGGTCTTCGTCTTCGGGGTCAGCGCGCTCTTCATGCTCAAGGGCAAGCACCAGGAGCTCGCCAAGCGCTCGATGGTGGTCGCGGCAAGCTTTGGCCTTGCCTCGGCACTGTCCGTCGTGGTCCTGGGCGACGAAAGCGGATATGCGGCCACTGAGCACCAGGTGATGAAGATCGCGGCCATCGAGGCGATGTACGAGACAGAAGCGGCTCCGGCCGGGCTCAGCCTCGTGGCCTTCCCGCTGCCCAATGGCGAGCGGTTCGATATCAAAGTTCCCTGGGTTCTGGGGCTCATCACCACCCGCTCGTTCGATACCGAAGTCCCCGGCATCCACGAGCTGGTCGAACACGCTGAGGTCCGCATCGCCAATGGGCTGCGCGCCTATGAAGCAGTGGCCGCGCTCGAAGAGAACCGGCAGGACCAGGAAGCCCGCGCGGTGATCGCCGAGGCCTGGCCCGATCTTGGCTATGCGCTCCTCCTCAAGCGCTATCGCACCGATATCGAAAACGCGACGCCCGAGGAAATCTCCATGGCCGCCGCCGATACGGTGCCCGATGTCTGGCCGTTGTTCTGGGCGTTCCGGCTCATGGTCGGGGTGGGCTTCTTCTTCATCGCCTTCTTCGCCCTGGCGTTCTGGAAGGCGTCGCGCGGCACGCTCGAGACGCACCGCTGGTTCCTCTGGGGTGCGGTGGCCGCGCTGCCACTGCCATGGCTGGCCATCGAAGCGGGCTGGATCATCGCCGAATACGGCCGACAACCATGGGCGATCGAGGGCGTCCTGCCGACCTTCTATGCGGCGTCGGGCCTGACGGTCATGGATCTGGTCCTCAGCCTCACCTTCTACGTCAGCCTCTATACGGTTCTGGCGGTCATCATGGTGTTCCTGATGGTCAAGGCCATCAAGGCCGGCCCCAAGGATTACGTCGCCCTGCTCAATGGCGAGCCCGATCCGCTCGCCACTCCCGAGCCGATGTCGGGTCGGCCCCCATCGACCGAATCCGAAGCGCACCCTCGGCCCGCCGAATAAGGAGAGCGGAAATGGATTACATTCCCATCGATTATGAAACCCTGCGGCTCATCTGGTGGGCGCTGCTCGGCATCATCCTCATCGGCTTCGCCATCCTGGGCGGCCGGGATCTGGGCATCGGCGCGATGCTGCCGGCGGTCGCCCGCACCGACGACGAGCGCCGGGTGCTGCTCAACCTCGTCGGGCCGACCTGGGAGGGCAATCAGGTTTGGCTGGTTCTGGGGGGCGGCGCGATCTTTGCGGCATGGCCACCGCTCTATGCTGTGAGCTTTTCGGGCTTCTACCTCGCCATGATCGTCATCCTTTTTGCCCTGATCCTGCGACCCGTGGGTTTCAAATATCGCGGCAAGGTCACCGATCCGCGCTGGCGCTCGACCTGGGATTGGGTGCTGTTCATCGGCGGCTTCGTGCCCGCTCTCATCTTCGGCGTGGCGATGGGCAACGCTCTCCTGGGCGCGCCGTTTAATCTCGACACCACTCTGCGCCCCTCATATCTGGGCAATTTCTTTGGGCTCCTGACCCCGTTTGCCCTGCTGTGCGGGCTCGTCAGCCTTTCTATGGTGGTCACCATGGGCGCGGCGGTCATCGCCGCGCGCACCGAGGGCGAGATTGCCGCCCGCGCCAAGCGCTATGGGGAATGGGCTGCGCTCGCCTCCATCGTGCTCTTTGCGCTGGGCGGTGTCTGGATTGCCTATGGCATTGAAGGCTATGTGGTCACCAGCACCGTCGAAACCGCGCTCCCCTCCAACCCGCTCTCCAAAACCGTCGAGCGCGAGGTCGGCGCGTGGCTGGCCAATTACGCCGCGCAGCCATGGACGATGATCGCGCCGATCCTGGGCTTTGCCGGCATGGCGGGGGCGTTTTTCGGGCTGCGGATGAAGCTCAAGACGCTCGGCGTCCTTTCGGCCGGGGTCGGGATATTCGGCATCGTCGCCACTGCTGGCGTTTCGATGTTCCCGTTCCTCCTGCCGTCCTCGCACAATCCCGGCGTCAGCCTCACGGTCTGGGATGCCTCATCGAGCCATCTCACGCTGTTCATCATGCTTGTCGTGACCGCATTCTTCCTGCCCATCATCCTGGCCTATACCGGCTGGGTCTATAAGGTGATGAGCGGGCCGGTCACCGGCAAATCGCTGTCCAAGAACCCCAACGCTTATTAGGAGGCTGACCCCGATGTGGTATTTTTCCTGGATACTCGGCGTCGGCCTCGCCTGCGCCTTCGCCATCCTCAACGCCATGTGGTTCGAGATGCGCGAAGACCGGCGTGAGGCGGAGAAGACCGACTAGGCCCCCGACATGCGCTCTGAAAAGCGGATGGTGTTGCCGAACGGATCGATGACCGTCACGGTCCATGCGTTCCACGGTGCTTCCTCGATGCCGGGGCGCAGGTTCGGATAGGCCTTGCCCGACAGCTCGGCATGAAACTCGCGCAGTCCGGTCGTTTCGACGAAGATCGCCGAGCCCGGCGTTCCGTCGCCGTGATGCTCGCTGATGTGCAGCACGAGCCCGTCGCGCGAGACCTGCATGTAGAGCGGCATGCCGGGCTCGAACCGATGCTCCCAGTCCACTGCGAAACCGAGATAGTCGATATAGAACTCGCGCGCCTTGGCTTCGCTGAACGAGCGCAGAATCGGAACCGTCCCGATAAATCGCGTCATGAATTCTCTCCCCGGTCGGATGTTTGACCGAGGTTATAGCAGGTGGGCGCCGTCAGGCGAACTTCTTGCGCGCCAGATGCACCGATGGCGGCGGAGGAACCTCACCCGGCGTCTTGCCGTCTCCCATCGGCGCGCCGAGCCCGGTGACGATGGGGATCACTCCTGCCCAGATCGGCAGGGCGTGATCCTCCTCCTCATCGACGGGCGGCCCCTGCCGCACCTTGGCCGAAGCCGCCTCGATCTCGAGCGCCAGAACGCCCGTGCCCTTGCGCTCCTTGTCGTGCATGGGCCGCACTTCCCCCCAGCGAAACGGCAGCAGGTGCTCGGTGATCAGCTTGAGCGCCTCCTCGACCTCGCCCAGATCGTCCACCATTCGCGCGTGACCATGCACGATGGCCGCGCGATAGTTCATCGAGTGATGGAACCCCGACCGCGCCGCGACGATCCCCTCGAGCAGGGTCACCGTCATGGTCAGCGGGTCGCCTTCCGCGTGCATGGCGACGATCCGCGCCTTTGACGAGCCGTGCAGGTAGATAGTCCTGCCCGATCGCGCATAGGCCATCGGGATGACCATGGGCCGCCCATCGGCGATGAATCCCACATGCCCCACCAGCCCGCAATCGAGGATGTCGTTGATGGTTTCCTCATCATAACGGGCGCGCTTGGGGTTGCGGGCCTTGGCATAGGGCGGGGGCGTGTGGATGGTCATGGCAGGTGTTCCCGGTTGCGATGAGGCCAGTATGCGCATAAACTGGTCCTTCAAAAGTTCCACTTTATTGAAAAAGAACAGTTCCAGATGATCGAAGGACTGATCGTTCTCGAACCCGGAGCCGGGCCGCTGCCGGAACAGATCTATCGCGCCATCGGAGATGCGGCGCGATCGGGGCGGCTCAAGCCGGGCACCGCGCTGCCCAGTTCCCGGCAAATGGCGGAGGGGCTGGGCATTTCACGCAACAGTGTTAATGCGGGGTATGAACTGCTGCGCGCCGATGGCGTGGTGGCGGTCAGGCAGGGCGCCGTGCCGCGTATCGTCGCGCGCGGCGAACTTGAAAGCGCCAATCTGGGCGGCGGTGCCGCCGAAGGGTGCCTTTCGGAGCGCGGCAAGGCGATCGCAGTCAATTTGCGGCCCGCGCTCGGGGGGCGCCATAGCGGCCATCTCGAGCCGGGCGCCCCCGATGAGGCGCTGTTTCCCGCCGATCTCTGGGCGCGCACTCTTCGGCGGGCGGCGCGGCTCAAATTCGGGGCCTCGGCTATTTACGGTTCAACGGAAGGGCTGCCCAAGCTCAGAACCGTGCTCGCCGATTATCTGGCGCGTCAGCGCGGCGTCAACGCCGATCCGGATCAGATCCTCATCATTCCCTCGACGCAATCAGGGCTGGCTCTGGCGGCGCGATGCCTCGCCGATCCGGGCGACACGGCGCTTGTCGAATCCCCGGGATATTTCGGTGCGCGAACGGCGTTTGCCGGAGCGGGGCTGGCGGTCCAGCCTCTCGAAGTCGATGCCCAGGGCGCCGATCCGGCGGCGATCGGCCAAGGCGCGCCGCCCCGTCTCATCTATGTCACCCCATCGCACCAATATCCCACTGGCGCCCGCATGCCGCTGCAACGGCGCATGGACTTGCTCAAGGCTGCCCGCCGGGCGGGTGCGCTGGTCCTCGAGGATGATTACGACAGCGAATTTCTCTGGCAGGGCAGGGGCATCGCCGCTCTGCAGGGGATAAGCGAGGGTTCGGAAGTGATCTATATGGGCACCACTGCCAAGAGCCTGCTGCCCGGCCTCCGCCTCGCCTATATGGTGGTGCCCCGCGCGCTTTCGGCGCCACTTGTGCAGGCCCAGCGCAATCTCGGGCTCAGGGTCAATATTCATACGCAGGCCGCTTTTGCCGAACTGATTGAAAGTGGCGCGCTCCTCACCCATTTGAAACGGATTGCGCGGATATATGAACAGCGTGGCAGACTGCTTGTCGAAACGCTGCGCGATCGGCTTTCCGGCGCCGTCGCGGCGGATATGCCCATGGGCGGGCTGCAAGCGGTCGCGCGCTTCGTCCAACCCCGCGACGATGTGGCGATTGCCGCAGCGCTCACTGCGGAAGGCTTTGAAACGCCTTCGCTTTCGAGTTATTGCGCTGGGGAGAAGCGCTTGGGCCTGATCATCGGCTTCGCCGATGCGACAGAGAAGCGCGTTACCCGTTTCGCTGATCGGTTGGAACGGCTTCTGGTTTGACATAAAGATATCTTTATGTCTTTGTATTTCTCTTCTGCGCGGTTTGATTGGAAACGCTATGTGCAACGCTCCCGGATGTACCCACGGCCACACTCATGCTCCCGCCGACGGACGCATGGGCGGCATGGCGGGTGAAGCGATTGCCGTCGAGGCCCTTCGACCCGGCAGTGGCCCCGTCCGCACCGCCAGGGAAGGCGATGAAATCCTCGCCGCGCTGACCGAAGCGGCGCGCCAGCGCATCCTCATTCTCGACGGCGCCATGGGCACCATGATCCAGCGCGAAAAGCTCACGGAAGAAAATTTCCGGGGGCAGCGCTTTGCCGATTGGCCCAAGCCCCTCCAGGGCAATAACGACCTTCTGGTTATCACCGAGCCGAAAATCATCGAGGACATCCACTACGCCTATGCCATGGCCGGCGCCGATATTCTCGAAACCAACACGTTTTCGGGCACGACCATCGCCCAGGCCGATTACGGCATGGAGGCACTCGCCTATGAGCTGAACGTCGCAGGGGCACAGGCTGCCAAGCGGGCCGCTGTTCGCGCCGAAGCGGAGGATGGCAAGCGCCGGTTCGTCGCCGGCGCGGTGGGGCCGACCAACCGCACCGCTTCGATTTCGCCCGACGTCAACAATCCCGGCTATCGTGCCACCAGCTTCGACGATCTGCGCATCGCCTATGGCGAGCAGATCGAGGGGCTGATCGATGGTGGCTCGGACATCATCCTGATCGAAACCATCTTCGATACCCTCAACGCCAAGGCCGCCGTCTTTGCCATCGAGGAGGTGTTCGAAAAGAAGGGCATCCGTCTGCCGGTGATGATTTCAGGCACCATCACTGACCTTTCGGGCCGCACCCTTTCGGGCCAGACGCCCACGGCTTTCTGGTATTCCCTGCGCCACGCCAAGCCCTTCACCATCGGGCTCAACTGCGCACTGGGCGCCAACGCCATGCGCGCGCATCTCGCCGAAATCTCCGACATCGCCGACACCTTCGTCTGCGTCTATCCCAACGCCGGCCTGCCCAATGCGTTCGGCGGTTATGACGAGACGGCCGAATTCATGGCCGAGCAGCTCGAAGGCTTTGCGCGCGACGGGTTTTTGAACGTCGTCGGCGGCTGCTGCGGCTCGACTCCCGATCACATCGCGGCCATCGTTGCGGCGGTCTCCAAATATCCGCCGCGTGCCATCCCCGAAATCGAGCCGCGCCTGCGCCTATCGGGCCTCGAACCCTTCACGCTCACCGACGATATTCCTTTCGTCAACGTGGGCGAGCGCACCAACGTCACCGGTTCGGCGCGCTTTAAAAAGCTCATCAAGTCGGGCGATTACGCCGCGGCCCTCGATGTGGCTCGCGATCAGGTCGAAAACGGCGCGCAGGTCATCGACATCAACATGGACGAGGGCCTGATCGACAGCCAACAGGTGATCGTCGAGTACCTCAACCTCGTCGCCTCCGAGCCCGATATCGCGCGCGTGCCCATCATGGTCGACTCCTCGAAATGGGAGGTGATCGAGGCGGGGCTCAAGTGCATCCAAGGCAAAGCTATCGTCAACTCGATCTCGATGAAGGAGGGCGAGGACAAGTTCCGCGAGCAAGCCCGCCTCTGCCGCCTCTATGGCGCCGCCGTGGTCGTCATGGCGTTCGACGAGACCGGGCAGGCCGACACCCAGCAGCGCAAGGTGGAAATCTGCACCCGCGCCTATCGTATCCTTGTCGATGAAGTGGGCTTTCCGCCCGAGGACATCATCTTCGATCCGAACATCTTCGCCATCGCGACGGGTATAGAAGAGCACGACAATTACGGTGTCGATTTCATCGAGGCGACCCGCGAGATCGTTGCCACCCTGCCGCACGTCCACATTTCGGGCGGCGTTTCGAACCTCTCGTTCTCGTTCAGGGGCAATGAGCCGGTGCGCGAGGCGATGCACGCGGTGTTCCTCTACCACGCCATCAAGGCGGGTATGGACATGGGCATCGTCAACGCCGGCCAGCTTGCGGTTTACGAATCCATCGATCCCGAACTGCGCGAGACCTGCGAGGACGTGGTCCTCAACCGCCGGTCCGACGCCACCGAACGCATGCTCGACCTTGCCGAACGCTACAAGGGGCAGGGCGGCAAGGAAGCGAAAGCCAAGGACCTCTCCTGGCGCGAAAAGCCGGTGGGCGAGCGCATTTCGCATGCGCTGGTCAACGGCATCACCGAATATATTGTTGCCGATACCGAGGAAGCTCGCCAGAGCTTCCCCCGCCCGCTTCACGTCATCGAAGGCCCATTGATGGACGGCATGAATATCGTGGGCGAGCTGTTCGGCTCGGGCAAGATGTTCCTGCCCCAGGTGGTCAAATCGGCCCGCGTTATGAAGCAGGCCGTCGCCTATCTCCTTCCCTTCATGGAGGCGGAGGCCGATGGCGCGCGCCAGAGCGCGGGCAAGATCCTTATGGCAACCGTCAAGGGCGACGTGCACGATATCGGCAAGAACATCGTCGGCGTGGTCCTCGCCTGCAACAATTACGAGATCATCGATCTGGGCGTCATGGTGCCCAGCCAGAAGATTCTCGAAATCGCGCGCGAAGAAAAGGTCGATGTGATCGGGCTGTCCGGCCTCATCACCCCCTCGCTCGACGAGATGGCCCATGTCGCCGCCGAAATGGAGCGCGAAGGCTTCGATATTCCCCTGCTGATCGGCGGGGCGACGACCTCGCGTGTCCACACGGCGGTCAAGATCAACCCGCGCTACAATCGCGGCACCACGGTTTACGTCAAGGACGCTTCGCTGGCCGTCAACGTGGTCTCCAAGCTGCTCTCGAAAGAAGCGGCCAATGATTACGTCAAGACCATCAAGCAGGAATACGAAACCGTCGCCGAAAAGCACAGAAAGGGCGAAGCCGCCAAGCAGCGCACGAGTCTGCAAGCGGCGCGCGACAATTCCTACAAGCCCGATTGGTCTGGCTATACGCCCAAGGCGCCGAGCTTTCTGGGCACGAAAGCCTATCAGGATTGGGATTTGGCCGAGCTGGCCCGCTATATCGACTGGACTCCGTTCTTCCAGGCCTGGGAGTTCAAGGGCACCTATCCCAAAATCCTCGACGATCCCCGTCAGGGTGAGGCTGTGCGCCAATTGTTCACCGACGCGCAGGCCATGCTCAAGCGCATCATCGATGAAAAGTGGTTCACGCCCAAGGCGGTGGTCGGCTTCTGGCCCGCCAACCGGTCGGGCGACGATATCGCGCTGTTTACCGACGAAACCCGCACCGAAGAACTGGCCAAATTCTTCACCCTGCGCCAGCAGCTTTCCAAATCCGGCGACAAGCCCAATGTCGCGCTTGCCGATTTCATGGCCGAGGCTGGCATGCCCGACTATCTGGGCGGCTTCTGCGTCACCGCCGGTTTCGAGGAAATCGAGATCGCCGACCGGTTCGACCAGGAGAACGACAATTACTCCTCGATCCTGGTCAAGGCTCTGGCAGACCGCTTCGCGGAAGCCTTTGCCGAGCGGCTGCACGAAGTGGTGCGCACCGAACTCTGGGGCTATTCGCACGAAGCCTACGCCCCCGAGGAGCTGATCGCCGAACCCTATGACGGCATCCGCCCCGCGCCCGGCTATCCCGCCCAGCCCGACCACACCGAAAAGACCACGCTCTTCAAGCTGCTCGACGCCGAAAAGGAAATCGGCGTCAAGCTCACCGAAAGCTACGCCATGTGGCCGGGCTCCTCGGTTTCCGGGCTCTATCTTGCCCATCCCGAGAGCTATTATTTCGGCGTCGCCAAGGTCGAACGCGATCAGGTTGAGGACTACGCCGCCCGCAAGGGCATGGTCATCGAAGAGATCGAACGCTGGCTCGGCCCGGTGCTCAACTATATCCCGGGCGCGGAAAAGGCGGCGGGGTAGGGGAGTAACCTTTGCCCCAAACCGAGTGTCATTCCGGGACTTGTTCCCGGAATCCAGCCCTAGCGCCTGCCAGGGCAACCAACCTCCGCGCCCATCTCGACATCGCCCGTCCAACTCACTATGAAGCCATGTATATTTACATGACCTCATGGTTGATATGCCCAGTTTCATCCTGACCCTGTCCTGCGCCGACAAGCCCGGGATCGTTGCCGGCGTGACCAGCGAATTGTTCTCCCTTGGCGCCAACATCGCCGAATCCAACCAGTTCTGGGACCGCGACACCGGCAAGTTCTTCATGCGCATCGCCTTTACCGCCCCCGAAGGCGTGGATAAGGACGCTATCGAACGCGCGCTCAAGCCCGTCACCGCGCGCTTCGATATGAAGACCGCCATCGCCGACGAAAGTCGTCCGCCGCGCATGGTGATCATGGTCTCCAAATTCGACCACGCGCTGCGGCATCTGCTCTACCAGATCAAGGTGGGCTGGCTGCATGCCGAGGTTGCCGCGATCATTTCCAATCATGAAGAGGCCCGCGCCATTGCCGAGGCCGACGGTATCCCGTTCCATTACCTGCCCATGGCCAAGGGCGAGAAGGCCGCGCAGGAAGCGCAGGTGCTGGGCATCGTTAAGGCCGCCGATGCCGATCTCGTGGTCCTAGCGCGCTACATGCAAATCCTCTCAGACCAGCTCTCGACGCGCCTGTTCGGCAAGGTGATCAACATCCACCATTCCTTCCTGCCGAGCTTCAAGGGCGCCAAACCCTATCACCAGGCGCATGAGCGGGGCGTCAAGATCATCGGCGCGACGGCCCATTACGTGACGCCCGATCTCGATGAAGGCCCGATCATCGAGCAGGAAACGGCGCGCGTCACTCACGCCATGAGTCCTGATGACCTGATCGCCGTCGGCCGCGACATCGAAAGCCGGGTCCTGGCCCGCGCCGTGAAATCGCATCTGGAAAACCGCGTCATGCTCAACGGCCACAAGACGGTGGTTTTCGCCTAAAGGAACTCGCCATGACCGCAAAAATCATCGACGGCAAGGCCGTCGCCGCTTCGGCCATCGAACGGATCAAGGCTGGCTCTGCCGCCTTCACCGCCACAAACGGCACCCCGCCGGGTCTTGCCGTGGTGCTGGTGGGCGAAGACCCCGCCAGCCAGGTCTATGTCGCTTCCAAGGGCAAGATGGCCAAGGAATGCGGCTTCCACTCGGTCCAGCACACATTGCCCGCCGATACCACGCAAGCCGATCTCCTGGCTCTCATCGCGCAATTGAACGCCGATCCCGCCATTCACGGCATCCTCGTCCAGCTCCCACTGCCCGCCCATCTTGATGAGCGTACCACAATCAGCGCGCTCGATCCCGCCAAGGATGTGGACGGGTTGCACGATATCTCCATCGGCCGGCTCGCCTCGGGCCAGATTGACCGCACGTTGGTGCCCTGCACGCCCAAGGGCTGCATGGAACTGCTGGCCACAATCCACCCCGAAGGCCTGTCCGGTCTCGACGCAGTGGTCATCGGCCGCTCAAATCTGGTCGGTCGCCCCGTTGCTGCGCTGCTCCAGCACGCCAATGCTACGGTCACCGTCGCCCATTCGCGCACCCGCGACCTGCCGGCTCTCGTCGGCCGCGCCGATCTCGTCGTTGCCGCCATCGGCCGTCCCGAATTCATCAAGGGCGAGTGGGTCAAGCCCGGCGCAACGGTGATCGATGTGGGGATCAACCGTATCCCGGCGCCCGAAAAGGGCGAGGGCAAGACCCGGCTGGTGGGCGATGTCGAATTCGCAACCGCCGAAATGCGGGCAGGGGCCATTACCCCGGTTCCCGGCGGCGTCGGCCCCATGACCATCGCCATGCTCATGGATAACACGCTGCTTGCCGCCCGCCATGGCGACAAAAGCTGAATCGTTTGATCTGGATCAAATTCGTCCAGCCGAAACAGGAGCATAACGGTCCCGTCAATCAGTGATGGAGACCCAAATGCCTGTTGAAACAATCATCGCGGTCGTCGGCGTCATCGCCATTTTCGGTCTCTTCGGCGTGGCCGTGGGCTATGCCAGCATCGTCGGCAACGATAGGGCGATCACGCTCGAAGAGGAACGCGCCGCGCGCGTTTAGGAACGGCCTATTCGCGCGCCGGCCGGCTCATCGCCATCGGCGTGCGCAATCCGATACGCTGGGCAACATAAAGGTGCTCGATATCTGGCGCCGCGATCTGGGCTTGAGAAGGTGGTCGCGAAGCGGTCGGATGAGGGGTGCGCAGCCTTTGCAAAACCCGCCAGAGCCGGCGAAGCACCCTCTACCGCCCCAACCCCGCCCCCGGCATCAGCGTCTGTATCGCCATGAACCGCCCGAAATCCTTATCCTCCCGCCGCGACCACGCCGTTTCCGCGATCGCCGACAGCCTCGGATAGACCAGATGGTCGAACAGCTTCCGGTCGGCCAGATTTTCGCTCCACAGACACGATTGCACGCCCATCAGCTTGTCCTGCACCGTCGCCGGCCAGTCATGGGCTGGATCGAACGCATAGCAGGTCTCGACGCTCACCGTCCCCGCCCAACTCGCGCCCGGCTCCCACCATTCGTCCGATTGCGCCATGTCGAAATATGCGTATTCCGCCGGGGCTAACACCACGTCATATCCGGCCAGAGCCAGATCGCGCCCGCTTTCCGATTTCTTCCACGCCACGAGATAGGAGCGTTCCGCATTGACCCCGCCGCCCAGCGCCGCCTCTTCCCAGGCCCCGGTCTGCTTGCCGTATTTTTCCAGCAGCGACTGAATGCGCTTCAAGAAATACGATTGCAGTTCGAACGTCCCCTGCCACCCATTTGGCCCCTGCATGGATTTGGCTTGCGGCGAGCCAGACCACGCGTTGTCGGCCACCTCGTCGCCCCCGATATGGATCCACGGCGCAGGAAACAAATCCACCAGCGTCCGGATCACCGCATCGAGAAACCGATAGGTTTCCTCGAGCGCCGGGTTGAGCGCGTTGTTGGGAAAATACTGCACTGAACGGTAGATGCCGGTTTCCTCTGGGTCGGCCAGTTGCGGCAGCGCCTTGATCACGCAATAGCAATGGCCCGGAATGTCGATTTCCGGGATGGTCTCAATCCCCAGCGCCAGCCCGTATTCGACAAACTCCCGCATGTCGTCGGCCCGATAGACCATCCCGTGCTTTTCGAACGGGCTGCCCAGCAGCGGCGGCAGCAATTCGCCCGGCCCGCGCCAAGCGGCCTTTTCCGCCAGCTCGGGATATTCGAGCACGTCGAGCCGCCAGCCCTCGTCGTCATTGAGATGGATATGGAAACGGTTGAGCTTGTTCCACGCCATGGTGTCGAGGAATGCCTCGATCTCAGCGACCGTATAAACCTGCCGCGCCACGTCGAGATGGCTGCCCCGCCAGCCAAAACGTGGCGCGTCTGTGATCGTGCCCCCGGCTGGAAACACGAAATCTTCGGGATGCTCCCGCGCGCCCCGCAGCATCTGTGCGAGCGTGATGAAGCCATGCCGAAACCCATGCTTATCGCCGGCCGAAAGCGTCACGTTCTCCCCGAACGCAATCTCGTAACCACCCGCCATCAGTCCGGTCTTTTGGGTGCAGGCAACGTCCAATCCCTCACCCAGCAATTTCTCTCCGGGGAACAGTCTGCCGGCCAGCGCCGAAACCGTTTCATAGGCCGTTCGCGCCATATCCGGCCCGCTGCCGAACCCGATCGCCTCCGGCAGGTCGCGACTGCCTGTAACGCTGATCCCGGCGGGAAAGGGGATGACGCTCACCGTCGTTTCCCCGTCAGGCAATGGCCGGCGTTCAGGATGCGCGATGGTCGGGTTTCCCGCCTCGCCCCTCAGCGTCATCGGCGTGTTTTCCGGGATCACCATCGTCCCATCGTCCAGCGTCACCGCCGCCGATTTCGGCCCATAGGTGTAGTGCCGCAGCGTATGGCTGATCTGGGTCGCGACGATTTCCCACCGCCCGCCCGGCTCCAGCACGAACCCATTCTCGGGCGCCAGCACATGGTTGTTGGAAAGCTGATCGACCAGACGCGCGCCCTCGATGGGACTGCCGGGTTTGATCCTGAACAGCGAGGTCACGGTGAGCGTAAAGCCGGAAACCGGCACCTCCCCGGTATTGACCAGCGTGATCGCCAGCCGTCCGGGCGTCGCGATTTCGGGGTTCCAATCCGCTTGGAGGCGGAACGAGGGCGTGGGCATGGTTGAGCAACCTTGATTTTGGTGTTCGGAAATTTGGAGAAAAGTCAGGCGTCCTGGACGTCCGAAGGTTCGGTTTCGCCGCGTGGCTTGGGCAAGATGTGCTCGCGTACCAGATCGCGCAGTCTCTGCGCGGCGGTGCGCAACTCGGCGTATTGCGCCGCCAGCTCCGCATTG
Source organism: Pelagibacterium mangrovi (assembly GCF_036662815.1). Taxonomy (NCBI): domain Bacteria; kingdom Pseudomonadati; phylum Pseudomonadota; class Alphaproteobacteria; order Hyphomicrobiales; family Devosiaceae; genus Pelagibacterium; species Pelagibacterium mangrovi. Next base: position 198,435 of record NZ_JBAFXA010000007.1, on the reverse strand, counting down.
CCCGCTACGGCGTCTTCCTCGTCAGCCAAGACGAATTCCGCCGTCTGCACCACGTCGCGCCAGCGCGGATTGGCGGGCAGGGTCTCGATCAGCAGATATTTGTCCAGTGTCCGCGCCTGCAGAGAAGAACGATCCAGATTGACGCGCCAGACCCCGCTCTGCTCGGCAAAATCGATCTTGGACCCGCCCTTGACCCGCCGCCAGAGCGCCATCGATTGCGTCATCACGCCGACGATCGTCTCGCGATAGGCTTCCTTGCCGGGTGCCGGCTCCGCCCCGACGTCCTCGGCCTGGGGCAGGGCGGCGCGCTGTTCCACCAACGCGGGCCCGACAGTGTCGAGCACGCCGCGCACCGAGCGCACCAGACCGTCGCTCGATTGTCGCGTCTGGGCCGTGTCGGGGGTGATGACCAGAGCGAACCCGCCCCCCGCATCGGCTTCCAGCTCGAACCCGTTGAGCAACACCGGGCTTGCCGTCCGCCCCAGCGGAACCTCGTCGAGCGACACGCGCCCCTCATCGCCAATGGTCCGCATCATCGCATCGACGATGGTCGGCGTCAGAAGGTCGGAGAGCAGTGTCGTCCCCGGATCGATCACCCGCCCGGCCAGCAAGGATGCTGCCTGATTGGCATAGGTGATCTTGCCCGTATCGCTGACGCATACCAACCCAGCCTCCAGCGTATCGAGCAGCCGCGTCATGCGTTGCTGGGACAGCCGCAACGCATCCTCGACCTGCACTCGCCGCTCGATCTCGGATTTGAGCTCGATATTCTCCCGCGCCGTCCCCCGCGCACGCCCGGCTTCGAGCAGGGTCGCGATCCGCGCCAGCAATTCGTCCTTCACGAAGGGCTTGACCACATAGTCATTTGCCCCATGCTCGAACCCGGCGATCACGTCGCGGGTCCGCGAGCGGGCCGTCACCATGATGATCGGCAGCTCCAGCAGCCCGAACCGGTCTCGCAACCGCCGCGCGACCTCCAGTCCACCCATATGCGGCATCATCACGTCGAGCACCACCAGATCGGGCTTGTTCTTTTCGATTGCGGCCAGCGCATCCATTCCGTTCTCCGCCGCCTTGATGACGTAGCCCTGCGGTGCCAGCACGTTGCGCAGCACCTGGATGTTGATCGGTTCGTCATCGACCACCAAAATCACCGGCGCATCGCTGCCGGTCGGCAAGACCATCTCTGTCGCCTCGCCAACCATCATGCCCACGGTTTCGCGCAGCCCCTCGGTCCGTTCGCCATAGGTCAGAAGCTCGGCCTCGGCCGCCTCTGTCTCGGCCACCGGCACCGCGAAGACGAAGCGCGATCCCCGACCCAGCTCCGATTGCGCCGAGAGTTTCCCATGCATGGCGCTCGCCAATTGCCGCGCAATGGTCAGCCCCAGTCCCGCACCGCCCGGCTTGGCGATCACTTCGGGGCTTTCCCCGCGTTCGAGCGGTTGGAAAATGCGTTCGAGGCTGTCGGGCGCGATCCCCACGCCGGTGTCGGTCACCGCCACCGCCACCGCATCGCCGGCCCGCCATGCGGTGATCGCGATCGAACCCTGGTCGGTATATTTGATGGCGTTGCCCAGCAGATTATAAAGCACCTGCTCGAACCGCACCGGATCGGCCATCACATAGGGCAGCGTCTCGGGAATATCGACGTCCAGCGTCACCGGCTCGCCGCGCAGCAGCGGTTCGGAGAGCTGCATGACGTTGCGGATCGAGGTCGCCACATGCACCGGGTGGATGTCGAGCCGCATGCGCCCCTGCCGGATGCGGTAGATATCGATCAGATCGTCCACCAGCCGGCTCAACCGCCGCGCCGAAAAAGTGATGAGATCGAGCTGGCTGCGCTGCGGCGGCGTCAATTCCCCCACGGCCCCCGCCGACAATGTCTCGGAAATCCCGATGATTCCGTTGAGCGGCGTCCTCAATTCGTGGCTCGTATTGGCCACGAACGTATCCTTGAGCCTGTCCGCCTCCTCCAGCGCGGCGTTCTTTTCCTCGATCAGCTTCACGTGCCGTTCGAGCTCGACATTCTTCTGCCCGATCAGCGTCAACTGCGCCCGCACCGCGTCGCGCATGCGCTTGAAGCTCTCGGCCAGCCGCCCCAGTTCTGTGGGCTTTTCCACCGCCGGGATCGTGCGTTCGAGATCGCCGGCCGCTATCGATTCGGCCACATCGGTCAGCTTTTGCAGCGGCGCCGTCATCGTGCGCGAGAGAAGATAGGCCACCCAGGCCAGGATCGGCAGCGCGATTGCCGCAAGCATCAGGACGAATCGCGTCAATGCTTCTGAATTGGCGAAGGCCACACGCGTGGGCACTTCGGCGGCCAGCGTCCATTGCGTATCGCCGAAAGCCACCGGCCCCCAGGCCGCCAGCACCGTCTCGTCCGAAAATCCGCCCTCGATCAGTGCCGTGTCGATCGCCTCGCGTTCGATCTGTGACGCGGGCATCTGGCTTCCGATCGGTTGCGGGAAACCGGCCGGCGCCGAAACCAGCCGCCCATTGCCCGCGATCATGTAGAAATTGCCGGTTTCCTCTTCTTGCGCCTGGACGATGGAATCGATCCCAGCCGCCGGCAGGCGAAAGATCGCCACGCCGCGCGGCCGTTGGTAGAATTCGACCCGCACTGCGACATAGGCCGAAAAGGCGCCCGAAACCGGGTCGGTGGTGAAATCGGAAACCCGGATGGCTTCGCCCCCGGCCATGGTTTCGGCGGCGAGGCGCCCCAGCGCCGTATCGGCCATTTCGCCATCCAGATCACCGCCCAGATAGGCGTCCTTTTCCACCGAATAGACAACGCGCCTCTCGGTGTTGACGAGGTAGAGATTGTCGAATTCGGCCGAATGGATGAAGCGCCGGTATTCCTCCTGGAAGCGCTGGTGCGCGTTGGAATATTCGAGCGCGTTGGCGAACATCGCGTCGGTATCGGGCGAAAACTCGCCGTCGCTGGCCGGCGCCTGCCCGTTGATGCCGAAGATGCGGTGGAGAACGTTGCGCGCCTCTTCCGGATCGGGATCGATCCGCCGGAAGGCATAGGAAAAGCCGTAGAAATCGCCGATCGAGTAGCGCACGGCGTTCGATTTCGCCAGCGAATCCGCCTGCCGGAAGGCAAAGGACAAATACTGCTCGACTTCCGAGCGTTTCGCATCGCGCACGAAGGTGAGCCGCGCGAACGTCTCGTCCTCGACATTGGCGTTGAGGATGGAAAAGAACGCATAGGCCGTCAGCACAAGCGGCAGGGTGGTGATGGCGATGAGGATCAGGAACAGCCGGCTGCGGAAGCCCTTCGGCGCAAGCCCGGTCGGCACCATGAGCGTTCTCCCTCCTCAAGGCCGCGCCCCTCGCGCCGCCCATCGTCAAGCAATATTCATATGCCCATGATAGGCTGCAGAAAACCGGCCCTACGCTTTATCGCCGATTTTGACGGTTTTGCCGGTTTTGGGTGCGCATTTGACGGAAAAGCACCCGTGACGCCCAATCCCTCTCCTCCCACAATGCCCGCTACGCTCGGCGTCTATCTTGGCCGGGCATTGGGAACATCCCGCAGCGAAGGGGCTGCGGGTCAAACGGAGGGAGTCCAACCACCATGTGCACCAGATTGATCAAGGGCGCGCTTCTGGCTAGCGCCCTGGCGTTGCCGGCCATCGCCACGGCGACCGCGCAGGACGATCGCGCCATTCTCACGGCCGTGCCGCAGCAATTGACCGCTTGGGTCGAAAACTACAATCCGTTCAATTCGACCACCGTGCTGCCCACCATCATCGATTTCATGTACGAGCCGCTGGTGGTTTTCAACGCGCTCCAAGCTGGCGAACCCGCCTATCGCCTCGCTGAATCCTACGAATATTCCGACGATCTGCTCTCGCTGACCTTCGTGCTGCGCGAGGGCCTCACCTGGTCGGATGGCGAACCGATCACCGCCGACGACGTGGTCTTCACCTTCAATCTCATCAAGGAATTCCCTGCGCTCGACACCCGCGCCGTGTGGCCCAAGCTCGCCGGCGTCGAAGCGGTGGACGAGCGCACCGTCCGCCTCGATATGACCGAGGTCGATGCCGGCCTCATCTATCAGCTCGTCCAGGTCTATCCCGTCCCCGAGCACATCTGGGCCGATGTGACAGACCCCGTGACCTTCACCAATCCAGGCCCGGTCGGTTCGGGCCCGCTCACCGAAATCGAGCGGTTCACGCCGCAGGAATATATCCAGTGCCGCAATCCCAATTACTGGGATGCGGAAAACCTGCACGTCGATTGCATGCGCATGCCCCAGCTAGCCAACAATGATCAGGTGCTGACGGCGGCCGCCAACGGCGAGCTCGACTGGTTCGGCTCGTTCCTGCCCGATATCGAGCGCACCTATGTGGGCACCGATCCGGACAATCACGGCTATTGGTTCCCCTCGGGCTCGCCGGTCTATTTCTCGCTCAATATGCAGACCGAGGAACCCGGCCTCGCCGAAGCTTTCAACGACGTCAATTTCCGCCGCGCCTTCTCAATGGCGATGGATCGCGACGCGATGGTCGATATCGCAGGCTACGGCTACCCGACCGCCAATGATTATCCCTCCGGCCTTGGCCGTGCCTATCACTCCTGGAACAATCCGGAAGTGGAAGCCCAATACGGCCAATACACCGAATTCGATATCGAAGGCGCCCGCGCGCTTCTTGAGGAGGCCGGCTATTCGGACGCCAACGGCGACGGCTTCATCGAGAGCCCGAGCGGGGAGCCGATCGCTTTCGACATCATCGTCCCCAATGGGTGGACCGATTGGGTCAACACCGTCCAACTCGGCGTTGAAGGGCTCAACGAACTGGGCATCAACGCCACCATGCAGACCCCGGAAAGCCCGGCCTGGACCGACCAGTTGATCGCCGGCGATTACCAGGCCGCCATCAATTCGGTGACCACCGGCGTTAGCCCGCACTATTTCCTCGATCAGGCGCTGCATTCGCGCCATATCGGCCAGTCGCGCTTCCAGTCGGCGCGCTATTCCAATCCAGCGCTTGATGAAGCGCTCGATGCGTTCAACACCACCATCGATCCGGACGAACAGCAGCAATACATGAACGAGATCCAGATGTTGGTGGCCGAGGATATGCCGGTGATCTGGGTGTTCGATAACCCGCTCTGGTACGAGTACAACACCTCGCGCTTCACGGGCTTCTTTAACGCCGACAACCCCGTGGCGCGCCCGGTGGTCTACTCCGGCGTCCCCGAACGCCTGCTGCACCTGCTCGCCCTGCGGCCGGTGGAAGAGTAACACTTGAACGCGGTGCTTCTGGCGTCCGCTGCACTGGACCCCGGGAATAAATCCCGGGGTGACAGGCTGGTGGGTAAAGCAAGCCTTTCCTCATAATCCCCCTGTCATTCCGGGACTTGTTCCCGGAATCCAGCAGCAGCTTTTCCGCGAGCGCTGCTTCGGCAAGGAGAAAACAATGGCCTTCGTCCTGCGCCGTCTGGGCTTTTACATCGTCGCCTTCTTCGTGGCCGCGACGATCAATTTCATCCTGCCGCGTCTGATGCCCGGCAATCCCATCGACATGATGTTCGCCCAGTCGCAAACCACGATCCCGCCAGAAGCCCGCGCCGCGCTGATCGAAACTTTCGGCTTTGCCACCGGCCCGCTGCACGAGCAATATTTCGCCTATCTCAAATCGGTCTTCACAGGCGATCTGGGCTATTCGATCCGCTTCTATCCCCAGACGGTCAACGACCGGCTCGGCTATGCGCTCCCCTGGACGCTGCTGCTGGCCGGCTGTGCCACGGTCCTGGCATTCGCCATCGGAACCTTCATGGGCGTCTTTGCCGCCTGGAAGCGCGGCGGCGCGTTCGATGCCGTAATCACGCCCACTTCGCTGGCGCTCCAAGCCATTCCCCCCGTGGTCATCGCGCTGGTTTCACTCTTCGTCTTTGGCGTTGCCCTGCGCTGGCTGCCCACCGGATACGCCTTCAATCCAAGCCTCGATGCGGCGTTTTCATGGGCTTATCTCAGTTCGGTCGTCCTACACGCCCTGATGCCCGTCTGCTCGCTGATGGTGGTTTTCGTCGGCGGCTATCTCGTCACCATGCGCAACAACATGATCGGCCAGTTGGGCGAAGATCACGTCATCATGGGGCTGGCCAAGGGCCTTTCCGAACGCCGGGTCAAGTTCAACTATGCCGCCCGCAACGCGCTGCTGCCCTCGGTCACCTCGCTTGGCCTCACGCTCGGTGCCATCCTGGGCGGTTCGCTCGTCACCGAAGTGGTCTTCAACTATCCCGGCCTGGGCCAAACCCTCTATATCGGCATTGTCACCCGCGACTATCCGCTGATCCAGGGCCAGTTGCTGATCATGACGCTGGCCATCCTCACCGCCAATCTCATCGTCGACCTGCTCTACGTGCTGCTCGACCCCCGGCTGCGGAGGGCTTGATCCATGGTTGAAACGCTCAAGGTTTTCCTGCGCAACCGCAAGGCCGCCTTCGGGCTCGCCATCGTGCTGTTTTATGTGGCCGTCGCCATCTTTGGCCCGATGCTGCTTGGCGTCGATCCCATGGATCGTGTCGGTCGCCCGCATGTGGCGCCTGATGGGGAAACCATCCTGGGCACCACCCGCATGGGCCGCGACGTCTTCGCCCAATTGATCTACGGCACGCGCACCTCGCTCGCGGTGGGCTTCTTCGCCGGGCTGCTCGTCGTCCTGATCGGCACGGTGCTCGGCATTACGGCGGGCTATCTCGGCGGCATTGTCGATGAGATCATCAATTTCTGCACCAATATCGTCCTGGTCATCCCCCAGCTTCCGCTGCTGCTGGTGATCGCCGCTTTCGTCGGCCAGACCTCCCCAGTGGTCATCGCCATGATCATCGGCGTCACCTCATGGGCCTGGGGCGCCCGCGTCACCCGCGCCCAGACTATGACGCTGCGGCAGCGCGAATATATCCAGGCCTCTGAGCTGATCGGAGAGCCCGCCCACCGGATGATCTTCGTCGAGCTGTTGCCCAATTTGCTCTCGATCATCGGCTTCAATTTCATCGGCTCGGTGACCTATACGATCATCACCCAGGCCACCCTCGAGTTCCTCGGCCTGGGCAATCCCATGTCGGTTTCCTGGGGCACCATGCTCTATCACGCGCAGAATTCCTCTGCGATCACGGTCGGGGCATGGTGGGAAGTTCTTGCCCCCGCACTCGCCGTGGCCGGGATCGGCATCGGGCTGTCGCTTCTGAATTTCGGCGTCGATGAAATCTCCAACCCACGCCTCAGGACGCTGGGTACCATCGCCGCCGCGGCAAAGGCGCAGGAAAAGCTCGACCGCCAGCGCGCCGCCGGCAAGCTCAGGGAGGCTGCTCAATGACCGCACTCGTTTCCGTCCGGGGCTTGCAGGTCGATTACCTTACCGGAAAGGGCCTGTTTACCGCCGTCAAGGGCGTCGATTTCGATATCGGGCAGGGCGAGATCATGGGGCTGGCCGGGGAGTCCGGCTGCGGCAAGTCCACCATCGCTTTTTCGCTCATGCGCCTGCACCGCCCGCCGGCCATCATCTCGAAGGGCTCGATCATTGTTGATGGCGAGGACGTGTTGGCCATGCCGCCCGCGCGGCTGGAAAAATGGCGCTGGTCCACGGTTTCAATGGTGTTCCAGAGCGCCATGAATTCGCTCAATCCGGTTTTGACCCTGTTCGAGCAGTTCCGCGACATGCTGGTGCGCCATACCTCCATGAGCAAACCTGAAGCCCGGGCTCGCGCCGAAGAACTCCTCAAACTCGTCGGCATTCCGGCCGCCCGGCTCGACGATTATCCGCACCAGCTTTCGGGCGGCATGCGCCAGCGCGTGGTCCTCGCCATGGCGCTGGCGCTCAATCCCAAGCTCATCATCATGGACGAACCGACCACCGCGCTGGATGTCGTCGTTCAGCGTGAGATCTTGCAGGAGATCATGGTGTTGAAGGCAAGGTTTAGTTTCTCGATTCTGTTCATCACCCACGATCTGGCGCTGATGAGCCAGTTCGCCGATAGGATCGCGGTGATGCTCGAAGGCCGCATCGTCGAGCACGCGCCCACCGCCGAGATCGTCTCCGATCCGAGCCATGCGTACACTCGGAAACTCTGGGGCGCCATGCCTCGTCTCGGCCCGGCATAGGAGGAAGACATGTCCGATATTCCGCTTCTCGAAATCGACAACGCCAGCAAGATATTCCATCTCAAGCCCATGCTTGGCGCGGCCAAGGAAGTGGTCGCCATGCGCAATGTCTCCCTCTCGGTCAAAAAGGGCAGGGCGCTTGCCATCGTGGGTGAATCGGGCTCAGGAAAATCCACCATCGGCCGCTCGGTCACGCGCCTGTTCCAGCTTTCGGAAGGCGAAATCCGCTTCAAGGGCAAGAATATCGCCGATATCTCCGGCCGGGCCGAAGAGCTCGCCTATGCTCGGGCCGTGCAGATGGTCTTCCAGGACCCCTTCGCCGCCCTTAACCCGGCCCACACCATCCGCCACCACATCGAACGGCCATTGAAACTGCACAAGAAGCTCTCGGGCTCCGATCTCGCCGCAGCCGTCCGAAGCGTCCTCGCCGATGTGGAACTCGATCCCGACGTCACGCTGGAAAAATATCCGCACGAACTTTCCGGCGGCCAGCGCCAGCGCGTCAACCTCGCCCGAGCCCTCGCTGTAGGCGCCGAGCTGATCGTCGCGGACGAACCCACCTCCATGCTCGACGTCTCGATTCGCAAGTCGGTCCTGGGGCTGATGGAGCGGATGAAAACCGAGCGCGGCATCACCTTCCTCTACATCACCCACGACATCGCCACGGCCCATTATCTGGCCGAGGAGACCGCCGTGATGTTCGCCGGGCAGGTCGTCGAATGGGGGCCGTCCACAATGGTGGTCGCAAACCCGGCACATCCATACACAAAAGTTCTCCTAAACGCCGTACCCGACCCTTCTATGCATTTTGTGCAAGACCAAGACGGCGGCCGGGCCTTTACCGAAGGGGTTGAGAAAGTCCGCGCATTGGCCCGCAAACCGGCAGGCTTGCCGGTCGAGGTCGAACCGGGCCATTTTGTCCGTCACCGTTTCCAGGACATGGATGCCGCCTGATGGCCGACCTTCTCATCCGTCTCTATGATTTGCCCGAATATGACTATAAACGCGTTACCGATCAAGGTGTTACCATCCGTCGGGCCCTGGCGCCCGAACGCCTGACTGTCTGCGATTGGGTTGAAACCCATTTCTCCCGCCATTGGCGCTCGGAGGTCGAAACCGGCTTTTCCCACCAGCCCATCGACGTCTGGATCGCTCATGATTCCAACGCCTTGCTGGGCTTTGCCTGCGGCGACGTCACTGCCCGCGGCTTTTTCGGCCCCACCGGGGTTTCCGAGGCGGCACGCGGGCGCGGAATCGGCGAGGCGCTGCTGTTCGGAACCTTGCAAGACCTTGAAAACAAAGGCTTTGCCTACGCCATTATCGGCGATCCAGGGCCGGTCGAATTCTACCTCAAAAAGCTCGACGCCATCGAAATTCCCGGCTCCAAACCCGGCATTTACAAGGGCATGCTGAAATAAAATGGACCTTTATGCCCTCAACCCGTTCGCGGGCGATCCTGACCGCCATGCCATCTGGGAGATGCTCGTTGCCCGCGATATCGAGGCGTTCCTTGCCTGCGACTGGTCGATGGTCGAACCCGATTTCGCTGCCGATCGGTTTCACGGGATCGATGGAAAATCCTCAGCAAATCCGGACGATTGGCGCATCAGCTTCCCCACGCTCGAGGCTTATCGCGAATCCTGGTTGGAGGGAGCGTGCGATTTCGCGCGCAGAGTAGTCTCCGCCACGGCGCGAGAAGGTATCTTCAATGCCACGCGACTCGATGAGATCGAAATTGCGGGGGATCGGGCACTTGCCCACAAGAAATTCGACGGTCGGGTCGAGATGAGGGACGGAAGCGCCGATATCCTCAACTGGCAGTCGGTCTATACGCTGGCCCGCACCGCCAGCGATTGGAAGCTCACGGGGTTTATCGGTTATTTACCCAATCCGATGGGTTGACGAATTTGGAACAAAAGGGGTACGATTATTTTTGCCGTCTCAGGGTGGCCATCCCAGTCTCGATCTATAGGCTGGGGACGCATATGACCTGAAGCCAGATCGGAGAACCCCAGTGCGTTTCCTCAAAAGTTTTGCTGGTGCGGCCATTATGGCGGCGCTGGCCTCGGCCGCCTCAGCTCAAGTCGTCGTCTCGTCCAAGATCGATACCGAGGGCGGTGTGCTGGGCAACATCATCGTCAAGATGCTCGAGGCCAATGATATCCCGGTCGAAAGCCGTCTCCAGCTCGGCGCCACGCCCATCGTGCGCGAGGCGATCACGGCGGGCCAGATCGACATCTATCCCGAATATACCGGCAACGGCGCCTTCTTTTTCAACCTGGGCGATGAGCCAGTCTGGAACGATGCGCAATCGGCATATGAGCGCGTCGCCGAGATGGATCTGCAGGAAAACGGCATCGTCTGGCTCACGCCTTCGCCTGCCAACAACACCTGGGCCATCGCCCTGCGCTCGGAAATTGCTGAGGAAAACGGGCTGGCAACGCTTACCGATTTCGGCGAGTACGTGGCCGGAGGCGGTGAGATCGTCCTTGCCGCTTCGAGCGAATTCGTGACCTCGCCCGCCGCCCTGCCGGCCTTCCAGGAGGCTTATGGATTCGAACTCGCCTCCGATCAGCTCATCCAGCTTTCGGGCGGGGATACGGCGGCAACCATCGCGGCAGCCGCCAACCAGACGTCCGGCGCCAATGCCGCCATGGTCTATGGCACCGATGGCGGCATTGCCCCTTCGGGCCTCGTGGTCATGGAAGACGACAAGGGCGTGCAGCCGGTCTATGCACCGGCCCCCATCATCCGTCAGGCGGTGCTTGAGGAATATCCGCAGATCGAGGAGATTTTGGCTCCGGTTTTCGAAGGCCTGACGCTCGAAGTGCTTCAGGACCTCAATGGTCGCGTTCAGGTGGGCGGCGAACCGGCGGACGCGGTCGCCGAGGCCTATCTCACCGAAAACGGTCTGCTCTAGGATGGAGTGAAGCCGCCGCAAGGCGGCTTCGTTCGCCCCGTGACGACGTTCATCCACACTGCGCCGAAATCGACAGGCATCGACAAGCTCGGCGTGGTCGTCGCGGCCCTGGGCCTGTTCGCCCTTGCGTTCCAACCTTTCCTCTCCTTCCGCGCCAACCGGATTGTGCCGGGCGAGGCTGTTCCGGCATGGGAGGCGCTGGGGCCAGCCGGGTTCGCGCTCATTGCCGGGCTCGGCCTTGCCTTGGTCATCCTGCTTCTGCGCACGCCACTGATCTGGCGGCTTACCGTTTCGGCTCTCGGGCTGGCGACGCTGGCCATAGGCGTGGGTATCGGTGCGACCGGCCTCATTCCCGAGGGCGACACTTATGCGCGCGTTTCCCCGGGATCGGGGGTGTGGATACTCGTCTTCGCCTTCGCGCTGGCGGCCACCGATGCGTTGGCGCGCTTCAACCTCAAACCCTTGGCGCGCGTGGGTGTATTGGTCGGGGTAATTATTGCTCTCGCGCTTATCCTCATGTCCGGCCTCTGGGACGATCTTGCGGTGATGCGCGAATACCAGAGCCGCCAGAGCGCTTTCCTGCGCGAGGTCGAAACCCATCTGCTGCTCGCCTTCGGTTCGGTCGCTGTCGCGGTGGTCGCCGGCGTGCCGCTGGGCATCGTTTGCTATCGCATTCCCAAACTCCGCGCCGCCATTCTGGGCGGCCTCAACGTCGTCCAGACCATCCCCTCGATCGCGCTTTTCGGGCTGTTGATCGCTCCCATGGCCTGGATCGGGGCCAATATTCCCGGCGCGGCGGCAATCGGGATTGCTGGCATCGGCTTTGCGCCGGCTTTCGTGGCGCTGTTCGCCTATTCGCTTTTGCCCATCGTCTCCAACACCGTCGTCGGGCTCGATACAGTGCCGCGCGATGCCAATGACGCGGCGCGCGGCATGGGCATGACCGACGGACAGCGCATGCGCAAGGTGTTGTTGCCGCTCGCCTTCCCCGTCATCCTCACGGGCATCCGCATCATTTTGGTCCAGAATATCGGGCTTGCCGTCATTGCCGGTTTGATCGGCGGCGGGGGGCTGGGCACGTTCGTGTTTCAGGGCATCACGCAGACCGCGATGCCGCTGGTGCTCTTGGGCGCCATTCCTGCCGTCGCCATGGCGTTTGCGGCAGCAATCGTGCTCGATGCCGGCGTCGAACTCAGCCGCGGCCGCAACAGGGGCACGCCATGATCGAACTCGAAAATCTCACCAAGACTTATGACGGCCGGGCGGCGGTGGACGATGTCACGCTCACCATACCCTCGGGCGAAATCGCCGCCATCGTGGGTACGTCCGGGTCGGGAAAAACCACGCTGTTGCGGATGATCAACCGGCTGGTCGAACCCAGTGCCGGCACCATCCGCATCGATGGGCGCGACACCCGCGAAATCGCCCCGTTCGAGCTGCGCCGCCAAATTGGCTATGCCATTCAGGGGCATGGCCTTTTCCCCCATTGGGACGTGGCCGGCAACATCGCAACCGTTCCCAAACTGCTCGGCTGGGACAAGTCCAGGGTCGCGGCCCGCGTCGATGAATTGCTTGCGCTTTTCCAGCTCGAACCCGACCAGTACCGGCACCGTATGCCGCACGAGCTTTCAGGCGGGCAAAAACAGCGCGTCGGCGTGGCCCGGGCGCTGGCGGCGGGGCCGTCGGTGCTGTTGATGGACGAGCCATTCGGTGCCCTCGATCCCATCATCCGCGCCAAGGCGCAGGCCGATCTCGTCGATATCCAGCGCCGGTTGAAAACGACGATCGTTCTGGTCACCCACGACATGGACGAGGCGATCAGGCTGGGCACCCGCATCGCGGTGATGAGCGAGGGCAAGGTGCTGCAATACGCTTCGCCCGCCGAAATCATCGCCCGCCCCGCCGACGATTTCGTCGAGGCCATGCTGGGTTCGGGGGACAAGGCGTTCCGTCTCATGACGCTTTCCTGCGTGAGGGAGGTCGTAGAGCCGGGAACCGGCGAGGGACCGCCGGTCGAGGCCGATCTGTCATTGCGCGATGCCTATTCGGAAATGCTGTGGTCCGGTCGCGACGTCCTGCCGGTCGTCTCGGAAGGTAAGCCGGTCGGAATCGTGAGCCGGACAGCGCTCGACAAACGGGCGGCCCGTCCGCAATGAAGCTTTCGGCAATCATCCGGCTGGCCGTCCTCGTCCTGCTGGTCGCGTTCATCGTGACGCCGACATCGTTCGCTCCGCTTTTTGCGCCGCTCACCCGCTACGACGCCCCCGCGATCTATACGCAGACCTCGATCCTCTCTCTCACTCTGAGCCATTTGGGCATTGTTGCCCTAGCAACACTGCTCGCAACGGTGGTGGCGGTGGGGTTCGCTATCCTCGTCACGCGCCCCTTCGGCGAAGAGTTCTTGCCCCTCTCGCGCGCGGTCGCCAATATCGGCCAGACGTTTCCGCCCGTCGCCGTCCTTGCGCTTTCCGTGCCCATGCTCGGCTTCGGCAACGGTCCGACGCTGGTGGCGCTGTTTCTCTACGGCCTGTTGCCGATCTTCGAAAACGCCCTGACCGGTCTTCTTGGCCTTCCTCCATCGGTTCGGGAGGCGGCACGGGGTTCGGGGATGACAGGGTGGCAGCGGCTGGTGACCGTCGAATTGCCGCTCGCCTTCCCGGTGATCCTCGCCGGTATCCGCCTTTCGGTGGTCATCTCGCTGTCGACCGCGACAATCGGCTCAACGGTCGCGGCGCGCACGCTGGGCGAGGTGATCATCGCCGGCCTTCTTTCGGGCAACACGGCCTTCGTGCTCCAGGGCGGGCTGATCGTGGGGGCACTTGCCGTGCTGCTCTATGATGGTTTCGTGGTGCTCGAAAAACGCGTCGCCCGGCGCATGGGCAAAAGCTGAAGCGCTTTTGCGGTTCGGAAGCGCGATCAACAAGTCAGTAAATCCCCTTGTCCTTGCTCCCGGTTTACGGGAGAGGTTAGCGCTCATGGTTGGCTTGGCCGCGCAAAGGAGACCCCATGCTGTTGCACACCATCTTCGTCATCGCCCTTGCCGCAGAATCGATGACCGCGGCGCTCGCGGCGGGGCGGCGAAACATGGACTGGTTCGGGGTCTGCGCGCTGGGCTGTGTGACGGCGCTGGGCGGCGGAACGGCCCGCGATTTGCTGCTTGGGCACTACCCGCTGCTTTGGGTCAATGAACCGGCCTATCTGCTGGTCACCATCGGCGCGGCGCTGTTCACGATCGTCGTGGCGCGAATGATGGAGCGGCTCAAGCTGGTCTTCCTGCTACTCGATGCCGTGGGGCTCGTGGTTTTCACGATTTCGGGGTGCATGGTGGCTATGGAGATGGGGCAGCCGGTCATCATCGTCGTCGTGGCCGGGATGATTACCGGCTGCGTGGGCGGCGTTTTGCGCGACGTCCTTTGCAACGACGTGCCGCTGCTGTTCGCGGGCGAGCTTTATGCCACCGTGTCGGCGGCGACGGCCTGCATTTTCCTCCTCGGCATCCACGTCGGGCTTCCGCTCGAACTCGTCTCGATCATCGCCATGACGATCGGGTTCGGGTTCAGAACGCTGGCCATCGTCTTCAAGATCGAAATGCCACGCTTCGTCTATCAGCCGGTGCGCGATCAATCCTCGAGGAGATAGCCCTCGCGGCCCGCAAGAGGTTCGCTGCCCACGATCTTGGCGATCGAATTGCCTGGGACGACGAATTTGGACTGATTGCGTGAGATGACGCGCCCCGAGGTGCCGGCCAGCACCGGGGTGCGTTCGGTGAACGCCCCGAGGCCGTCGAGCGCGATCAGATCGGCGACGGGCTGACCTTTTTCCACGGTGTCGCCGAGTTCCACCCGATAGGCGAGAAGGCCGGCCTTATCTACACGCAGCATTTCGGTGGCGCTGAGGGGTAGCGGCGCCGGGGCGGGGTCGACGGCGGGCGGTGTTCCATCGATCAGCCCCTTGGCCTGGAAAAACGCAAAAAGGCGCGCGGCATCATCCTTCCCGAGGTCATCGAAGACGTCGGGCTGGCCGCGATATTCGAGTGTCGCCGCGCGGGCGGAAAAGGGGATGGGCTTATCGGGATGGGTGGCGCGCAGCCGCGTCCAGAGCGAAGGCCAGACTTCGTCGAACGAGCCGCCGCCCGAATCCTCGGCCGTCAGTTGCGCCACCGAGCCCATGTGATCGGCCAGTTCGGTCAGCTCGGCCATGGAATCGGGGGTGACGAACAAATGGACCAGCGCTTCGTTGTCGCAATGGAGGTCCAGCACGTAATCGGCGTCATAGGCGTGAGTCATCACGAAATGGCGCAGTTTCTGCATCGCCGTCTGGGGGCGCTGGGCGTCGAGCCAGTCACGCACCGCCGCGCGGATCATGGCCACATTGGCGTCCGCATCGTCGGTCAGCCGCCCGGCGACATCCGTCCCGACCGCCGCGAAGAGATCGGGCCAGCGGCGGTTGAAATTGGTGCCCGAGCGGAAATCGTAACGTCCAAGATGGCTTTCGAACAGAAGCTGGCCCATGCCCAGCGGGTTGACCATGGGCAGTATGGTGAATTTGGCGCGCAACGCGCCGTGGGCATCGGCCGTCTCCAGCATCGGCAGCAAATGGTGCAGCGCCATGATGCCCGGCTGTTCGTCGGCGTGCAGCGCGGCCTGGAGATAGATCTTTTGCGGTGCATCGGCCGGGCCTATTTCGAAAACCGTAAGCTCTGCCGATGTGCCCGGCGCGTCAGCGTCGATACGATGGGTGGTGCGGGTCAAGGACATGGGATCACCGGATATATTTGGGGCCGAAACGAAGGCGCGGGCGGGGTGTGGCGCGCTCTGGCGGCATGTGGCGCATCAGCCGTTTGTAAACGAGGCCGCTGAAAAAGAAGATCACCATGGTGATGGTCAAAAACCACATGGCCGCCACCGAGAAATGGAGGAACGCGTTATAGTCGCGCTCGAAAAGATACTGCGCGGTATTCATGATATCGCGCTGTCCGTCGATCACCGGCAGGGTGAAATAGACCAGCGCCGTGGCGTGGAACAGGAAGACCAGCTCATTGGTGTATGAGGGCCATGCGATACGGATCATGTTGGGCCAGGTGACCGTGCGGAACACCTGCCAGGGGCTCATGCCGAAGGCGCGCGCGGCTTCCAGTTCCCCGCGCGGCACCGTGCGCACCGCGCCGTAGAGGATTTCGGCTGTATAGGCCGTCGTGTTCATCACGAGGGCCAGCGGGCCGATGAAAAGCGGGTTCATCATCAGCCAGGAAAGCCCCATTGGGCGCCACCAGATTGGGTTGAGCGCCAGCATGATCGAATAGAACATGAAGAACTGGATAAAGAGCGGGGAGCCGCGAAAGGCGTAGATGTAGGCCGAGCACAGCCGGCTCAGCACCGGTATGCGCGCGTTCTTGCCCAGCGCCAGCAGCAGCGCGAACGCAAAGCCGACGGGCAGGGAGACGGCGGCGAAATAGATGTTGAACAGCGCCGGACGGACGTAGATCACGAAATCCGTCCAGATGGCGGAGAGGAGGTCCATGGCTAGCCCTCCACCGGCATGCCGCGCCGGGCCCAGAGCGTCAGCCGCCTGAAGACCTGCTCGGAGAGGAGCGTGACGAGGATATAAAAGACGAAGAGGACGACGTAATACGCCCAGCGCCAGTCGCCGTGCACAAGGCCGGCCTGGGGCAGGAAGTTGGGCGAACCGAGCTGGCCGGCCCACCAGACGATATCGGCGATCTGGAGCAGGGACAAAAGCGAGGTCGCCTTGATCAATAGCATCCAGACGTTGGAAAGGCCGGGCAGGGCATAGACCCACATCTGGCGGATATGGACGCGGGTGAGCACTTGGAAAGCGCTCATGCCGAAGGCACGGGCGGCCTCGAGCTGGCCCCTGGGCACCGCGCGCATGGCGCCGTGGATAACGTTTGCGGCGAAGGCGCCATAGATGATGCCAAGCGAAAAGCAGGCAAGGATTAGGTATTCGTTTGTGGACAGCAGCCAGTTGACTTCCGGGCAAGGCGGCCAGCTTGCCTGGGTCGCCGCTATCGCTTCAGGCGTGCACACCTGCAGCGACCATACCCATTCCACGCCCTGTTCGAACGCAAGCGGGAAAAACAGGAAGAACAGCACATCGGGAATGCCCCGCACCATGCCGATATAGACAGTGCCGATGGCGCGCAGGGGCGCAAAGCGCGAGGCTTTCGCCGTCGCTCCCAGAATACCGAAGATCAGGGCGAGCAGGGCACCGAAGATCGCGGCCAGAACCGTGAAACGGAAACTGGCGTACCAATTGAGGTGCTTGCCATTGGTCAGATAGTCGAACCAGAAGGCGAAATCTTCGCCCAGCCAGGCAAAAAGCCAAAAGGCTTCTGAGTCCACGTCGTTGTTCCCCAGAGCGAACAGGGCCGTGTCCGGCAGCGGTGCCGCCGGAAACGGGTGTTGCGATTATTCGGTATAGGCGGGTTCGACCCCGTCGAACCATTCGGCGCGCAGGGCATCGACGGTGCCGTCGGCCTTGAGGGCGGTCAGCGCCTCATCGAGCGTGGCGAGCAGTTCGGTGTCTTCCTTGCGCACCCCGGCGCCCACGCCGCCACCCACGCGGACGTCTTCGCCAAAGAACGCCAGCGCGCCGCCGGAATTGGCGACCACCGGTTCGAGCGAGGAGCCGTCCGCCAGAACGACATCGACATTGCCCGCGGCCAGATCGGCGATCGACTGGTCGAAGGTCGCGAATGCGATGATCGTGTTGCCGTCACCGAAGTTTTCTTCGGCATAGGCTGCCTGAATGGTGTTTCCCTGCACGCCGATCCGTAGCCCCGAGGGGTTTTCGAGATCGAGGTCGGCGTCGGCCAGGGCGATGTATTTGGACGGATCGACCGGGAAATAATCCTGAGTGAAATTGATGGATTCCAGCCGTTCCTCGGTGATCGACATGCCGGCCATGATCGTATCGTAATTGCCGGCGACGAGGTTGGGGATGATCGAATCCCAATCGTTCTGCACGATCTCGCAGGTCATGCCGGTCTGTTCGCAGATCGCGTTGGCGAGGTCGATTTCAAAGCCCGCGAGCTCGCCAGCGTCGTTGACGAAGTTCCAGGGCGCGTAAGCCCCTTCTGTTCCGACGCGCAGGACCTCCTGGGCCGATGCCGATGTCGAAAAGGCCGCGAGCGCGGCAAGGGTGAGTATCGCCTTTTTCATTATGGAGTTCCCTCTGATGTTATGGTTAGTGGAAAGCGACCGGGTCCCGTCTTGCATGATGGTTGCCGCCCCGGTCAGGCGTGACCGGCGGCGCTCAGGAACTGGCGCAGCCGATCGGATTTGGTGGCGCCGAAAACCTCCGCGACGGTTCCCTCTTCCTCGATCCTGCCGAGGTGGAGAAAAACCACGCGGTCGGAGACTTCGCGCGCAAATTTCATGTCATGGGTGACCAGCAGCATGGTGCGCCCTTCGTCGGCCAGCATCTTGATGACGCGCAGCACCTCGGCTTCGAGTTCGGGGTCGAGCGCCGATGTGGGCTCGTCGAACAGCATGATCCTGGGGTTGATGCACAGCGCCCGAGCAATGGCGGCGCGTTGCTGCTGGCCGCCCGAGAGTTGGGCGGGGAAGGCATCGGCCTTGTCGGCGATGCCGACCTTGTCGAGCAGGCTCATGGCCTGTTGCCTGACCTCCTCGCGGTCGCGCCTTTGCACATGGAGCGGTGCTTCCATGACGTTTTCGAGGATCGTCATGTGCGACCAGAGGTTGAACGACTGGAACACCATGCCGAGCTTGGAGCGGACGCGCTGAAGCTGGGCTGCATCAGTCGGGTGGCGGTGCGGTCCTTCAGGCGAGAGGGAAACATGCTCCCCATCGACGAAGACCGAGCCTTCATTGGGCACTTCGAGCATGTTGATGCAGCGCAGAAGGGTGGATTTTCCCGACCCCGAAGACCCGATCAGCGAGATGACGTCGCCCGCGCGTGCACTGATCGAAATGCCCTTGAGAACCTCAAGGTTGCCGAAGGACTTGTGGACGTCCTTGATCTCCAGAATCTGCGTCATCGTCAGCGGGTTTTTCCCCATCTCATTGTTTTTGCCCCAATCGGTGAGCCGCCTTCAAAGGCTTGCCGTGGCCCATCGAAGTTTACAGGAAACCAGAAACCACCGCCGTTAAAAAGCGAAAAGAAACGAAGGGGTAACTTTTCCGGACCAAACGGTAAAAATTGTGCGGTCACCCGATAAGGGTTTGGACACCAGTTGTCGAGGATGAACTCTACAGCGATACGCACAATGATATGGTTGTTGTGGACATCACTCAATTCGCCGGCGACATGGGTCTCGATTACAATTCCCTCCTGATGGCTTCGGGCGCTGCAGGCATAGCGCTTTGCTTTACCTTGGCGAGTTCGTGGCTGCGCCAGCGCAGGTCCGGTTTTCTTCTCACCTGGTCGCTGTGCATCGGCATGATCATCGCCGCGATCGTCGCGTTTTACGCTTTCCATGCCGGTGCCAGTGGATTTTATGCAGTGGCCGCCGGCGTGCTGCTGACCTCTGCCTATGCCACGAGCTATGGCGGACTTACCCAGTTTCGCGACGATCGTTTCGATTGGCGCAACGTCCTCATTCTCGCGCTTTGCGGGGCCATCCCGATCGTCGCCGCCGCTTCGATGGGGTTCGATGGCCTGAGCTTTATCTTCATCAATTTGATGAGCGCGATCCTGCTCAGCATTTGCGGCTACAACTATTGGACGGCGAGGGCGGAATCGCCCGGCCCGATCACCGCGATCGCGGTTTTGCACGCGATGCTGGTGGTGTCCTACGTCGCCTGCGTCATCGTGATGGCGCTCGAAACCCCGTTTTACCTGGGCGGACAACCGCCCGACAATTGGGCCGAAAGCGTCAATCTGTTCGTTTCGGTGGTGGCGATCACCGGGGTCGGCGGGTTGTTCGTCACCATCCATCAGGAGCGCATCAGCCGTCGGCATCAGGCGGAATCGCTGATCGATCCGCTGACGGGGCTCAACAATCGCCGCGCCGTCTATGAGCGCTTCCCCGATGGGATCGTGCCGCAGGATACGGGGCTGGTGGTTTTCGACCTCGACGATTTCAAGGGCCTCAACGACCGCCACGGGCACGCGGTGGGCGATCTGGTGCTGTGCAATTTCGGTGCGCTGCTCACCGAAAACAGCCGGGCAGGGGATGTCGTGGTTCGGTTGGGGGGCGAAGAATTCCTCGTCGTCCTGCCGGCCAGTTCATCGACCCACGCCCTTGCCCTCGCCGAGCGCGTTCGCGGGCACATGAGCCGCATGCGGCACGAGGCCGGCGACCAGACGGTGGCGTGCACCGTCAGCGCCGGCGTTGCGGTGGCCAACAAGCCCCAGACCAGCTTCGATACGCTGCTGCGCAAGGCCGACAACGCGCTTTATCTCTCCAAGCGCTCGGGCCGCAACCGCGTTTCCCAGAACGTCTCAAGCGCCGCCTGATCGCGCCGGACCGGTTTCAACAGGGGCGTCGTCGCGCCCACCCCATTCGGACCACGACCCGTCATAAAGCGCCACCTTGCGTGCGCCGATCGTATCGAGCGCCAGCGCCAGCACCGAGGCCGTTACGCCCGATCCGCAGGAGGTGATGACCGGGCGAGACGGATCGATGCCGGCTTCCCGGATCGCCTTTTCCAGTTCGGCATCCGATTTGAGGGCGCCGTTTTCGATGAGTTTGTCGAAGGGCAGGCTGCGACTTCCGGGGATGTGTCCGGATTTGAGCCCAGCACGGGGCTCGGGCGCTTCGCCGGTGAACCGGGCGGCGCCGCGGGCATCGACGATCTGATCGCCGGCATTGCTGGCAGCCAATACCCGTTCGAAATCGGCAACGGCGTCGGCATCGAGACGGGCCTCGAACCGGGCAGGGACCGCGTTGGCCTCGCCGACCGCAATCGGCCGGCCTTCGGCACGCCATTTTGGCCCGCCGCCTTCCAGGATCTTCACTTCGTGCGCGCCCATCACCTTGAGGGTCCACCACGCGCGCGGGGCGGAAAACAGGCCATGCTCGTCATAGACGACGACGGTGGTTAGGGAGGAAATGCCCAGGGCACCGACCATTTCGCCGAACTTTGCCGCGTCGGGCAGCATGTGGGGCAGGCCGGAACTGGTATCGGCTATTGCGTCGATATCGAAAAAGATCGCTCCGGGAACGTGCCCTTCCAGAAATTCGGCCCGGCCATCGCGGCCCGCATTGGGCATGTGCCAGGACGCATCGACGATCTGAACCTTGGGATCGTCGAGATGGGCGGCCAGCCAATCGGTGGAAACGAAATGGGTCATTGTGAAAACTCCTAAGGCAGGCGTGCAATCCGCTTGGTCAGCAGCGCGTAGAACGCGTCGGAATCGCCCGAGCGGATGAAATTGGCATTATGGGGACGGTCGGTCACGTGCCAATAGTCGGCAACAGTCATCCCGCGGGTCAAAGCGCTGGCCGTCTCGATCTCCACATTGCACGACCGGCCTTCGAATATCTCCGGCGCGAGGAGATAGGCGGTGACGCATGGATCGTGCAGCGGCGCACCGCGCCAGCCATATTTCTTAAGATCGAACCGCTCGGAAAAGCCCAGCATGGCGGCGACAGCCGCGCCCGAGCGGTTGCCGATGGCCGAGAAGGCCGCCACGCGCTCGGGTGTCCCCAGCATTTGGTGGGTGACGTCGAGCGGCATCATGGTGATGGGCGCGCCGCAGGTAAACACCGTCCGGGCGGCTTCGGGATCGACATAGATGTTGAATTCAGCGGCCGGGGTGATGTTGCCCACCTCGAAATAAGCGCCGCCCATCAGGACGATTTCCTCGATCTTCGCCGCGATGTCGGGAGCCTTGATCAGCGCCATCGCCAGATTGGTGAGCGGCCCAAGCGCACATAGCGTCACGGTCTTTTCCGGCTCGGCGCGCAGCGTGTCGATGATGAAATCGACGCCATGTTGGTCCTGTAGCGCAATCTTGGGCTCGGGGAGGTCGGGGCCATCGAGGCCGGTCTGGCCATGGACGTGCTCGGCGGTCACCAGATCTCGGATCATCGGCCGGGCGCAGCCGGCGTGGACGGGCACCTCGGTGCGGCCAGCGAGCTCGACGGTCTTGAGGGCATTCTTGGCGTTCCGGGCGAGCCCTACATTGCCGGCTACGGCGACGATGCCGAGCACATCGATCTCCTCGGGGCTGGCGAGCGCCAAAAGGATCGCGACAGCGTCGTCCTGGCCGGGATCGGTGTCGATGATGATCTTGCGGGCCACGAATTCCTCCGGATGGGTTGGTTGCGGGCGCGATCCTAGAGTGCGATCGGGAAAAGGGGTATCCCTCCTGCGGTCGCCGGCCGCAATGGGCCATTAATCCTGAAATATCCGGTCAGCTTTTCTTGACATAGTTTAGAATTGTTATAATCTTTGGACCTGTCGCGGCAGCCGATATGGCGAGTCGCGGTCCAATGTTTCCCGCGCATTCGCCTGCGCCAATCCAGGGTCCATGACGATGAGACTGACACGCCAGTCGAGCTATGCCGTACGCACCTTGATGTACTGCGCCATCAACGCGCCGGACCTTTCAAGGGTCAGCGATATCGCCAAGGCATATGGAATTTCCGAGTTGTTCCTGTTCAAGCTGATCAAGCCGCTCGTCGAAAATGGCCTGCTCGATACCGTTCGCGGCCGGCATGGCGGCATCCGCCTCGGGCGCCCGGCGGCCGAGATCACCCTGCTGGACGTGATCAAGCTCACTGAAGAAAATTTCGCCTTGGCCGAATGTTTCGAGAACGGCGAAACCAATTGCCCTCTGGTCGGCGGTTGCGAGCTCAACGCCGCGCTGCACGAGGCGCTCGAAGCCTTCTTTGCCGTCCTGCGCTCCTACACGATCGCCGATCTCACCGACAAACGCCGCGCCATGCGCTCGCGCCTCGGTATCGAGATGCTGGGCATGGAGCTCAACTAAACGCTTCCGGTGCTTTCTCCTTATCTGCTACGGCCGCCGTCTCGGCGGCCGTATGCGTTTGGATTCAGGAACAGATCAAAATCATGATCTTTACAGTCATGTTTTTATCGGCTAGAGAGAGTCTTGCAGGAGTGAGGCCTGCCCCTTGGCCCTGCAGGCGGAGCGCCAAAGCCGCTTGCAGGGCCTTTTTATTGCCGGGAACCGGACCGGCTGCCGCACTGTTCCTCGCCCATGACCTATGATCTTTTCTATTGGGGTGGCATCCCGGGCCGGGCTGAATTCGCTCGGCTGGCGCTCGAATATTCCGGCGCCGACTATCGGGAGATGAACCGTGAGGAGTCCGGGTCCGTGCCCGCGCTTCTCACCGATCCGGCCATCACCACGCCCAGCTTTGCTCCGCCCTATCTGCGCGATGGCGATGTCGTCATCGGCCAGACTGGCGCGATCCTGCACTATCTGGGGCCGCGTCTCGATCTGGCCCCCAAGGACGAAACCACGCGAAACTGGCTGCTGCAGATCCAGCTCACTATCGCCGACATGGTGGCCGAGGCCCATGACGTCCATCACCCGGTGGGCGTCGGTCGGTATTACGAAGACCAGAAGGCCGAGGCACTGCGGCGTGCCGAGGAATTCCGCGAGCAGCGCGTCCCAAAATTTCTCGATTGGTTCGCCCGCGTCCTCGCGCGCAATCTGCACGGCACCGGTCATCTGGTGGGGCAGGGCGTCACTTACGCCGATCTTTCCCTGTTCCACCTGATTCGTGGCCTGCAATACGCCTTCCCCAAAGCCATGAAGCGTCACGGCGCCGGGCATCAGGAAGTGTTCGATCTGGCTGACAGCATCGAGGCAGACGAAAGACTGGCCGCCTATCTGGCCAGCAACAGGCGGCTGGCGTTCAACGAAGATGGCATCTTCCGGCATTATCCAGAGTTGGACGGTTAGCCCTTTGGGCTCAGCCCATGCAGAAAGAGCCGGTCGAGAAAACGCGCGGCGTCCTCGAACCGGCCTTCACCGCCGCGTTCCGGCCCGAGCACGGCCCGCACCTGGATATCGAAATCGGCATAGTGCTGCGTGGTGGCCCAAATCGAGAAGATCAGGTGATAGGGATCGCATTTGGCGATCTTGCCCTCGGCCATCCAGCCCTTGATGATTTCGGATTTCTCCTCGACCAGCTCTTTGAGGTCGGTGTGCAGGATATCGTAAAATCCGGGCGCTCCGCGCAGCATCTCATTGGCGAACAGCCGGCTCTCGCGCGGGTAGTCGCGGCTCATCTCCAGCTTGCGGCGGATATAGGATTGAATCTCGGGCAGCGGGTCGCCCTCCGCGTCGAGTTCGCGCAGGGGCTCGAGCCAGATGTCGAGGATGCGCGCCAGAAGCGGGGCGTGAATGTCTTCCTTGGACTTGAAGTAATAGAGCAGATTGGGTTTGCTCATCCCCGCCGCCTCGGCGATCTGGTCGATTGTCGAGCCGCGAAAGCCGAATTGCGAAAAAACGTCGAGCGCCGCTTCGAGGATAACTTCCTGTTTTTCGCGCTGGATACGGGTCACCGGCCTGGGACTATCGGCGTCTGTGCTCATTTTCGGCAACTGCCTCCTCGACGGGTCTTCCCTGAATGGAAAACCCGGCCTTTTCTCGTACCAGAGCGGGCAGTGAATTATTACCCTTGAACCTTCGATCCAGAGTGCTAGAATTTTTCCAATCGGTCAAAAAAAATCTGACCGAAATCGACAACCGGCGTGCTTAAAATGCCGGGAAGGGAACATCGATGTCTCAGGGCGCGCCCTCGATCCCGAACGACCTCAGTGCGTTCTGGATGCCGTTTACGGCCAACAGGCAGTTCAAGAAAAGCCCGCGCATGTTCGTGGGCGCCACGGATATGCATTATACGACCGCCGACGGTCGGCAGGTGCTCGATGGCACAGCGGGTCTGTGGTGCGTCAATGCTGGCCATTGCCGGCCGCAGATTACCGAGGCGATCGCAAACCAGGCGGCCGAACTCGATTATGCTCCGGCCTTCCAGATGGGGCACCCCAAGGCGTTCGAGCTGGCCAATCGGCTGGTCGATCTGGCACCCGAGGGGCTCGATCATGTCCTTTACACCAATTCGGGTTCGGAATCGGTCGAGACGGCATTGAAGGTCGCGCTCGCCTATCAGAAGGCGATCGGGCAGGGCTCGCGCACGCGGCTGATCGGGCGCGAGCGGGGTTATCACGGGGTCAATTTCGGCGGCATTTCGGTGGGTGGGATTGTCACCAACCGCAAGATGTTCGGCACGCTTCTGGCGGGCGTCGATCATCTGCCGCACACGCATCTTCCCTCGAAAAACGCATTTTCGCGGGGGGAGCCGCAATACGGCGTGGAGCTTGCGGACGAGCTCGAGCGCATCGTCGCGCTCCACGACGCCTCGACGATTGCCGCGGTGATCGTCGAACCGGTGGCGGGATCGACGGGGGTTCTGATTCCGCCGCCGGGCTATCTCAAGCGTTTGCGCGAGATCTGCGACAAGCACGGCATCCTGCTCATCTTCGATGAGGTCATTACCGGCTTCGGACGGCTCGGCACTCCATTCGCCGCCGACTATTTCGGGGTGACGCCCGATATCATGACGGCCGCCAAGGGGCTGACAAACGGGGTGATCCCCATGGGCGCCGTGTTCACCTCGGCCAAGATCCACGACGCCTTCATGACCGGGCCCGAGCACCTGATCGAGTTCTTTCACGGCTATACCTATTCGGGCAACCCGATCGCCTCGGCGGCGGGGCTGGCGACGCTGGAGACCTACAAGCAGGAAGGTCTGCTCACGCGGGGCAAGGAGCTTGGGCCCTATTGGGAAGAGGCGCTGCATTCCTTGAAAAGCGCGCGTCACGTCATCGACATTCGCAATATCGGGCTGGTTGGGGCAATCGAGCTTGAACCGATGGCGGGCGAGCCGACCCGGCGTGCCTTCGCCGCTTTCGTCAAGGCGTTCGAAATGGGCGTGCTGATCCGGACGACGGGGGACATCATCGCCCTGTCTCCGCCGCTGATCGTGGAAAAAAGCCATATCGACCAGATCGTCGAAACACTCGCCCGGATTCTCAATGGCCTTGAGTAGAATGGAACGTATGTTCTATACATTCAGTAATGAAATAAACGTTCCATTTGTTGGGAGGATCGGGTGATGCAGATCATCGAAAATGCCGTGGGCGGCCAGCGGCGCGTCAGTTCGAGTTCGCGCCGGGCGCCCGTCTTCAACCCGGCAACCGGCGAGCAGATCGCTGAATTACCGCTGTCGACTACAGCTGAAATCGACGCGGCGGTCGCCGCCGCCAAGGCAGCGCAGCCGGCCTGGGGCAACACGCCTCCATTGAAGCGCGCGCGGGTGATGTTCAAATTCAAGGAACTTCTCGACCGCCATGCCGCCGATCTGGCCCGCGAGATTTCCCGCGAGCACGGCAAGACCCATGACGACGCGCTGGGCGAAGTGCAGCGCGGCATCGAATGCGTCGAATATGCCTGCGGTATCCCCGAGCTTTTGAAGGGCAGTTTCAGCCGCAATGCGGGGCCGGGCATCGACACCTATGCCGACCGCCAACCGCTGGGCGTCGTCGCGGGCATCACGCCGTTCAACTTCCCCGCCATGGTGCCGATGTGGATGTATCCCGCCGCCATTGCCTGCGGCAACGCCTTCATTTTAAAGCCGTCCGAGCGCGACCCTTCCGCGCCGATGCTCGCGTGGAATTTGCTGATGGAGGCGGGACTGCCCGAGGGCCTGCTCAATGTCGTCCATGGCGACAAGGAAGCTGTCGATCATATCCTCGACCATCCCGACATTAAGGCGGTGAGCTTTGTCGGTTCCACTCCGATCGCCGAATATGTCTATCAACGTGGCACGAAGGCCGGCAAGCGCGTGCAGGCGCTAGGCGGCGCGAAAAACCACATGGTGATCCTCCCCGATGCGGACCTGGACCAGGCAGCGGATGCGCTGATGGGGGCCGGGTACGGGTCCGCTGGGGAGCGCTGCATGGCCATCTCGGTCGCCGTGCCGGTGGGCGAGAAAACCGCCGACGCGCTGATCGAGCGGCTGAAACCGCGCATCGAAAAGCTCAAGATCGGCCCGGCCACCGACAAGGACGCCGAAATGGGCCCGCTGGTCACCGCCGCCCATCGCGACAAGGTGCTCTCCTATATCGACAAGGGCGTCGCCGAGGGGGCCGAGCTGGTAATCGACGGGCGCGGCTTTTCGCTCCAGGGCTATGAGAATGGCTATTACGTGGGCGGCACGCTGTTCGACCGCGTAACGCCGGAAATGACCATCTACCGCGAGGAAATCTTCGGCCCGGTGCTCTCGATGGTTCGCGCGCCCGACTATTCCGGGGCGGTCAAAATCATCAACGAGCATGAATACGGCAATGGCGTCGCGATCTTCACCCGCGATGGTGACGCGGCGCGCGATTTTTCCGACCGGATCGAAGTGGGGATGGTGGGCGTCAACGTGCCGATCCCGGTGCCGGTCGCCTATCACTCCTTCGGCGGCTGGAAGCGGAGCCTGTTCGGCGATCACGCGATTTACGGACCGGAGGGCATCCATTTCTATACACGGCTCAAGACGGTTACGACGCGCTGGCCGGCGGGCATCAAATCGGGCGCCCAGTTCACCTTCCCGACCCTCTGAGGACAAAGGAGCTCCAGAGCAATGGCCAATCTCGGTGACAACCTCCGGATCAACGGCGACAGGCTCTGGGACTCGATAATAGAAATGGCCAAGATCGGCCCGGGCGTAGCCGGCGGCAACAACCGCCAGACATTGACCGATGCCGACAAGGAGGGGCGCGAACTGTTCCGGCGCTGGTGCCAAGAGGCCGGGCTGGAGATGGGCGTCGACAAGATGGGCACCATGTTTGCCCGTCGCGAGGGCACCGATCCCGACGCGCTCCCAGTCTATGTCGGCAGCCACCTCGACACCCAGCCAACGGGGGGCAAATATGATGGCGTGCTCGGGGTTCTCGGTGCGCTCGAACTTGTGAGGACGCTCGACGATCTCGGGGTCCGGACCAAGCACCCTATTGTTGTCACCAATTGGACAAACGAGGAGGGCACCCGCTTCGCGCCCGCCATGCTCGCCTCGGGTGTTTTCGCCGGCGTTCACGATCTCGATTGGGCCTATGAACGTACCGATGCCAAGGGTTTCAAATTCGGCGACGAACTCAAGCGCATCGGCTGGGTGGGCGACGAGGAGGTCGGCGCCCGCAAGATGAAGGCGTTCTTCGAGCTCCATATCGAACAGGGTCCGATCCTCGAAGCCGAGGGCAAGGATATCGGCGTCGTCACGCACGGGCAGGGACTCTGGTGGTTGCAGGTGACGCTCACCGGCAAGGAGGCCCACACCGGCTCCACCCCCATGCCCATGCGCAAAAATGCCGGGCTCGGCATGGCGCGGATGACCGAGTTGGTCCACCAGATCGCCATGAGCCACCAGCCCGAGGCGGTGGGTGCCATCGGCCATGTGGACGTCCACCCCAATTCGCGCAACGTGATCGCCGGCAAGGTGGTCTTCACCATCGATTTCCGCTCGCCGCATCAGGATATTCTCGACGCCATGAAGGCGCGCTTCGAAGCGGAGGCCCCAAAGATTGCCGAAGAACTCGGCCTCACCATGGAGATCGAAACCGCCGGCCATTTCGATCCCGTCACCTTCGACGAAGGTTGCGTTTCCGCCGTCCGCAGCGCCGCCGAACGGCTCGGCTACTCGCATCGCGACATCGTCTCGGGCGCCGGCCACGACGCCTGCTGGATAAACAAGCTCTACCCCACCGCCATGGTCATGTGCCCATGTGTGGATGGATTGAGCCACAACGAGGCGGAAGAGATTTCCAAGGACTGGGCCACTGCAGGCGCCGACGTGCTGCTGCATGCGGTGCTGGAGACCGCGGAGATCGTCGATTAGCCGAAAGACAGGTTGGGCGCACACGGCAAATGCGCGTCCGTCCAGTACAAACAAGGGGAACCATCATGAGCACCGTCATCAAAAACGGCACGATCGTCACCGCCGACCTCACCTATAAGGCCGATATCAAAATCGACGGCGAGACCATCACGGAGATCGGCCCCAACCTCTCCGGCGACACCACCCTCGACGCGACCGGCTGCTACGTGATGCCCGGCGGCATCGATCCCCACACCCATCTCGAAATGCCCTTCATGGGCACCTATTCCACCGACGATTTCGAATCCGGAACCCGCGCCGCGCTCTCGGGCGGCACGACGATGGTTGTCGATTTCTGCCTCCCCAGCCCCAACCAGTCGCTCCTTGAAGCGCTCTCGATGTGGGACAACAAATCGGGCAAGGCGAGCTGCGATTATTCCTTCCACATGGCGATCACCTGGTGGGGCGAGCAGGTGTTTAACGAGATGGAGGAGGTGGTCAAAAAGGGTATCACCAGCTTCAAGCATTTCATGGCCTACAAGGGCTCGCTCATGGTCAATGACGATGAGATGTATGCCAGCTTCCAGCGCTGCGCAGCGCTCGGCGCCCTGCCGCTGGTCCACGCCGAAAACGGCGATATCGTCGCCGAAAAATCGGCTCGGCTGCTCGCCGAAGGCAATAACGGCCCCGAAGCGCACGCTTATTCGCGCCCGCCGGAAGTGGAGGGCGAAGCCACCAACCGAGCCATCATGATCGCCGATATGGCCGGGGTGCCGCTCTATGTGGTTCACACCAGTTGCGAGGATAGCCATGAGGCCATCCGCCGGGCGCGGCAGAAGGGCATGCGGGTTTATGGCGAGCCGCTGATCCAGCATCTGATACTCGATGAGAGCGAATATTTCGACAAGGATTGGGACCACGCCGCCCGGCGCGTGATGAGCCCGCCGTTCCGCAACAAGCAGCATCAGGATTCGCTCTGGGCCGGGCTGGCCGCCGGATCATTGCAGGTCGTCGCCACCGACCATTGCGCCTTCACCACGGCGCAAAAGCGTACCGGCATCGACGATTTCACCAAGATCCCCAACGGCACCGGCGGGCTGGAAGATCGGTTGCCGCTGCTCTGGACCTATGGGGTGAACACCGGCCGGCTGACCATGAACGAATTCGTGGCCGTTACCTCCACTAACATTGCCAAGATCCTGAACTGTTACCCCAAAAAGGGCGCGATCCTGGTTGGGGCCGATGCCGATCTCATCGTCTGGGATCCTAGGCGCAAGAAGACCATCCAGGCTAAATCCCAGCAGTCGGCTATCGATTACAACGTCTTCGAAGGTCATGAGGTCACCGGCCTTCCGCGCTTCGTCCTGAGTCGCGGCAAGGTTTCGGTACAAGAAGCGACGATGAAGCACGAGCCCGGCCACGGCCAATTCGTGCCGCGCGCCCCCAACATGCCTGTGAATACCGCTTTTTCGAAGTGGAAGGAGATCACCGCCCCACGCAAGATCGAGCGCAGCGGGATACCGGCGAGCGGGGTTTAGTGATCGATATGGGGACGGCAAGCCAGCCGGCGCCATTGGTCGGCGTTCTCGAAACGGCCGTCTATGTGGACGACCTCCATGCGGCAGAGGCCTTCTATGCCGGCGTTCTGGGATTGCCGGTCATCTTGCGTCGTGATGGGCGTCACATCTTTTTCCGCTGCGGATCGACTATCGTTCTGGCCTTCCTTCCAGAGCTGACGCGCGCGCAGGTGGCAGAAGGGCCGATGCCTATTCCTCCGCATGGCGCCGATGGCGCGTCTCATATCTGCTTTTCGGTGACGGGCGACGAAATGGAACGATGGATCGAAAAACTCGACGCGGCGGGCATCGAAATCGAAGCCGATTTCCATTGGGAGAACGGTGCCCGCTCGGTCTATGTGCGCGATCCATCCGGCAACAGTATCGAGCTTGCACAGTCCTGGCTCTGGGAGGTGGGACGATGAGTGCAACAAGCGTGGTCGAGGCACAGAACCTCGGCCTCACCTTCGAAACCGCCGACGGCCCCGTCCACGCCCTGTCGGGCGTGTCCCTCGCCATTTCCAAAGGCGAGTTCGTCTCCTTCATCGGCCCCTCGGGCTGCGGCAAGACGACATTCCTGCGGGTTATCGCCGATCTCGAAACGCCCACCGCCGGCACTATCACCGTCAACGGAACCACCCCCGAACAAGCCCGACGCAATCGCGCCTATGGCTATGTGTTCCAGGCCGCCGCGCTCTATCCCTGGCGCACCATCGAGCGCAATATCGCGCTGCCGCTCGAAATCATGGGCTATTCGAAGGCCGAGCAGAAAGAGCGCATCGACCGCACGCTGGAGATGGTCAATCTCTCCGGCTTTGCCAAAAAATACCCCTGGCAGCTTTCGGGCGGCATGCAGCAGCGCGCATCCATCGCCCGCGCGCTGGCCTTCGATGCCGATCTGCTGTTGATGGACGAGCCGTTCGGGGCGCTGGACGAGATCGTGCGCGATCATTTGAACGAACAGCTCCTCGACCTATGGGCGAAAACCGACAAGACCATCTGTTTCGTCACCCATTCGATCCCCGAGGCGGTTTATCTCTCCACCAAGATCGTGGTGATGAGCCCGCGCCCCGGTCGGGTTACCGACGTTATCGACTCCACGCTGCCTCGCGAACGGCCGCTCGATATCCGCGAGAGTCCCGAATTCCTCGAAATCGCCGCCCGCGTCCGAGAGGGATTGCGGGCCGGTCATTCCTATGAGGAGTAGGCGATGAAGCGGCTGGCCCAAGGCAGTCTGGTTCCCATAGCGGTGGTGGTGCTCGCCATCATCGTCCTGTGGTATGTCTTTACGGTCATCCTCAATACCCCCTGGCAGCAATCGGTCTATGCGCGCGGCGATGGCGCGGTGGTGCCGTTTACCCAGTTCCTCGCCGATGTTTTTTCCCAGCAACGCCCGGTGCTGCCCGCGCCGCATCAGGTGGCGATGGAATTTTATAATTCGGTGTTCAACGCGCCCGCCAATACCCCGCGCAGCCTCATTTTCCACGCCTGGATTACGCTGTCGGCCACGGGGCTCGGTTTCGTGTTCGGCACGCTGCTCGGCATCGGGCTTGCCATACTGATCGTCCACAACCGGGCGATGGATCGCTCGCTGATGCCGTGGATCATCGCCAGCCAGACCATCCCCATCCTGGCCATCGCGCCGATGGTGGTGGTGGTGCTTAATTCGGTTGGGCTGACGGGTTTGATCCCCAAGGCATTGATTTCGACCTATCTGTCGTTCTTTCCGGTGGTGGTGGGCATGGTCAAGGGCTTTCGCAGCCCGGAGGCCATTCAGCTCGATCTGATGCGGACCTATAACGCGTCGGGTGCGCAGGTGTTTGGGAAGCTGCGTTGGCCGGCGGCGATCCCTTATCTGTTTACCTCCATGAAGGTCGGCGTCGCCGCTTCGCTGGTCGGCGCCATCGTGGGGGAATTGCCCACCGGTGCGGCGGGCGGGCTGGGGTCGCGGCTGCTGGCGGGGTCCTATTACGGGCAGACCACCCAGATCTGGGCGGCTTTGCTGATGGCGGCGGCGCTTTCGGCGGGCCTCATCGTGCTTATCGGTGCCATCCAGAAGCTCACCCAGAAAGCCATGGGAGCGCCGGCATGAATTGGGGCTGGATCATTGCAGCGCTCGCCGTCTGGCTCGCCGGCTGGGGCATCAACGAATTCCTGGTGCGGATCAGAACGCGCGATCGCGCGGCCAATATGGCGATCAACATTGCTGTGCCGATCGTTTTCGGGGCATGCCTTTTAGTCATCTGGGAGGGGCTGGTGCGCGGCTTTTCCGTGCCCGCCGTGCTGTTGCCGCCGCCTTCGGTTATCTGGGCGCGGCTGGTGGCCTCCATTCCCAATCCGATCTGGCCCGATTTCCAGCAGACCTTTCTCAAATCGGTGCTGATCGGCTACGCCATCGGCTGCGGTTCGGCCTTCCTCGTGGCCATCGCCATCGACCGCTCGCCCTTCCTCAAGCGCGGGCTGTTGCCGGTGGGCAATTTCGTCTCCGCGCTGCCGCTCGTGGGTATCGCGCCGATCATGGTGATGTGGTTCGGCTTCGATTGGCAGTCGAAAGCCGCCGTGGTCGTGGTGATGACGTTCTTTCCCATGCTGGTGAACACGGTGGCGGGGCTTAACGCCACCGGCACCATCGAAAAGGATTTGATGCGGACCTATGCGGCCAGCTATTGGCAGACGCTGGCAAAATTGCGCTTGCCGATGGCCTGGCCCTTCATCTTCAATGCCCTCAAGATCAATTCGACGCTGGCGCTGATCGGGGCCATCGTCGCCGAATTTTTCGGGACTCCCGTTGTGGGGATGGGGTTCCGGATATCCGCGGCCATCGGACGACTTCAGGTCGATATGGTCTGGGCCGAGATCGCGGTGGCCGCGATCGCCGGTTCGCTGTTCTACGGGGCGATCGCGCTCATCGAGCGCGCCGTCACCTTCTGGCACCCGTCGATACGTGGGGGACGGGCGCGCTGACGACCGTTTGGCCTCGTGCGGCAAACGCGGGGCCCGGCGGATACTCCAATGCGCCGGTTGGGCACACCGCCCGATCCGCATTGCTCAAAGGGGAACCACATCATGAAGTCTTTCAAGATCGCTGCCTTGGCCGCCGGCCTTCTCGCCGCTGCGTCGCCCGCCTTCGCCCAGGAACTCTATCCGCTCACCTTCCAGCTCAAATGGGTCAATCAGGGCCAGTTCGCCGGCTATCTCGTGGCCAAGGACCTGGGCTATTACGAAGAAGCCGGCCTCGATGTCACCATCAACCCCGGCGGCCCTGACATCGCCCCCGAACAGGTGATCGCCGGCGGCGGCGCCGATGTGATCACCACATGGATGGCTGCCGGCCTCGCCGCCCGAGAACGCGGCGTGCCGCTGGTCAACATCGCCCAGCCCTTCGCCACCACGGCGCTCGAAATGGTCTGCTCGGAGGAAAGCGGGGTCGAAACCACCGCCGACTTCCCCGGCAAGACGCTGGGCGTGTGGTTCTTCGGCAATGAATATCCCTTCTATGCCTGGATGGCTCAATTGGAGCTTCCCACCGATGGCAGCGACGCGGGGGTGGAAGTGTTGCGTCAGGCTTTTTCAGCCGATCCACTGCTTCAGGGGCAGGCCGATTGCATCTCGGTCATGCGCTACAATGAGTATAAGCAGGTGCTCGACGCGGGCATTCCCGAGGACAGCCTCACGCTCTTCAACTTCGCCGATGAAGGTGTGGGCATGCTCGAAGACGGGCTCTACGTCATGGAGGACCGGCTCGAGGACCCCGAGTTCGTCGATGCGATGGCCCGGTTCGTCGATGCCTCAATGCAGGGCTGGGAATACGCCGAGGCCAATCCCGAAGAGGCCGCAGAAATCGTTCTCAACAACGATATGTCGGGTGCCCTGACGCTGGAAAGCCAGACCTATCAGGTCATCGAAGCCGCAGCGCTGGTCGGCGACACGCCTGTCCTCGACGTCGATGCCTATGAGCAAACCGTCGCGACGCTGCTCTCGGCCGTCTCCCCTGACAACCCGGCCATCACCGCCGAACCCGAGGGCGCCTATTCGACGGTGGTGACAGACGCGATCCAATAGCGATCCCATCCGGTCGCGGAAAAGAGGCGGAACCATCCGCCTCTTTTTTTGTTCGCCTGATGCATTTGACCTCTCCCAATGCCTGTGCGAACGCGATACGCAAGGGGAATCCAAATCGTTTTGGAGCGGCCATCCGGGCCTGATAGGAGAACGCAAGCATGACCATCAAGGCACTCGTCTGGGGCGAGAACGTCCATGAGCAGAAGAGCGAAATCGTTGCCGGGATTTATCCCGATGGCATGCACAACCAGATCGCCGCGCTGCTCGGCAAGGATAGCGGGATCGAAACCGCGACGGCTGTGCTGCAGGACCCCGAGCACGGCCTGACCACGGACGTTCTGGCCAATACCGACGTTCTGATCTGGTGGGGCCATGCCGCCCATGGTGATGTCGCCGACGAAATCGTCGAGCGCGTCGCCCAGCGTGTCTGGGAGGGCATGGGGTTGATCCTTTTGCACTCGGCGCACTTCTCGAAAATCTTCAAGCGCTTGATGGGTAGCCCCTGCGCTCTCAAATGGCGCGAGGCCGGCGAGCGCGAGCGCATCTGGGTGGTCAATCCGCGCCACCCGATCGCCGAGGGCCTGCCCGAGCATTTCGTCCTCGAAAACGAGGAAATGTATGGCGAACCCTTCTCGGTGCCCGAGCCGCTCGAAACCGTGTTCATCTCCTGGTTCCAGGGCGGCGAAGTGTTCCGCTCCGGGATGACCTGGCGGCGTGGCGCGGGCAACATCTTCTATTTCCGTCCCGGCCACGAAACTTACCCCACCTATCACGATGCGACCGTGGGCAAGGTGCTGCGCAACGCCGTTAAATGGGCCCACAATCCCCAGCCGGCCTGGGTGGAAGCCAATGAGGCGCCCAACGTTCCGGTGGACAAGGCCCCCGAGCCCATTGAGGAACGCGGGCCCAAGCTGCACAAGCCGGGCGAAGAAGGCTATCGCTAGCTCTTAACTCTCATTTCGGAGGCGCTGCATGCGTCTTGTTATCCTTGGCACGGGCAATATGGCGGCCAGCCATGCTGCCCATTTCGCCGCAATCGAAGGTGTCGAGATCGTGGGCGCGATCGACGTAGATTCCGAGCGCGCCTCGCGCTTTGCCCACAGCTACCAGATCCCGCGCACCTTCTCCTCGCTCGAGGACGCGCTCGATTGGGGCGCCTTCGATGCAGTGGCCAATGTCACCCCCGACCGGTTCCACCATCAGACCTCCATGCAGGCCATTGCCGGCGGCAAGCACGTCTTCTGCGAAAAGCCGCTGGCGACCCATTACGATCATGCGATGAAAATGGCCGAGGCCGCCGAGGGGGCCGGGCTGATCAACATGGTCAACCTCACTTATCGCAACGTCGCCGAGCTGCAGAAATTCCGCCAGCTCGTGGATGCCGGCACCATCGGGGAGATCAAGCACGTCGAAGCGAGCTATCTGCAGAGCTGGCTCGTCTCGCGCGCCTGGGGCGATTGGCGCACCGATCCCACCTGGCTCTGGCGGCTTTCGACGGCCCATGGCTCGAACGGCACGCTGGGCGATATCGGCGTGCACATTCTCGATTTCGCCGTGTTCGGCATCAATTCGCCCATCGACAACGCGTTCTGCCGCTTGCGGGCCTTCGACAAGGCTCCCGGCGGACGGATCGAGGATTATGTCCTCGACGCCAATGACAGCTTCACCATGAGCCTCGAATTCACCTCTGGGGCGCTGGGCGTCGTCCACGCCACGCGCTGGGCGCCGGGATATCTCAACACGCTCCGCCTGCGCGCTTATGGCGACAAGGGCGGGCTGGAGGTCCAGCACGGCATGGATGGGTCTTCGCTGCAGATGTGCGTGGGCGATGATGTCGAACTGGCCCAATGGCAGCCCGTGCAGGTCGAGCCGGTGCCGACCAATTATCACCGTTTCGCCGAGGCGGTTGCCACCGGCGTTAATGGCGAGCCGAGCTTCCGCTATGCGGCGGAGCTCCAGAAAGTGCTCGATCTGGGGCTGGTGTCCAACGAAAGACGGCAGGAAGTCGCAATAGGTTGAGGAAGGGCGCGCCCGAGAGGACGCGCCCTTTTTGAGCTTATTCGATCACCGTGATACGGCCATCGGTATAGGGCGTATATTCGCCGCCCTGGGCCGCGATGAAGTCGGCCAGAACCTGCTCGAGCGGCGGGCCGAAATCATAGGGGTTGTCGCCTTCGGCAAATGTGCCGTAGCCGTCGCCGCCGCCGCGCATGTAGTTGTTGGTGACGATGGTGTAGGTGGCCTCTTCATCGATCGGCACCCAATCACCCGCCTCGTCCTCGACCAGCACGTCGCTGATCCGTTCGCCGACGGGGTTGGCGAGCGTATAGGAATATTTCAGCCCCGCGACCTGCGGGAACCGGCCGGCGCCGTTCTCGATGTCCGAGACGCCGTTTTCGAGCGCGTCGATCACGTCGGCACCCGAGATGTCCACGGTCGCCATCGTGTTGGAGAAGGGCAGCACGGTGATGGCTTCGCCCATGGTGATTTCGCCCGCATCGATGGACGCGCGCAGGCCGCCGCCGTTCTGGACGGCGATATCGGCGCCCGAGGCGTCGAGCATAGCATCGGCGACGAGATTGCCCATCGAGCATTCCTCGACGCGGCAGACTTCACGGCTGCCCTCGATGGCTTCGCTGGTGGTGCCGATGACCTGTTCCATGAGCTCGAGGATCGGCTCCTCCAGCTCGGCGAGGCGCACCACGTAGTCCTCATTGGGCGTGACCGAAGCGTCGATCAGGATCGGGTCGCCTTCGGCCGAGATCACATTGCCCTCGGCATCCCAGGTGACGACGATGTCGCCCAGATATTTGCCGTAGGAATAGGCGGTGACGACGGGAACTTCATTGCCGTCCGGCCCATCGATCAGCGTCGGATAGCCGCCGGCGGCGCCTTCGTCGGTGTTCGAGAGCAGGGTGTGCGAGTGCCCGCCCACGATCACGTCGATGCCCGGCACGTTAGCTGCGATTTCCATATCGATGGTGTAGCCCACATGGGTGAGCGCAATGATCTTGTTTATGCCTTCGGCCTGAAGCGCTTCGGCCTGGGCGGTGAGGCTTTCGAAAACGTCCTCGAACTCGACGCCTTCACCGGGCGAGGAGGTCTCGTCGGTGTCTTCGGCCAGCGCCGAGATGAAGCCGATTTGCTCGCCGCCGATTTCCATCACATGGGTGCCCGGAATGCGGCCTTCGAGAAGGGGCTCGTTCTCGACATTGGTGTTGCCCGAAATGATCGGGAACTCGACGGCGTCTAGCAGGGCAGCCAGTTCTTCGGGCCCATCGTCGAATTCGTGGTTGCCCACGGCCATCAGTTCGATGCCCAGATCGTTGGCGAATTCGGAAATGATCTCGCTGCGATACTGAGTGTAGAACAGCGAGCCCTGAAACTGGTCGCCAGCGTCGAGCAGCACGACGTTCTGGCCGTCGAGTTCGGCGCGCTTGTCGTCAATGGCGGTCTTCAAACGCGCGATGCCGCCGAAGCATTCCCCTGCCGCGTCGGTTTCCGCGTCGCAGTTGGAATCGCTGTCGGTGATCGGGCCGAAGCGGGAGTGGAAGTCGTTGATGTGCAGGATGTTGAGCGTATATTCGCCATCCTGCGCGCTGGCCGGACCGGCGAGCCCTGCAAGCATGGTCAGCGCGGTGGCGCCGAGCAGCAGATGTTTCATGTCCCTTGTTCCCTTTGTTATCGAGAAGCGTACGCCGCCTCTATTCCACGCATTTGCGACGGCCAGATTACAACGCCGCCCTGCATGTGACAGGAAAGTCAAACACAGTTGCCGAGGGCTGGAAAGTCAAAAATTTGACCGGGTGGTCAATATATGACGGTTTTGTCATGCACCAGAATGTGAGCGGCAGCATATGACAATCGGCGGAAGAACGGGGTATGGTGCCGCGCACGCGCGGAGGATTGTGATGAGCGCCATGGACAGAGCAGCGACACGCGAGACCGGCGTCGACGACAAACCTGCTCCCATCGTCATCAAGCGGCAGTCGATCTGGACCCGGCTTACCCATTGGGTGTGGGTCATCTGCCTGTTCTTCCTGCTTCTGACGGGCCTGCAGATATTCAACGCCCATCCCACTCTTTATATCGGCCAACAATCGGGGTTCGAATTTTCCAATTCGATCTTTTCGATCAGCGCGCAATATAAGCCCGACGGCTCGATCGGCGGTTATACGACGATCTTCGGCAATACTTTCGAGACCACGGGTTTCCTCGGCTATTCGGGGCCTGAAGGGCAGGAGAGGGTGCGCGGCTTCCCCGCCTGGATGACCATCCCGTCCTACCAGGATCTGGCGACGGGCAGGGTGGTGCATTTCTTTTTCGGCTGGTTGCTGGTCGCGACCATGTTCGTCTGGTTCCTCGCCAGCTTCGTCAACGGCCATCTGCGCCGCGACATCATCCCGACGGGCACCGATATGCGTGCTTTGCCGGGCGATATCGCCGAGCACGCGCGCTTCAAGTTCCGTCACAGACGCCGCTACAACGTGCTGCAAAAGCTAAGCTATGGCATCGTGCTTCTCATTCTCTTTCCGCTGATCGTTCTCACCGGCCTCACCATGTCGCCCGGCATGGATGCCGCCTGGCCGTGGCTGGTCGATCTGTTCGGCGGGCGGCAAACGGCGCGTACCATCCATTTCATCGTCATGGTGCTGCTGGTCGTTTTCTTCATCGTCCATGTGGTGATGGTGCTCGTCGCCGGACCCATCAACACGATGCGCTCGATGATCACCGGGCGCTATCGCATCGATCCCGAGACGGAGGTAGAAAAATGAGCCGCGTCGTTCTCAACCGCCGCAAATTCCTCACGGCCTCGGTGGCCGGCGCGGCGGGGCTTGCCCTCGCCGGCTGCGATCAGTTCGATACCTTGCTCCGTCCCGGCCATCCGGTGCGCGACACCTTGGCATCGGCCAATGAGCTCACCTATTCCGTGCAGCGCGCGCTCTTGGGCCGGGAGGCGCTGGCGCGGGAGTTTTCCGAAAGCGAAATCCGCCAGGGCATGCGCCCCAACGGTTCGACCGATCCCAACAGTCCCGAATATCTGTTCCTCGCGCGCAACAATTTCTTTCACTACCGGCTCGAGGTCGATGGCCTCGTGGAAGCACCAAAAAGCTATTCGCTCGCCGAGTTGCGCAACATGCCGGCGCGCACCCAGATCACCCGGCACGATTGCGTCGAAGGGTGGAGCTGTATCGCCAAATGGACCGGCGTGCCCCTTGCCACTATTCTCGACGAGGTGCGGCCACGTTCGAATGTGCGCTACTGCGTCTTCCACTGCTACGATATTTACGGCAACGGCCTTTTGGGCGGGAATCCCTATTACGAGAGCATCGACATGCTCGATGCGCGCCATACCCAGACCATCCTTGCCTATGGCATGAACGACGCCGCCTTGCCTGTCGCTAACGGTGCCCCCATCCGCCTGCGCCTCGAACGCCAGCTCGGCTATAAGATGGCCAAATACGTCCGCCGCATCGAACTGGTCGAAAGCTTCACCCAATTCCACGGCGGCAAGGGCAGTTATTGGGCCGACAATGGCTATGACTGGTATGCGGGAATCTAGCTGCTAACGGTGAAGGGGTTTTCGAAGAAATACTCCTCGAGATTGTTCCCTTCGCCGCCTCGATCGACCACCAGAAAATCACCCTCCCGCTCCAGTGGCGTGAGTACCCCATGCCAGACGTTCCGGCCGATATTGACCCCGATCCCCGGCTCGGTGAGGAAAGCCAGCGGCGTGCCGGGAACGCCATCCTCATCGGGTGCGACGATCACCAGAAACGGCCGGTCATGCAGCGGCATGAAAGCCTGCGACCCCAGCGGATGGCGCTCGACCATCCGGAGCGTTAGTGGCAGATCGTACGGCTGGCCGCGAAAGATTGAGATCAGCGTCCGTCCGTTCTCGCCCCCGATCTCGACATTGGCGAGGTCATGAAACCGCTCCGTCATCCCGCCATTGATCAGATAGCTGCGCGCGTCCTTGGTGGCCAGCACCTGCCCGAATGGCGCAAAGGCGTCAGCCGTCAGCTTCCGGATAATAATCACGCGGCTCATGGACGGCCGAGCTTTGCGTGGCGATTGACGTCCTTGTAGAGCAGATAGCGGAATTTTCCCGGCCCGCCTGCATAACAGGCCTGCGGGCAGAAGGCGCGGAGCCACATATAGTCGCCGGCCTCGACCTCGACCCAATCCTGATTGAGCCGATAGACGGCCTTGCCTTCGAGGACGTAAAGCCCGTGTTCCATCACATGGGTTTCGGCAAAGGGGATCGAGGCACCTGGCTCGAAGGTGACGATGTTGACGTGCATGTCGTGCCGCAAATCCGCCGGATCTACGAATCGTGTCGTCGCCCATTTTCCTTCGGTGCCGGGCATCGCGACGGGCTCGACCTCGATATCGGAGGTCACGAACGCCTCGGGTGTATCTAGCCCCTCGACCTTTTCATAGCGCTTGCGCACCCAATGGAACCGGACCGGTTCTCTGCCCGCGTTCTTCACGCTCCATGGGCTGGCCGGCGGAATATAAGCGTAACCGCCCGGCGCCATCTCATGGGGTGTGCCTGCGATGGTCAGTGTCAGCGTTCCGGCCACCACGAACAGTACGCCTTCGGCCTCCGGATCGGCTTCGGGCCTCTCGCTGCCGCCACCGGGTGACACTTCCATGATGTATTGGGAAAACGTCTCGGCAAACCCGGACAGCGGGCGCGACAGCACCCAGAGCCGGGTATCCTCCCAGAAGGGCAGGGCGCTGGTCACGATATCGCGCATCACGCCCTTGGGGATCACCGCATAGGCCTCGGTGAACACGGCCCTGTCGCTCAGAAGCTGGCTCTGGCCGGGATGCCCGCCGATCGGGCTGGCATAGGTGCGGTTTGTCATTGGCGCCCCGTCGGTTTGTGGGTGCCCGATTGGAGCATGCGCTTTATCCATTGTCACGCCCCAAGCTCGGTCTCCAGCCGGGACATCA
This sequence comes from Pelagibacterium mangrovi, assembly GCF_036662815.1. NCBI lineage: Bacteria > Pseudomonadati > Pseudomonadota > Alphaproteobacteria > Hyphomicrobiales > Devosiaceae > Pelagibacterium > Pelagibacterium mangrovi. The sequence continues at coordinate 156,988 of NZ_JBAFXA010000007.1, read as the reverse complement.
TGCTCACCGCGTTGCGTGCGTAGTCGCCGATCCAGCGGTCGTGGATGGATTTGATCGGCAGCGCGTTCAAATGGTTCCAGCGTTCGCGCCCCTCCTTGCGCGCAACGATCAGCCCAGCGCCCTCGAGCACCTTCATGTGCTGCATCACCGTGCACCGGTCGATCTCGGGAAACAGCGCCACGAGCTGCCCAGTCGTCTTGGGCTCGGTCTTGAGCGCGTCGAGGATCGCCCGCCGCCGCCGGTCGGCGAGCGCCTTGAAGATCCTGTCCGAATCATCGTCACTTGACATGTTATTAATTTATAACATAATAGGGAAAACGCAAGGAGAGTGAGGAAAATGGATTTCAAATTCACGGTATCGGGGCGTATCGCAAAGCCGGTGCATGAGGTGTTCGAGGCAGTGGCCGATCCCAAGAAGCTCTCCGGCTATTTCACCACCGGCGGCGCACAGGGACGGCTCGAAACGGGCACCACGGTCACCTGGGACTTCCACGATTTCCCCGGCGCGTTTCCCGTCGAAGTTGTCGAGGTCGAAAACGACAAGCGCATCGTCCTGCGCTGGGACGCCGATGATGGCGATAAAACCACCGTCACCATGAATTTCGAACCTCTGGACGACAACACCCGCACGCTGGTGTCGATCACCGAGGAAGGATGGAAAGAGACCGAAGCCGGCCTCAAATCCTCCTACGGCAATTGCGAGGGCTGGACCGGCATGCTCGCCGCCATGAAAATCTATCTCGAACACGGCATCAATCTGCGCGAAGGCTTTTACAAATGACCGATACGGTCACCGCCGTCGCGCGACACGAATTCACCACGCTCACGCCCGAGCAGATCTATGACGCGTGGCTCGATCCCGCGACGGTGCGCGCCTGGGGCGGCCGCAACCTCAAGGGCCGCGACCCATCCTCGGCGGTGACGAGGATCGAAATAGACCCCAGGGTTGGTGGCCGCTTCCTCTTCGCCGATATCCGCGACGGGGAAGAAACCGAAGCATGGGGCTATTATCGCGCGCTCGAACGACCGAGCCGGATCGTCTTCACGTGGTTCACGAGCCCTGAAGAGGAAGAAGAGGACAATTCCACCGTCGCGCTCGAACTCGCCACCAAGGGCTCCGGCTGCGTGGCCACCATGAGCCATGCGATGAGCGCCGAATGGGCCGATTATCTCGACCAAACGGCCAACGCCTGGCGCGGCATGCTTAAGGCGATCGAGGATACGCTCTCCTAATCCGCAAACAGTGCCTCGATCCTGAGCTGGGCGATGCGCTCCACCTGCGCGCAGGCGGTAGCGAATTCCGTGGCGCGGTCGTTTTCGATACGCTTTTCGAACGCATCGAGGATAGAGGCCTTGGTGTTGTCGCGCACCGCGATGATGAAGGGAAAGCCGAACTTTTCGACATAACGCGTGTTGAGATCGGTGAAATTCTCGCGTTCCCTGTCCGTCAGCGCGTCGAGTCCGGCCGAAGCCTGCTCGGCGGTCGACTCTTCCGTCAGCCGCTTGGCCGCCGCCAGCTTGCCCGCAAGGTCGGGATGGGCGCGCAACACGTTCAGCCGCTCATCTTCGGATGCCATGCGGAACTGATTGCGCAATGCGAAATGGATGCCGAGCGGCGTATCGTTGGCCGGCCCCAGTTCGTTCTCGAAAGCGCGCTGGGCGATGAAGGGCGAATGCTCGAACACGCCCCCGAACGTCGCCATGAACGTCCCCGCATCCATCCGTGACGGCGCGAGCCGGGGCGGCTGGTAGGGATGCTTCTCAGCCCAATGGCGTGCGATATCGAGCCGCCGTGCCACCCACACCTTCTCGAACCCCGCAATATACTCGACGAAGCGCCTCAGCCCTTCGAACCGGCCCGGCTGCCCCGCCAGCCGACAATGCAGCCCAACCGACATCATCTTTGGACTGCCCGCCTCCCCCTCGCGATAGAGGCAGTCGAAACTATCCCTGAGGTGAGAAAAAAACTCGTCGCCATTGGCAAAGCCCGAGGCGGTGACGAACCGCATGTCGTTATTGGCCAACGTATAGGGGATGACGAGCTGCGGCTTGGCGTTATGAATCCGCCAATAGGGCAGATCATCGTCATAGGTGTCCGAGATGTAGGCAAAGCCGCCCTCCTCGGATACCAGATCGACAGTGTTGATTGAGCACCGCCCCGTGTACCAACCGAGCGGACGCGCGCCCGTCGCCACCTTATGCAGGCGCACCGCCTCGGCGATTTGGATCGCCTCGTCCTCGCGCGCCATGTCCTTGTGCTCGACCCATTTATAGCCGTGCGATGCGATTTCCCATTCGGCGTCGAGCATGGCCTGCACCTGATCGGGCGCGCGCATCAGGGCCGTGGCGACGCCAAACACCGTGACGGGCAGATTGGCCTCGGCAAACAGCCGATGCAGCCGGTAGAACCCCGCACGGGCGCCGTACTCGTACATCGACTCGATGTTCCAATGCCGCAGGCCCGACCAGGACGTGGCGCCGATCACATCGGCCAGAAACGCCTCCGATCCCTGGTCGCCGTGCAGAACGCTGTTCTCCCCGCCTTCCTCGTAATTGAGAACGAACTGCACCGCCACATTGGCTCCGCCGGGCCAGTCGGCATGGGGCGGGTTGGGGCCATAACCAAGCAGATCGCGGGGGTAACGCATGGAGGAACTCCGGGGAGTGGTCGAGAGGGTCAACATAGACGGAAAAATTTGGACCATGTGGTAAAAAATTGTCCGCCGACCCCCTTCCGCCCGCCGATATTTGGGTTGATAGTCCGGGGTAAATCCAATGGCGCTTGGAGGAGCAATGATTGGAAGCGGGAGGCTGACGACCCACGTCCTGGACACCGCCAACGGGCATCCCGCCCGGGGGATGACCATCGATCTTTACAGAATTGCGGGTGACGACGCGGTGCTGGAAACCTCAATGGTCACCAATGATGACGGCCGGTGCGACGGGCCTCTACTCGAAGGCGAACAACTCGGCGCCGGCGCCTATCGGCTTTGCTTTCACGTCGGGGATTATTTCAGCCGCGTCAGCGGATTGCCTGTGACCTTCCTCGATGTCGTCGCCGTCGATTTCCGGATCAGCGATCCGGCGGCCCATTATCACGTGCCGCTGCTCGTCTCGCCGTATGGCTATTCGACCTATCGCGGGAGTTGATATTGGCCCCCCGCACGGCGATCCGCTTCTATCTTAATGACGATCTCGTCGTGCTCACCGATGTGGCGCCCGACCGGACATTGCTCGATTTTCTACGCCTCGACCGAACGCTCAGGGGCACCAAGGAAGGCTGTGCCGAGGGTGATTGCGGGGCTTGCACCGTCCTGATTGGCGGGCGCGACGGCGATGGCGTCACCTATCGCGCCGCCAATGCCTGCATCGGTTTCGTCACCATGCTGGACGGCAAGCATGTGGTGACCGTCGAGCATCTGCGCGGCGCCGATGGCCGCCTGCATCCGATTCAGCAGGCGATGGTCGATCACCACGGCAGCCAGTGCGGGTTCTGCACGCCGGGGTTCGTGATGAGCCTTTATGGCCTCTGGCTCACCAACCCCAGCCCGTCGGTGCCGGATATCGAAAAGGCTTTGCAGGGTAATCTCTGCCGCTGCACGGGCTATGCGCCCATCGTGCGTGCGGCCCAGGCGGTTTCGAACTATGGCAGCGCGCTCGAAGACACGCTCAACGCCGAGCGTGCTTCCATCGCGGAAAAGCTCGCAGCGCTCGATGACGGTCGCCGGGTGGTTATCGAAAGCGCGCGCGGTCGCACGGTGATCCCTTCCGACGTGGACGATCTGGCCGCCGTGCTGGAGGAGATGCCCGAAGCGACGATCATTGCCGGGGCGACCGATGTGGGACTGTGGGTCACCAAATTCATGCGCGATGTCGCGCCAGTCGTGATCATCGGGCATTTGATGCGCGAGATACACCTCGACGCGGACAAGATCGTTTTCGGGGCAGGGGTCAGTTATTCCCGAGCCTTCCAGATCATCGCTCGGCACATCCCGCAGATGACCGAACTCTTCGACCGCATCGGCGGTGCTCAGGTGCGCAATATGGGCACCATCGGCGGCAACATCGCCAATGGCTCGCCCATCGGCGACACCCCGCCACCATTGATCGCACTTGGCGCCGAAGTGACTCTGCGCAAGGGGAACGCGCGACGGATGGTGCGGCTCGAAGATTTCTTCATTGCCTATGGCAAGCAGGATCGGCAAAAGGGCGAATTCGTGGAATCGGTTACGGTTCCGCTGCCGGCGACCGATGAATTCTTCGGCGTTCACAAGGTCACCAAGCGGCGTGACGAGGACATCACCGCCACCCTTGGCGCGTTCCGGATCAGGGTGCGCGACGGCGCCGTGGCCGAGGCGGTGATCGCCTATGGCGGCATGGCCGGAACCCCGAAACGGGCCTCGGCGGTGGAAACGGCGTTGGTTGGCAAGCCCTGGTCGCTCCAAACCATCGAAGCCGCCATGGATGCCTTCGAAACCGATTTCCAGCCTTTGACCGATTGGCGCGCCAGCGCGGAATACCGGATGCTGGCGGCGAAAAATCTCCTGATGCGCTTTTATCTGGAGAACGCGGAAGGCCCGGCCCATATCGTGCGGCATGAGGTGGCGTGATGGGAAATTTCGATCTCTCGCGCCTGCTGAAACTCAGCGCACCCCTCATCCCCAACCCTCCTCCCTCAAAGGGAGAAGGGGGCTCCTCTGGCAGCGCTTCCGTTCTTATCGCGATGCAGCCCGCGTCTTCCCTTCTTCCCTTGAGGGAGAAGGTGGCCGCGAAGCGGTCGGATGAGGGGGGCGCCGAGCGTCCGCGCACCACAACGCTCGAGCTTATCCCATGACCGCCCTCGACCCCAAACCCACCATCCGCGGCGGCGTCCACAAGCCCCAGAAGCACGATTCCGGCCACAAGCATGTTTCCGGCACCGCCGAATATATCGACGACATGCTCGAACCCGCCGGCACCCTCCACGCCTATCTTGGCCTGTCCACCTGTGCCCACGGCGAAATCCAGTCCCTCGATCTTGCTGCGGTTCGCACGGCCCCCGGTGTCGTCGGTGTCCTTACCGCCGAGGACATTCCCGGCCACAACGACATTTCGCAGCCCGGCAAGCATGACGAACCGATCTTTGCCCAAACCAAGGTAGAGTTCCACGGCGAGCCGCTATTTGCCGTCATCGCCACTACCCGCGAAGCCGCGCGGCGGGCGGCAAAGCTGGCCCAAGTACGCTACACCGATCTGCCTTCAATCCCCGATATCGCCGCCGCGCGTGAGGCCGGCGGCACCCTCGTTACGCCCGGCATGAAGCTCGAACGCGGCAACGTAGCCGCCAGCCTCGCCGCCGCCAAACACCGTATCACCGGCTCGATGGCCATGGGCGGGCAGGACCATTTCTACCTCGAAGGCCAGATCGCATTCGCTATGCCGGGGGAAGACGAGGACGTCACCGTCCATTCCTCCACTCAACACCCGAGCGAAGTCCAGCACATGGTCAGCCACGCGCTTGGCATCCCCTCCAACGCCGTCAACGTCGTCGTCCGGCGCATGGGCGGTGGGTTCGGGGGCAAGGAGACGCAGGGAAATCTGTTCGCCGTCGTCGCGGCCATTGCGGCGAAAAAATTCAACCGCGCCGTCAAGATCCGCCCCGACCGCGATGACGATATGATCGCCACCGGCAAGCGGCATGATTTCGTTGTCGACTACGATGTGGGGTTCGATGACGATGGCCGCATCGAGGCCGTCGACGCGGTTTATGCGGCGCGTTGCGGGTTCTCCGCCGATTTGTCCGGCCCGGTGACCGACCGGGCGCTCTTTCACGCCGATAACGCCTATTTCTATCCCAACGTCCGGCTGGTTTCCCAGCCGCTCAAGACCAATACCGTCTCCAACACCGCGTTCAGGGGGTTCGGCGGGCCGCAAGGCATGGTGGGGTGCGAACGGTGGATCGAGGAGATCGCCTATGCGCTCGGTAAGGACCCGCTCGATATCCGCAAGGCCAATTTCTACGGCGAGAGGGACAGGAACGTCACCCCCTACCACCAGACCATCGAGGACAATATCATCGCCCGTCTCATCGACGAGCTCGAAACCAGCGCCAATTACCGCCAGCATCGGGCGGAGATCGTCGCGTTCAACGAGACGTCCCGCGTGCTCAAGCGCGGCATCGCGCTGACGCCGGTCAAGTTCGGGATCAGCTTTACCCTCACCGCCTACAATCAGGCCGGGGCGCTGGTGCATGTCTATCGGGACGGCTCGGTGCATCTCAACCACGGCGGCACCGAGATGGGGCAGGGGCTTTACATCAAGGTTGCCCAAATCCTGGCCGATTGCTTCCAGATCGATCTCGACATGGTCAAGATCACCGCGACGACCACAGGCAAGGTGCCCAACACCTCGGCAACCGCCGCTTCTTCCGGCTCGGATTTGAACGGCATGGCCGCCGCCAACGCCGCCGAACAGATCAAGGATCGCCTCGTTCGGTTCGCGATGGAAAAGTTCAACGTCCCCGAGGACGCCATATCGTTCGAACCCAATTGCGTCATGGTCGGCAACCAGCGCTATGATTGGGCCGATTTCATCGATCAGGCCTATCTCGCCCGCGTGCAGCTCTCTGCCGCCGGCTTCTACAAGACCCCCGACATTCACTGGGACCGCGCCGCCGGCAAGGGCAAGCCGTTCTTTTATTTCGCCTATGGCGCCGCGTGTTCGCAAGTCGTCGTCGATACGCTGACCGGCGAATACATGGTCGAGCGCGTGGACGTGCTGCACGATGTGGGCAAATCCCTCAACCCCGCCATCGATATCGGCCAGATCGAGGGCGGGTTCATCCAGGGCATGGGGTGGCTCACCACCGAGGAGCTCTGGTGGGACGGCAAGGGCCAACTGCGGACGCACGCGCCCTCGACCTACAAGATACCCGTGGTCTCGGATGTGCCCAAGGTGTTCAACGTCAAGCTCGCCGAATGGTCCGAAAACCGCGCCCCGACTATCCGCCGCTCCAAGGCGGTGGGCGAGCCGCCCTTCATGCTGGCGATCTCGGTGCTGGAGGCCATCTCGATGGCCGTTGCCAGCGTCGCCGACTACCGCATCGCCCCCCGAATAGACGCCCCCGCCACGCCGGAACGCGTGCTGATGACTGTGGAACGGCTCAAGCGCGAGGCCAAGGGGTGAGGGGGCATCACGAAAGCCGCTGGAAGCCGAGAGGCCGCGCACCCCTCACCCCCATCCCCTCTCCCTCAAGGGGAGAGGGGGGCTTTCTTTGCAGCGTCAATGATTTCCTTAACCCTTGGCCAAGAGCTACCCTTCTCCCCTTGAGGGAGACTTCGAGCTGTCCTTTGGCCAATCGTGCCGGTGGCACGATTGGAGGCGAGAAGGCCATGAGAGCTATGCTCGAATGGCAGGCCGCGAAGCGGTCGGATGAGGGGTGCGCTGAGCTTCCGTCAAGGTGCGACCTATGAGCATCACCCCGCACCACCTCCGCGATTTCCTCGACCGCCACGGCCAAGCGGTCCTCGTGGAAGTCACCGAAACCAAAGGCTCCACCCCCCGCGAGGCCGGCGCCTGGATGCTGGTTTCCCGCGATGCAGAAATCGGAACAATCGGCGGCGGGCAGCTCGAATTCCTCTCGATCGCCCGCGCGCGGGAAGCTCTTGCCTCCGGCGAAGCCGCCGCCGCGCTCGATATCCCGCTCGGCCCCGAAATCGGCCAATGCTGCGGTGGCCGCGTCGCCATTGGCATGCGCGCCATCGATGAGGATATGGCCCGCAGCCTCCGCGCGCGGGCCGAGGCCGAGTACGCGGCTCGCACCCATGTTTATGTCTTCGGCGCCGGCCATGTGGGCAATGCGTTGGGTCAGTCCCTGTCGCTCCTGCCGTTCCGCACGCTTTTGGTGGATAACCGCGCCGCCGAAATCAATCGCGTGCCCCAAGGGGTGGAAGCCCGCCACGTGCCGGTGCAAGAAGCGCTGGTCCGCGAGGCGCCGGCCAAGTCGTGCTTCGTCGTCCTCACCCATGACCACGGCCTCGATTTCCTCATCGCATCCGAAGCGCTGCTGCGGGGCGATGCGCTTTATGTGGGGATGATCGGGTCGAAGACGAAACGCGCCACCTTCAAAAGCTGGCTCTCGGATATGGGGCACGATACGGCTCTGATCGACAGGCTCATCATGCCCATCGGCGGGGCCGAGGTCAAAGACAAGCGGCCCGAAATCATCGCGGCGCTGACGGCCGCCGAAATCCTGCGCGCGGCGTTTGGCACATCAATTGGGGCGTAACCGATGAGCGATTTCACACTGCTTTGGGAATGGCTGGCGTTCGCCATGCGCTGGACGCATGTGATTGTGGGCATCGCCTGGATCGGCTCGTCCTTCTATTTCATCGCTCTCGATCTGGGCCTGCGCAAACACGCCGATCTCCCCGCCGGCGTGCAGGGTGAAGAGTGGCAGGTGCATGGGGGCGGGTTCTACCACATCAACAAATACATGGTCGCCCCGCCCAACCTTCCCGAGCATCTTGTCTGGTTCAAATGGGAGAGCTATTCGACCTGGCTGACCGGGTTCGCCATGCTCATCATCGTCTATTACGCCGGCGCCGATCTGTTTCTGATCGACCGCACAGTGTTTGACGTCGATGCCCCGGTGGCCATCGCCATTTCGCTGGCCTCTCTCGCAATCGGCTGGCTGCTCTACGACCTGTTGTGCAAATCCCCGCTCGGCAAAAGCCAGAACGGGCTGATGATCGTCCTGTTCCTCATCCTCCTCGCCATGGCCTGGGGCTATACGCAGGTGTTCACCGGCCGCGCCGCGTTCCTGCACATGGGCGCGTTCACAGCGACGATCATGTCGGCCAACGTGTTTTTCATAATCATCCCCAACCAGAAAAAGATCGTCGCCGCGATGAAGGCCGGCGAGGCGCCCGATCCAGCGCTGGGCAAGCAATCGAAACAGCGCAGCGTGCACAATAATTACCTCACGCTGCCGGTGCTGTTCTTCATGCTGTCCAACCACTATCCGCTGGCTTTCGCCACCGAATACAGCTGGGCCATCGCAGGCCTGATCTTTTTGATCGGTGTCCTTATCCGCCACTTCTTCAACACCATGCACGCGACGGGCGAGCGCCCGCACTGGACTTTCGCGCTGGCGCTGATCCTGTTCATCGGCATCGTCTGGTTGTCGAGCTATCCCAAGACCAGCGCCGATGCGGGTGCGGCAAGTCGCGCCGCGCAGGCGCTCATGTCTGACGTGCATTTTGCTGAAGCTTCCAATATCGTAATGGGACGTTGCGCCATGTGCCACACTGCCGAGCCGGTCTATCCGGGCGTTGCGGTAACGCCCAAGGCCGTGCGGCTCGATACGCCCGAACGGATCGCCGAGCATGCGCGCGAAATCTATATCCAGTCCGGCCGCAGCCACGCCATGCCGCCGGGAAACGTGTCGTTCATGACCGAACAGGAACGTGAATTGCTGGTCGTCTGGTACCAGTCGGTAACAGGGGAGCAGAGTTTTTGACGTCGAAGATATTGCGTGGGCGCGTGCTGACCTTCATTGCCGAGCCCCAAAGCCCGGACGATCACGCCAGCTATCGCTACATCGAGGATGGCGCCGTGGTTGTCGACGAGGGCAAGATCGTCTCGGTGGGCGAATGGAACGACGCCCTCAAGCTCACGGCACCGAAAGCCGAAATCATCGACCACCGGCCCGGCCTGATCCTGCCCGGCTTCATCGATACCCACGTCCACTACCCGCAGATGCAGGTCATCGGCTCGTATGCCAAGGACCTGCTCGAATGGCTCAACACCTATACCTTCATCGAGGAACAGCGCTTCGCCGACATGACCCATGCTGGCCGGATCGCGTCGGCGTTCTGCGACGAACTCGTGCGCTACGGAACGACGACAGCGGCGGTCTATTGCACGGTCCATCCCCAATCGGCCGAGGCCTTCTTCAAGGAAGCCCAAAAGCGCGACATGCGGATGATCGCCGGCAAGGTGATGATGGATCGCAACGCCCCCGAAGGTCTGCGCGACACCCCGCAGCAGAGCTATGACGATTCCAAGGCCCTTTTGGAGAAATGGGACGGCGTGGACCGGCTCCACTATGCCATCACCCCGCGTTTCGCGCTGACCTCGAGCCATGAACAGCTCGAAATGGCCCAGGATCTGGTGCGCGAGTTCCCCGACGCCTATGTCCAGACGCATGTGAACGAAAGCCTGGGCGAGATCGAATTCGCTAGAGAGCTTTACCCCAACCTCCCCGATTACCTGGGGATATACGAACATTATGGCCTGCTCGGGCCCAAAACCCTGCTCGGCCATTGCATCCATATGAACGACCGCGAAATTTCGGTGATGTACGAAACCGGATCGGTCGCGGTGTTCTGCCCCACGTCCAACCTGTTCATCGGCTCGGGGCTTTTCGACCGCCAGCGGATGATGGCCGGCAATGTGCGGATCGGGGTGGCGACCGATGTCGGCGGGGGCACCAGCTATTCCATGCTGCGCACGCTCGATGAGGGCTACAAGGTGCTGCAATTGCGCGGACAGCGGCTGTCGCCCATCGAGAGCTTTTTCATGATGACGCTGGGCAATGCGCGGGCGCTGTCGCTCGACCATGTGATCGGCTCGCTCGAAGTGGGCGCCGATGCCGATATCGTGGTGCTCGACGCCAAGGCCCTGCCGCATATGGCGCTCAAGATGGAACAGGTCGAGAGCTTGTCGGAAGAGCTGTTCCTGCTCCAAACCTGCGGGGATGATCGCGTGGTGGCCGAAACCTATGTGGCGGGCGAACCGGCCAAGTCGCGGCTGAGCTAGTTTCCACATCGCGGAACTGATTTCCGCCCCTGCTTGGCGAAAATCCATCGCCGGGTTATCGAGCAGGAAATGAGCAGGAGTGTTGCAATGAGCGATTATGTGATCCGCGCCGGCCTTAAGGTCGATGGGCGTTTAGCCTCATTCGTTGAAAACGAGGCGCTCGCCGGTGTTTCCGTAACCGCCGATGCCTTCTGGTCGGGCTTTGCCGAATTGATCGCTACCTATATGCCGGGCAATCGCGAGCTTCTGGAAATTCGCGACGGCATGCAGAACCGCATCGACGAGTGGCATCGGGACAATGGTCCGGTGGCCAAGGACCCTATGGCCTATGAGGATTTCCTGCGTGAAATCGGCTATATCGAGGACGAGCCCGAGGATTTCAGGATCGAAACCGAAAACCTCGATCCCGAGATTGCAACCCTGTGCGGTCCTCAGCTTGTCGTCCCCGTCTCCAACGCCCGTTATGCCCTCAACGCCGCCAATGCCCGCTGGGGAAGCCTCTACGACGCTCTCTACGGCACCGATGCCATCTCGCAAGAGGGCGATCTGGCGCCGGCGGCTCAATACAATCCCCAGCGCGGCGGAGAAGTGTTCGCGCGCGTCGGCCATTTCCTCGATGAGGCGTTTCCGCTCCTGGGCGTCAAGCATTGGGCGGTGACGCGTTATGGCGTCGATCAATCCGGCGACACCGCGCAACTGGTGATCGAAAGTCAGGACGGACCCGCTCGCCTTGCCCATCCCGAGGCCTTCGTCGGCTATGTGGAGGACGGTGACGTCACGCGGATCTTGCTCCGGCACCACGGCCTGCATGTGGAATTGGTGGTGGACGCCGGCCACCCGATCGGCAGCGAGCATCCCGCCCATCTGGCTGATGTGATCGTCGAAAGCGCGCTGACTACAATTCAGGATTGCGAGGATTCGGTCGCTGCGGTCGATGCGGAAGACAAGGTTGGCGTCTATCGCAATTGGCTCGGACTGATGAAGGGCGATCTGGCCGATACGTTCGAAAAGGGCGGCAGGACCGTCACGCGCCGCCTCAACGATGACCGGACCTATACCGCCCCGGGCGGCTCGCTGACGGTCAAGGGCCGCGCGTTGCAACTGGTGCGCAATGTCGGCCACCTCATGACCACCGATGCCGTGCTCGACGCCGAGGGCCAGCCCATCGGCGAAGGGGTGATGGATGCCCTCATTACGGCCCTCTGCGCCATGCACGACCTTGAGCGGCGGGCAAATTCGGCGACGGGATCGATCTACATCGTCAAGCCCAAGATGCATGGGCCGACCGAAGTGCTGTTCGCTTGTAATGTGTTCGGCGAAGTCGAAAAAATCCTCGGCCTGCCGGTCAATACCATCAAGATCGGCATCATGGACGAGGAGCGGCGGACATCGGCCAACCTCAAGGCGTGCATTCATGCGGCGCGCGAGCGGGTGTTCTTCATCAATACCGGCTTTCTCGATCGCACGGGCGACGAAATCCATACGGCAATGGAAGCCGGGCCGGTCCTACCCAAGGACAAGGTGCGCTCGGAGCGTTGGTTGCAGGCCTATGAGGACCGCAACGTCACCATCGGCATTGCCTGCGGATTTTCCGGCAGGGCGCAGATCGGCAAGGGCATGTGGGCCAAGCCCGACGATATGGCCGACATGATGGCCCAAAAGATCGGGCACCCCAAGGCTGGCGCAAATTGCGCCTGGGTGCCATCCCCGACGGCGGCGATCTTGCACGCGCTGCACTATCACGAGGTCGATGTGTTCGAGGCCCAGAAGCGCCGGCACAACGAGCCCATACCGCCGCTGCGCGAGCTGTTTTCCATGCCCGCGCTCGATCCCTCGATCCTTTCGGCAGAAGAGATCCAGCGCGAGCTGGACAACAACGCGCAAGGGATTCTTGGCTATGTTGTGCGCTGGATTGATCAGGGCATCGGCTGTTCGAAGGTGCCCGACATTAACGACGTGGCGCTAATGGAAGACCGTGCCACCTGCCGCATTTCCAGCCAGGCCATCGCGAATTGGCTCTGGCACGGGGTGGTGACGCAGGATGAGGTGGTCGCGACCTTCACCCGCATGGCCAAGGTGGTCGATGAGCAGAACGCGGGTGATCCGGCATACGAACGCATGAGCGACACCCCGGAATCTTCCCTCGCCTTTCAGGCTGCGCTCGCCCTCGCTCTCGAAGGGGCCGAACAGCCATCAGGCTACACCGAGCCGATCCTGCACGCAAAGCGCCGGGAAAAGAAGGCTGCGCGCTAGGGCCGGAGTGGTTGAGGCGATCACTTGGACTCGATTCAACGCCCTGAGAGCTATGCTCGAAGGGCCTTCCGGAATCCAGCGCAGCATCTGCCAGAAATACCGTCTGTGAACTAACCCCCGCGCTCACGAATGGGGCGGGGCTGCCCTGTCGCGGCGGTTCCGGCGCCAGATTTTCCACTGACGCTCGCCACGCAACACCGTCGCGCTCATCGGGCGCTGCAGAAACGGCAGGTCGATGGCCAGCAGCAACAGACCCAGCGGCAGCATCCAGATGCCGAGAATGGGCAGGAACGACAAAACCCCGCCGATCACCAGCACGATGCCGAGCGGTATGCGGATGAGCATCGCCCAGGGCTGACGCAGAACAAAGATCACCATCGCAAAGCGGGGAAACCTCGCTTCGAGGCGGAGGAAAAGGCGTTCGAGGCGAGACCGCTCTTTGTTCATGTGACAACAGATAATGGGGAAACCGGCTTAATCAAGCCCGATGAGAAGTTATCCGTAACTTGACTTGTCCGGTCATGTTAATTCATGAACATGCTGGATCGGCATCGTGGATCAAGCGGAGGACAGCATGGGACGAGCGGTACGAATTTGGGGGATGGTGATCGCCATGGCGTGGGCCTTGCCTGCAATGGCGCAGGAGTTTCCGCAGACGTTCGAGCATCGCTTCGGCACCACCGTCATTGAAGAGCAGCCCGAACGCGTGGTGACCCTCACCTATAGCGGAGCCGACCACTATCTGGCGCTGGGCGTGGTGCCGGTGGGGTTGCGGCATTGGTATGGCGAGTTTCCCCATTCGGTCTGGCCGTGGGCGCAGGATGCGCTGGGCGATGCGGAGCCGTTCGTGCTCACCGAGATCAATTACGAGCAGATCGCGGCGCTCCAACCCGATGTGATCGAGGGGATCGGTTCGGGGATCACCGAGGAACAATATGAGGAGCTTTCCCGGATCGCGCCGGTGATCGCCGCCGAAGCGCAATATACCGATTACTCCACACCCTGGGCCGAGCGTGCTCGCACCGTGGGCCGGATTGTCGGCCAGGGGGAGGAGGCCGATCGGCTGGTGGACGATCTCGAAGAACGGATTGCCGCGATTGCTGCCGAACATCCCGAATGGGGAGACATGGAAGCGGTGATCGCCTTCAATGTCACCTTCCCGGGCGTTTATCGCTCCGTCGATATTCGCGCCCAGCTTCTCGGACAACTCGGGTTTGCCACGCCCGACGCGATCGATGCGCTTGGCGACGAGGGAGACTTCAACGTCGAAATCTCCCAGGAAGACCTGACGATGCTCGAAGCGGACCTTCTAGTCTGGATCATCGGCGCGGGCAATGTCGAACAGATTCGCGGTCTCGCGCTGCGCGAACGGCTCGCCGCCCATCAGGAGGGCCGGGAAGTGTTCGCCGACTATCTCCTTTCGGGGGCCTTCTCTTTCGCCACCCCGCTCAGCCTCAACTACCTTCTCGACCGACTGGTGCCGCTCATCGAGGCGGCCGTGGATGGAGATCCGGCAACGCCCGTCGAAACGACTGTGGAAGCGGGACTGGCGCGTTAGACGAAATCGAATTTGTCCACGTCGAACAATCCCCTGTCGGTCATCTTCAGATGCGGGATGACGGGCAGGGCGAGAAACGCCACCTGAAGGAAGGGTTCGGGCAGCGTGCACTCAAGCGCCTGGGCGGCCTGCCGCAGGTGCTGGAGATGTTCGATGACGATTTCGAAGGGTTCGAGGCTCATCAAGCCCGCGATGGGCAGCGCGAGGTCGGCGAGGATTTCGCCTTCGCAGGCCACGGCGAACCCGCCGCCGATTTCGATCAGCCGATTGACCGCGAGCGCCATATCCTCATCGGTGACGCCCACCACCGTGATGTTGTGGCTGTCATGGCCGACCGATGACGCAATGGCACCGCGCTTGAGACCAAAGCCTTTGACGAAAGCCCGGCCGATATTGCCGTTGATGCCGTGACGTTCGATGACGGCCAGCTTGATGACATCGGCATCCGTATCCGGCATCAGGCTCCCGCCTTCAGAGGCCAGCGCGGCGCTTTCGCGGAAGGTGAGGATGAGGCCGGGCTTGACCCCGATCACCGGCACTTCGTTCTTGTCAGGATCGGCTGGCGTGAGGAAGGTCTTGGGCTCGACCGGCGTCGCCTTCATGGAATCGAGCCCCACCGGCGCGACGGCTTCCCGCGTCGGCCAGAGGTCAGGCGTCACCAGCCGCCCCGCCGAGATCACGTCCGAGACGCGGCACTCCTCAAGACTGTCGAGCAGCACGATATCGGCGCGCCAGCCCGGCGCGACGTGCCCGCGATCCTTGAGCCCGAAAATCCGAGCCGCCGAGTGGGACGCCGCACGATAGACGTGATGGAGGGGGCAGCCATGGGCGATCAGCCGCCGGATGGAACTGTCCAGATGGCCTTCCTCGGCGATATCGAGCGGGTTGCGGTCGTCGGTACAGAGCGCAACGAACGCCGAGGTATTTTCATCGAGGATTTCGGCAAGGGCGTCGAGGTCCTTGGAAACCGAACCCTCGCGGATCAGGATCGCCATGCCCTTGGCAAGTTTCTCGCGCGCTTCGGCGGCGCTGGTCGCCTCGTGGTCGGTGCGGATGCCGGCGGCGAGATAGCCGTTGAGGTCCTTGCCCGACAACAGCGGCGCATGGCCGTCGAGATGCCGATCCTGAAAGGCTTCGAGCTTTTTTAGAATCTGCGGATCGCCGGCCAGAACGCCGGGAAAGTTCATCATTTCGGCTAGCCCGATGACCTTGGGATGGTCGGCGAACGGCAGCAGGTCTTCGATCTCCAGCCGCGCCCCCGCCGTCTCGAACGCGGTAGCGGGCACGCAGGAGGAAAGATTGATCCTGATGTCCATGATCGTGCGCTCGGCGCAGTCGAGGAAATATCTTATCCCCGCCGCGCCGATCACGTTGGCGATCTCATGGGGATCGCAGACGACGGTGGTGACCCCTCGGGGGAGAACGCACCGGTCGAATTCTAGCGGGGTGACCAGCGAGGATTCTATATGCAGATGGGTGTCGATAAACCCCGGAACAGCGTAGCGTTCACCGCCATCTATCTCCGATCTCGACTCGTATATGCCGGATATGCCAACGATCCTGTCGGCGACGATCGCGATGTCGGTAAGCGTGATCTCCCCGGTAATCACGTCGAGCCGCCGGACGTTCTTGATCACCAGATCGGCCGGTTCAAGGCCCCGACCGGCGCGGATCATCCTGGCGAGGGTAGCGGCGTCGGTCATGATTTTCCCTTATCGTTCAAGCCCATGGTGGTCCTCGGCTCCGGCGCGGTCAAGAAACAAAAACGGCGGCATCGCTGCCGCCGTTTCCTGAATGCAGAACGCCCGGTTTACTGCGGCAACTGGTCGTCGATCCCCTCGACATAGAAGTTGAGGCCGAGCAGCGTCGCATCGTCGGCCTGCTCACCCTCAGCCAGCCAAACCGACCCGTCCTGCTTGTTGATCGGCCCGGTAAAAGGCACGAGATCGCCGGCAATGATGGCCGCTTCGGTTTCTTCGGCCAGCGCGGAGATATCCTCGGGCATGTTGGTGTAAGGCGCCATGGTCAGGATGCCTTGGGCCAGGCCGTCCCAGCGGTCAGAGGTTTCCCAGGTGCCGTCGATAACCGCCTGAATGCGCTCGATATAATAGGGCGCCCAGGTGTCGACGATGGCGGTGAGTTGGGTTTCCGGACCCGCTTCGATCATGTCGGAAGCCTGGCCGAATGCCTTGATCCCACGCGCCGCCGCTTCCTGCATGGGAGCGGTGGAATCTGTGTGCTGGGTGATGATATCGACTCCCTGATCCATCAGAACCTTGGCGGCATCGGCCTCGGCGCCCGGATCGTACCAGGAGTTGGCCCAGACGACCTTGACGGCAAAGTCGGGATTGATCGACTGCGCGCCGAGCATGAAGGCGTTGATGCCCTGGACAACTTCGGGGATGGGGAAAGAGCCGATATAGCCAGCGGTGCCGGTTTCCGACATGGAAGCGGCGATCACGCCCTGGATGTAGCGGCCTTCATAGAAACGGGAATTATAGACCGATACGTTCGCGGCGGTCTTGTAGCCGGTGGCGTGTTCGAAGAGCACGTCCGGGAACCGTTCGGCTACGGCGATCGTGGGGTCCATGAAGCCGAAGGAGGTGGTGAAGACGATGTCGCAACCCGAGCGTGCCAGGCGTTCGATGGCGCCTTCGGAATTGGCTTCGGCGATGTTTTCGATATAGCTCGTTTCGACGGCTTCGCCGAAATGCTCTTCGACCTGCATGCGGGCGATGTCGTGCGCCTGGCTCCAGCCGCCGTCGGTGTGAGAGCCGACATAGACGAAGCAGGCTTCCACCGGACCGTCCTGCGCGATGGCGGCGGGGACGAGGGTGGCCGAAAGCGCGGTGGCTGCCGCGAGGGTGGTGAGGAGCGTTTTCATGGGTTCCTTCCTTTGCGTGTCTTGTTGATTAACGATCCGGCACGAAGCTTTTGCCGAGGGTGGCAGGCGTATTGATCAGCGTCAGCCGCCGGTTCTGGGAGATGAGGACCAGAACGATGACGGTGGCGAGATAGGGCAGGGCGGAGAGGAACTGGGAGGGAATTCCCACTCCCAGCGCCTGTGCATGCAATTGGCCGATGGAGACGGCGCCGAAGAGATAGGCCCCGGCGAGAACGCGGAAGGGCCGCCAGGAGGCAAAGACCACGAGCGCCAGGGCAATCCAGCCACGGCCCGCCGACATGTTCTCGGTCCATTGGGGGGTGTAAACCAGCGACAAGTGCGCGCCGGCCAGTCCCGCGCAAGCGCCGCCGAACATCACCGCAAGATAGCGATAGCGGATGACCTTGATGCCCAGCGCGTGCGCCGAAGCGTGGTTGTCGCCGATCGCGCGCAGCGTGAGGCCGGCGCGGGTGCGGAACAGGAACCAGGCGACGCCGACGACCAGCGCAATCGATATATAAAATATTATGTCCTGACCGAAGAGCAGGCGGCCGATGATGGGCAAATCCGAGAGCACGGGAACATCGAGAACCGGCATGCGGACTGCCGAACGTCCGACATAAGGCTCGCCGATGAGACCGGATAGGCCGAGACCAAGAATGGTCAACGCCAGACCGGTGGCGACCTGATTGGTCGCGAAGGTCAGCGTGAGGACGGCGAAGAGCAAGGAAAGCGCGACACCGAAAAGAACGCCGACTATGGCGCCAAGATACGGATTTCCCGTCAGGATCATGCCGACGAAACCGCCGACGGCGCCCATGACCATCATGCCTTCGACGCCGAGATTGAGCACACCGGAACGCTCGACCACGAGTTCGCCCATGGCGGCCAGAAGCAGCGGCGTGGCTGCGGTTGCGATGGTCAGGAGGATCGACTCAAGCATCGGCAATCTCCCCCGCCGGTTTCGGCGATCGCGTGAGGCGGATGCGGTAGTGAATGAGGGTATCGCAGGCGAGGATGTAAAGCAGCAGGCAGCCTTGGAAGACGCGGGCAACCTTGTCGGAGAGGCCAAGGGAAATCTGCGCCGCCTCGCCACCCAGATAGGTGAGGGCGAGAACCAGCCCGGCGACGATGACGCCCAGCGGGTTCAACCGCCCCAGGAAGGCAACGATAATTGCCGTAAAGCCATATCCTGGAGAGATAATGGGACGGAGTTGGCCCGAAGCACCCGCCACTTCGATGATGCCGGCCAGCCCCGCGCAGGCGCCGGCGACCAGAAAGGCGAAGATCACCATCTTTTTTGCGTCGAACCCGGCGAAACGGCCGGCGCGCGGGCTAGCGCCGAGCACCTTGATTTCAAAGCCCTTGAGGGTGCGGCTGAGCAGCAGCCAAATGCCGAGCGCCACCAATATGGCGATGACGAAACCCCAATTGGCGCGCCCGTCGGCAGGCATCAATTCGGGTATGCGGGCAAATTCATGAAAGCGCACGGATTCAGGAAAGTTCATGCCGCCGGGGTTACGCCATGGGCCGCGAACCAGATAATCCAGGATCAGCTCGGCCACATAGACGAGCATCAGGCTGACGAGGATTTCGTTGGTGTTGAAGCGCGCCTTGAGAATGGCCGGGATAAAGGCCCATAGCGCTCCGCCCACAATGGCGAAGGCGAGCATCAAGGGCAGGACGAACGGGCCTTGCAGGTCGGTGAAAAGCACCGGAAAGATCGAGCCGGCCAGCGCGCCCATGATGAACTGGCCTTCGGCACCGATATTCCAGTTGTTGGAGAGATAGCAGACCGAAAGGCCCGCCCCCATGAGGATCAACGGCGCGGCCTTGATCAGCAATTCATGGATCGACCAAAGCTCGGTCAGCGGCTCGATGAAATAGATATAGAGCGCTTCGATCGGGTTATGGCCGAGGATGGCGAACATGATGGCGCCCGTCACGAGCGCCAGCGCAAGGCCGATCAGCGGCGAGAAAAAGCGCAGGGCGCGTGAGGGATTGCCGCGCTTGATGAGTTCGAGCCTCATGCCGATGCTCCTTCGGTCGCGCCCGACATCTTGAGGCCGATGGCGTTTCGGTTGGTCGCGGCGACGGGCTCGAAAGCGGAAAGATGGCCTTCGACAATGGCGGCAAGGCGATCGGCGAATTCGAAGAGTTCGTCGAGATCCTGGGAAATGACCAGAACCCCGGCACCGCCGGCGGCCAGATCGACAAGCGTTTGCCGGATGCGGGCGGCCGAGCCGGCATCCACGCCCCAGGTCGGCTGGTTGACGACGATTACGCGGGCGCCTTCGAGCACTTCACGGCCGATGATGAATTTTTGCAGATTGCCACCCGAGAGCGATTGCGCGGCCGGGTCTTCGGCGCTTTTGCGGACATCGAGCGTCTGGGTGATGGCATCGAGCAGTTTGCGCGCACGGTCGCGATTGAGAAACGGGCCAGACCTGAGGCTGGGATTGACGCCGTGGCGGGTGAGGATGACGTTCTCGCTGAGGGCGAAGTCGGGCACCGTCGCGTGACCGAGCCGTTCCTCGGAAATAAACACCGCTCCCATGGCGCGACGGGCGGAAATGTCGTCATGGCCTACCGATTTGCCGAGCAGTTTGACCTGGTCGGGGCGGCCGGCCGGCCGCTCGCCGGAGATGACGTCGAAAAGTTCCGATTGTCCGTTGCCGGCGATGCCGGCGATGCCGACGATTTCGCCGGGGTAGAGATCGAGGGAGACGTTCATGAGGCGGGTGCCGAAGACGTCGCGGGATTCCATCGAGAGATCGGTGACGGAAAGAAGGGGCTCGGCGCCGTGGGGTCGGGTTCTGGCAGGCCGGATCTGGTGAATGTCGGCCCCCACCATCATGCGGGCAATCGAGGCGGCGGATTCTTCGCGCGGAACGCAAGTGCCGACGACCTTGCCGTGACGCAGGATCGTCGCGCGTTCGCAGAGCACCCGCACTTCCTCGAGTTTGTGGGAGATATAAAGGATCGCCTTGCCCTCGGCGGAGAGCTTGCGCAGCACGGCGAAAAGATCTTCGACCTCCTGAGGGGTGAGCACGGAGGTCGGCTCGTCCATGATCACGAGGTCGGGGTGGCCCAGGAGGCAGCGGACGATTTCGATGCGCTGGCGTTCGCCAACCGAAAGATCGTGGACATAGGCTTCCGCCTTGAGCGGCAGGCCGTAGGCTCGCGAAATGGCTTCAAGCTCGGTGGCGACCGTTTTGAGCGAATTCGTGCCGGGCAGGGCCACGGCGACGTTTTCGGCTACCGTCAGGGCCTCGAACAGCGAAAAATGCTGGAAGACCATGCCGATGCCCAATTGGCGCGCATGGGCCGGGCTGGGGATGGTAACGGGCTTACCGCGCCAGACGATTTCGCCCTCGTCGGGCTGGAGCGCGCCATAGAGCATCTTGACGAAGGTGGATTTTCCCGCGCCGTTTTCACCCAGCAACGCGTGGATTTCTCCAGGATAGATATCGAGGTCCACGCAATCGTTAGCCTTGAAAGTCCCGAAAGACTTGGTCAGCCCCTTGAGGGACAAAAGCGGTTCACGGCCGGTTGCGCTCATCTGACGTCAAATTTAGACCAATTGGACAAAATGCACTATGTCGTCACCCATAGCGCGGCGCAAGGATGATTGCACCCTCTCTGGCGGGTTGTTGAACGCTATTTTTCGCCTGCCTATTTTCGCGGCGCTAGCGAAGGGAACGCGGAGCCCCGCACTGGCGTTAAGGTAAGCCGACCGCGTCGCGGCGGCCCGTACGGGCGCGGCAGAGTCCCGGCACACGAGGGATGCAGGAATGACCGACAACGGGCCCGAGCTCAACAAAACCGAAATGCGGCAGGGCAACAGCCGCAAGATGAACACGCGCGCCTTGATCTTTGGATTGATCGGGATCGTGATCCTTTTTGCGCTGGTCTATTGGTTCAGCACGTCAACCTATGACGACACCGCGACCACAACCGGCGCCGGCGAGACCATTGAAGACACCACCGCAGGCGAGGAGGTCGGTGACGATCTGACCGAACTTTCCACTCCGGCGCCCGAGGAACCCGAGGCGGCCCCGCCGGTTGAAAATACCGCTCCGGTCGAAGCGCCGGCAGAGACACCCGCCGAGGCACCGGCCGAAACGGAGGCGCCTGCCGAGACACCGGCGGAAACGGAAACGCCAGCCGCTCCCTGAGACTAGCGTTCGGCTGGGAGTGTCAAACCATATTGACGGTAAACGGCCATCTCATCTCCTGCCACGAAGCCGAAGATTTTAAGATGGCCGTCGCGCTCTTCGAGCATGTAGGCAACTGAAAACGGGATGGCGATCGTTTCGCCATCCTTTTCGTATTCGGCTCTGTAATGGACCTTGGCGAGGGAGTGTCCGTCATCGATATCGGTCACATCGACCCCGGTGACTTCCATCTTTTTCGTGCCGATCGATTTATAGAAGGCGTAACCCTTTTCGAGCGTTTCTCCGAAGGCTTCGTCATTGTCGCCCGTCATCACCGATCCAGGACCTGCGGCTATGAAGCTTTCCGAGAAATGGGACCGGATCGCCTTGACGTCGACGCGTTCGCCGAGCGAGCGATTATAGGCGGCCACGTAGCTGTCGAAGAAAGCATCGAAATCGGGCTTGGCTGATCGCACCTGAAAATCCCCCATGACGGCAGCGTCTATATTGCCGAAAAAACCGCCCGCAGCCAGGGCGGCAGCAGGAAACGTGGCGCCAGACGCTGGAGCGTCGTTCCGGTCGAATGGCCCAGCGCGGTGGTGGTGCGCTGCAGTATTGGATTTTTGCTGTCCTTATCGGGCTTTTCAGTGTCGTCGCCCCCGGTTTCCGTCGTCTCGCCGGTGAGCGCGCGGAGGTAGCTCTCGGCCCAGTTTTCGATGTTATGGGTGCGCGCCACCTCGAAGAGATGGCGCCAGCGCTCCTTGCGCTCGTCGAGCGGCATGGCCAGTGCGCGGCGCATGGCTTCTGCCGTCTCATCGGTATCGAAGGGATTGACGATCAGCGCGTCATGGAAAATCTCGGCCGCGCCGGCAAAGCGTGAGAGGACCAGAACGCCGGGGTTTTCGGGGTCTTGCGAGCCGACATATTCATGGGCGACCAGGTTCATGCCGTCGCGCAGGGGAGTGACGAGGCCGACGCAGGCGAGGCGGTAGAGACCGGCCAAAGACGCTTGGGCGTAGGCGCGTTTCACATAGGTGATCGGGAGCCAATCGGGTTCGGCGAAACGTCCGGTGAGCCGTCCCACCGTCGTATCCAGCTCATCGGAAATGACCTGGTATTCCTTGATCGTATCGCGCGATGGCGGGGCGATCTGGATCATGTGGACCACGCGGCGCAGGCTGGCGTTGTTTTCCAGCAATTTCTCATAGGCCTGCACGCGCTGGGGGAGGCCCTTGGAATAGTCGAGCCTGTCGACGCCCAGGATCATGGCGCGCCCGTTCATGGCACGCTCGACTTTCTTGTACATCTTGCGCGCGTTGGGGCTGACGGCGAGCTTGGCGAAGGCATCGGGGTCCGAGCCGATGGGGAAGGCTTCGATCGTCGTGTCGCCGAGATCGAGTTCGACAGGGGTCCCGCCCGCTTGTCGATACATCTCCTCATGAGCGAGGAATTCGTTGAAGGCGGCGACATCGCGCTGGGCCTGCATGCCGACGAGATCGTAGGCGAGCAGGTCGTTGAGCAATTCCTCGTGGTGGGGAATGGCGTTCAGCGCGTCGGGCGTGGGGAAGGGGATGTGGAGATAGAAGCCGATCTTGTTGCGAATATTGCGGCGGCGCAATTCGGTCGCGAGCGGGATCAGGTGGTAGTCATGAACCCAGATAATATCGCCGGGTTGGACGTGCTTTGCGATTGCATCGGCGAACTGGGCGTTGACGCGCCTGTATCCTTCATACCAGTGCGACTGGATGTCGGTGAGATCGAGCCGGAGGTGGAAGGAGGGCCAGAGGATCGAGTTGGAAAAGCCGGCATAATAGGATTGGTGGTCGGATCGCGTGAGATCGATCGAACCGATGCGCATGCCGTCGATGGTTTCGAAACGAGCCTCTTTTTCCGGACGTTCGGAGAACGCCCCCGACCAACCGAACCAAAACCCGTCACGGGTGGAGAGCGTTTTCTTGAGCGCTACGGCGAGGCCGCCGGCGGCGGGAGCCTTTCCCGGTATTCGATTGGAAACGATGATGAGACGGCTCATTTGACCATGCCTTCCTGAACGCCCGTGTCCACGGAAGCGTGCGATGCGCGGTTTCGTTCCCTTTCGATAAGGGCGTCGAAATAGTCGTATAGCTGGGCGATATCGGCGAGGATGAAGCGGGCGCGGGTCTCTCCCTCGCCGATCCTGATGCCGAACCCGCCGAGGCGATCGGCGGCGGCGAAACCGTCCTCGTCGGTTACGTCGTCGCCGATGAAAATGGGCGTGCGGCCGGCGAACGGATTAACATGCAGCAAGCGCTCGATGGCCGAGCCCTTGTTGGCCCCCTCCGGCCTTGCCTCGATGACCATCTTGCCCGCAATCGCATGAAAATCGTTGAACCCTTCGAGCGCCCGCGCCATGGCCGCACGCGCTATCGCCTCTTTTTCGGGGACGGCGCGGTAATGAACGGCAACGCCGGTCGGTTTGGGTTCGATGAGAATGCCAGTCTGCCCATCCAGCGTATCCGCAAGGCGCCGGGCGATGGCGGCGGCGGCGTTGAGGGTTTGGACATCGGCGGCTTCGCGGCGTCCGAGCAGGCGGCGTTCGGCGCCGTGGCCGCCACTGACGGCAAATTGCTGCGAAGGAAGAAAGCCGTCGATGGCGTCTATGGTTCGGCCGGTGACGACGGCGACGGCTCCGTCGAGAGCTGAATACAGAGAGCGCAACCGGTCGGGGAGACCGGGCGGAACTATGACCGCGTCCGGGCTGGGGGCAATATCGACGAGCGTTCCGTCGAAATCGACGAAAAGCGCTACTGGGCCCGGGCCCGCGGCTAGAATAGCCGAAACCGTGTCGTGCATAACCTCTGATCTGATTGTTGCGTATACTCCGCCCGGTCAATGTCGCGAAAGAACAAATAGTTCCTATCGCTGGCGAACCTTGCGATCACGCCATCGTCATCACCACTCGTTTCAACTTTTACGAAGGTCTGGCCAGGGTGTCCCGGCCAGACGTGTTCAGTTCAACGCAGCAAACTGGCCTGGGTCGTGGCGCCAGAGGCTTGGCAGCCGGTTTGGCTGACGGCATCGAAACAGGCAAGGCTGGTTACGCCGCTTTCAGGCGCTCCCGTCAATCCATTGGCTTGGGTAATCGTCAGGATGACGATGAACAGGCTGGCCGCAAGGGCGGTCAGGCTGACGAGGCGTGGCGTGGTCATCATGGTGGCCTCCCGCACAGGTCTGGAAACATAGCCCCTAAGAGCGGCATGGTTTCCAGAGAGTTAACGCCGCATACAGAGTGAACAATGCTCCACGCGGCGGCATCTGGCAAGTCTGACGGAAAAGGCTGGGGAAAAGTTCCGGGGAGAGGTGCCCTTCCGCATTGGCGGGCAAGGACATTTTCCCCTCTCCCCGATGAAACCCGGCCGATCGCGGATGACCCACCGGGCTTCCGTCGCGATCCGGGAGGGGCAAACCGCGACGATCCATGGCCTTAGCGGCCAAGAGGGCGGGAGGAATGACGCAAACACGTTCCTTGCGGGACGTAAGCGGTTCACTCCTCCCTATCGGACGCAGCCGGGGACGCGGTGGCTACGGCCGAATTGCCGATCGCGGGTTCTCCGCACGAAAACCATCCTCGCGAGCGGAACGCGCCCATATGCAGCCGAGTTCCGCGCCGTCGCGGAGAGGGACGAAATACCGAAGGGGAAATGTCGCCGGTTATCGTCGGGTGAGCGAAACCAACTGGACGCCGGCACGAAATCGCGTTGAGATGGCGCAGGGGAGGAACTCAATGACATTCAGGGCGCTGGTTACCGACAAGACTGAAAACGGCAAAATCGTCTCCAAAATCGTCGATGTCGACGAAAGCGATCTGCCTGAGGGCAATGTCCTGGTCGGGATCGACTGGGCCGGCTTCAACTACAAGGATGGAATGGTCCTTCACGGGCTGGGCGGGATGGTGCGCAGCTATCCCCATATCGGCGGTGTCGATTTCGCCGGCCGGGTCATCGAGAGCGGCGATCCGAGATATCATCCGGGTCAGGCCGTGGTGCTCACCGGATGGAGGGTGGGCGAATGGCATTGGGGCGGATTTTCGACGCGGGCCCGCGTCGATGCCGACTGGCTGGTGCCACTTCCCCAAACCATGTCCACCCGGGACGCGATGGTTCTGGGGACGGCGGGGCTGACGGCGATGCTCGCGGTCAACCGTTTGAAGTCGGACGGCATCAAACCGGCCGATGGCGATATTCTCGTCACCGGAGCGGGCGGAGGCGTGGGGTCCATGGCCACTCTGCTGCTCGCTCGCCTGGGGTACAAGGTGCATGCCATGAGCGGCCGGCCCGATCTTGCCGACGAGTTGCGTGCCCTGGGCGCGGCGCAGGTGGTCGGGCGCGATGTGCTGGCGCCTTCAACCAAAAAACTGCTCGGCACACGGTGGATTGGGGCCGTGGACAATGTCGGCGGAGCGCCTTTGGGTGAACTGCTTAAGCAGATGCACCAGGGCGGCTGCGTTGCGGCGGTCGGGCTGGCGGCGGGCGACGCCTGGGAGGCGAGCGTCATTCCGTTTATCCTGCGCGGTGTAACGCTGGCCGGGATCGACAGCGTCATGCAACCCTATGAAACCCGCGTCGCGGCGTGGGAAAGGCTGGCGAGCATTTTCAGCTTTTCCGCCTATGAGCGCATGGTGACCGAAACCGGGCTCGAGGAGCTTCCGGCCGTGGGCGAGAAAATACTGGCCGGTCAGGTCAAGGGACGCGTGATCGTCCAGCCAAAACGCTGATCCGCGAATGTCATGGACTTTCAATAGCTTCGACTCTCGCCAAACGCGAAAATTGCGTTAGTGTCGAGCGCGATAAGGAGGGCCGGGATGCAAGAGGTGATCAATGCGCTTGAGGCAAGGCGGGAGCAGGCGCGGCAGGGCGGGGGCGAACGACGCATCGACGCGCAGCATGCCAAGGGCAAGCTGACGGCGCGCGAGCGGCTGGACGTTTTGCTCGATCCAGGCAGTTTCGAAGAATACGACATGTTCGTCACCCACCGGACGAGAGAGTTCGGCATGGACGAGCAGATCGTTCCCGGCGACGGGGTGGTGACGGGCTGGGGTACGATCAATGGCCGGCTCACCTATGTGTTTTCGCAGGATTTTACGGTTTTCGGTGGTTCGCTGAGCGAGACGCACGCCCAGAAGATCTGCAAGGTCATGGATCTGGCCATGCAGAACGGGGCGCCGATCATCGGGCTCAACGATTCCGGCGGCGCCCGTATTCAGGAGGGTGTGGCCTCGCTCGGCGGTTATGCCGAGGTGTTTTGGCGCAATGTTCAGGCGTCTGGAGCCGTGCCCCAGATTTCGGTGATCATGGGCCCGTGTGCGGGCGGTGCGGTCTATTCGCCGGCCATGACGGATTTCATCTATATGGTGAAGGATACCAGCTACATGTTCGTCACGGGCCCGGATGTGGTCAAGACCGTGACCAACGAGGCGGTCACCCATGAGGAACTGGGCGGAGCCTCTACGCACACCAGGATTTCCTCGGTGGCCGATGCCGCGTTCGAAAACGATATCGAAACGCTTCTGGAAGTGCGGCGGCTATTCGATTTTCTGCCGCTTTCGACCCGTGAACGGGCACCGCGCGTCGCGACCAACGATCAGGTCGACCGGCGCGAGGACAGTCTTGATACCCTGGTCCCGGCCAATGCCAACACGCCATACGACATGCGGGAGGTGATCGAAAAAATTGCCGATGAGGGCGATTTTCTTGAGCTCCAGCGCGAACACGCCGGCAATATCCTGATCGGCTTCATCCGGCTCAACGGCCAGACGGTGGGCGTGGTCGCCAACCAGCCCATGGTGCTGGCCGGGTGTTTGGACATCAACGCCTCCAAGAAGGCGGCAAGGTTCATCAGATTTTGCGATAGCTTCGAAATCCCCATCCTGACGTTCGTGGATGTGCCCGGTTTCCTGCCGGGAGTGGCGCAGGAATATGGCGGCATCATCAAGCATGGCGCCAAGCTGTTGTTCGCCTATGCTGAGGCGAGCGTGCCCAAGGTGACGGTGATTACCCGCAAGGCTTATGGCGGGGCCTATGACGTGATGGCCTCGAAACATATCCGCGCGGATGTGAACTATGCCTGGCCGAGCGCGGAGATCGCCGTGATGGGCGCCAAGGGCGCGGTGGAGATTCTCTATCGCTCGGAGTTGGGCGAGGCCGACAAGATTGCGGATCGGACGCGGGAATATGAAGAGCGGTTCGCCAATCCCTTCGTTGCCGCTGAGCGCGGCTTTATCGACGATGTGATCATGCCCCACAACACGCGCAAGAGGGTGGCGCGGGCCTTCGAGACGCTACGCCACAAGGCTGTGCAAGGCCCGATGAAAAAGCACGGGAACATTCCACTGTGAGGATCGACTAGATGTTTTCGAAAATCCTCATAGCCAATCGTGGCGAGATCGCCTGCCGGATCATCAAGACCGTCCGGCGGATGGGTGTTCGGACAGTGGCCGTCTATTCGGAGGCTGACAGGGACGCATTACATGTTCGGATGGCCGACGAAGCCGTTCCGATCGGGGCGGCGCCGGTTGGCGAAAGCTATCTCGACATCGAAAAGATCGTCGCGGCCTGCAAGCAAACCGGAGCCGTGGCGGTGCATCCCGGATATGGATTTCTTTCGGAAAATCCGGGGTTTGCGGAGCGCTTGCGGCAGGAAGGCATCTATTTCATTGGCCCGCCCGCCAAGGCGATCGAAGCGATGGGTGACAAGATCACGTCGAAAAAGATCGCCGCAGAAGCGGGCGTTTCGACGGTGCCTGGGCATATGTCGGTGATCGAGGATGCAGCCGAGGCCACCCGGATCGCCAGGACGATCGGCTATCCGGTAATGATCAAGGCCTCGGCGGGCGGTGGCGGCAAGGGGATGCGGATCGCGCGGTCCGATGGCGAGGTCGCCGAAGGGTTCGAGCGCGCGAAATCGGAAGCGCTGTCATCGTTCGGCGACGATCGGATATTCATCGAGAAATATATCGAGGAACCCCGGCATATCGAAATCCAGGTCCTCGCGGATGCCTTGGGCAATTGCATCCATCTGGGTGAGCGGGAATGTTCGATCCAGCGGCGCAACCAGAAGGTCATCGAGGAGGCACCTTCGCCGTTTCTTGATCCCGAAACGCGTGAGCGGATGGGCGAGCAGGCCGTCGTTTTGGCCAAGGCGGTCAACTATGTGAGCGCGGGAACAGTCGAGTTCATCGTCGACAAGGACCGCAATTTCTACTTTCTCGAAATGAATACGCGTCTGCAGGTCGAGCATCCGGTGACCGAACTGGTGACCGGGCTGGACCTTGTCGAGGAAATGCTGCGGATTGCCGATGGGCAGAAGCTGCGCTGGAGCCAGGACCAGATCGAATTCAATGGATGGGCCGTCGAGGCGCGGATTTACGCCGAAGACCCATATCGCAATTTCCTGCCGTCCACGGGGCGGCTCAAGCGCTATCGCCCGCCCGCCGAGGAGGCGTCGGCGCAATTGGTCGTGCGCAACGATACCGGCGTCGAGGAAGGGGGTGAAATCAGCCCCTATTACGATCCGATGATCGCCAAGCTGGTGACCTGGGCGCCAAACCGTGACGAGGCTATCGAGGGCTTAACGGTGGCATTGGACCAATTCGATATCGATGGCGTGGGCAACAACATCCCCTTCCTTTCGGCAGTGAGCCAGCAGGAGCGGTTCCGCTCGGGCCGGCTGTCGACCAACTATATCGCCGAGGAGTTTCCGGAAGGGTTTGCCGGCGTCGAACTCGATGACGAAACCCTGCAAATGCTTGCGGCGCTGGCGTGCCGGGCGGCTTTTCAGTTGGAAACCAGAGGGTTCCTCGCGCCGGCACCTTTGTCAGGCGCCCATGCGATAGCCGAACGCAGCGTGATGATCGACGACAGGCGGTGGGATTTTTCGATCCCGAAATCTGGCGAGGCGTTCGTGCTGATGACCGACAAAGGCCAGGGTTTGCTGATCGAGGATGGGTGGCAGCCCGGCTCGCGCGTGACGGCGACCGAAATCGACGGCCGCACGCTGCATGTGAAGATGGATCGGATTACCTCGGGATTTCGCATGCGCTATCGTGGGGCCGATGTGGTGGCCAAGGTCGTCATGCCGCATGTTGCCGATCTGATGGTGATCATGCCGGAAAAACCAGCCCCCGACATGAGCCGGTTTCTGCTGTGCCCCATGCCGGGGCAGATTTTGAGGATGGACGTCATCGAGGGCGATCTGGTCGAGGAGGGGCAGACGCTGGCGATCGTGGAGGCGATGAAAATGGAAAACGTGCTGCGAGCCGAGCGGCGGGCGCGGGTCGCCAAAATCAACGCCGGTGCCGGCGACGTGCTGGCCGTGGATGCGGTGATTATGGAATTCGAGGCGGTGTGATGGACAGGGCGCCGCGCGATATCTGGACTCATATCGCACGGAAGGAGCTGGGTGAAACCCCGCTCGACAGCCTTGAGCGTAACTATGGCGATCTGCCGGTTCAGGCGGTCTATTTCGGCGAGGACGGCGCCATACCCGGCGTAGAGCCGTTCACGCGCGGCATAAGGGCGACGATGTACGCCAACCGGCCATGGACCATTCGGCAATATGCCGGGTTTTCGACCGCCGAGGAGAGCAACCGATTTTATCGGCAGGCCCTCGAGCGCGGGCAGAAGGGGCTATCGGTCGCTTTCGATCTGGCGACGCACCGCGGATATGATTCCGATCACCCTCGCGTCTTGGCCGATGTGGGGAAGGCGGGGGTGGCGATCGATTCCGTCGAGGACATGAAAATTCTGTTCGAGGGTATTCCGCTTGGGGAGATGAGTGTCTCCATGACCATGAACGGGGCGGTGATCCCGGTGCTGGCCATGTTCATCGTGGCAGCGGAAGAACAGGGAGTGTCACCCGAAAGGCTTTCCGGGACCATTCAGAACGATATCCTCAAGGAGTTCATGGTCCGCAACACCTATATCTATCCTCCCGAACCATCGATGCGGATTGTGGGCGACATCATCGCCTATACGGCCGGGAACATGCCGAAATTCAACTCGATTTCGATTTCGGGCTACCACATGCACGAGGCGGGCGCGACGGCGGTACAGGAGCTTGCCTATACGCTTGCCGACGGGATGGAATATGCGCGGGCGGCGCAGGCGCGCGGGCTCGATATCGATCTCTTTGCGGGGCGGTTGAGCTTTTTCTTCGGCATCGGAATGAATTTTTTCGTCGAGATCGCCAAGCTCAGGGCGGCGCGGACATTGTGGGCGCAGATGATGACCGATCTGGGCGCGAAAGACTCGCGCTCCAAGATGCTGCGTACCCATTGCCAGACGTCGGGCGTCTCGCTGACCGAGCAGGACCCCTACAACAATATCGTGCGGACGGCCTATGAGGGGCTGGCGGCGGTGCTGGGAGGAACGCAAAGCCTGCATACCAATTCGTTCGACGAGGCCATTGCCTTGCCCAGCGAGACCTCGTCGCGGATCGCGCGCAATACCCAGTTGATATTGCAGCATGAAACCAGGATCACGGACGTGGTCGATCCGCTTGGCGGCTCCTATTATGTCGAAGCGCTCACCCGGCAACTGGTCGAAAAGGCCGGGGCTCTTATTGCCGAAGTCGAGGCGCAGGGGGGCATGACCAAGGCAGTGCAGTCGGGCGAACCCAAGCTGGCCATCGAAAAGGCGGCGGCGATCCGGCAGGCGGCGATCGATCGGGGGGAAGAGGTAATCGTGGGCGTCAACCGATATCGCCCGGAGGCCGAGGAGCGGATCGATACGCTCGAAATCGACAGCGCCAAGGTGCGGCTGGGACAGGTTCAGCGGTTGCAAGCCGTTCGCCGCGGTCGGGACGAAGCGCGGTGCCGGTCGGCGCTCGATGGGCTGCGGGAATATGCGGCCAAGGACGAGGGCAATCTTCTGGCGGCGGCCGTCGAGGCTGCAAGGGCGCGCGCTACGCTGGGGGAAATTTCTCAGGCGATGGAGGATGTGTTCGGCCGGTACGATGCCGATACACGGGTGCTCGCGGGTGTCTATAGCGGTGAGTATGAGGGTGACCCGCAGTTCGATGCCATGAAAGAACGCGTTGCGGTTTTCCAGAAGAGTTATGGCCGGTCTCCGGCCATCTTTATCGCCAAGATGGGGCAGGACGGGCATGATCGGGGCGCCAAGGTAGTCGCGACGGCCTTTGCCGATCTGGGCTTCAGCGTGCATATGGGCAGCCTGTTCGAAACGCCGCAGGAGGTTGCCACCCAGGCGGAAACGCTCATGGTGGATGCCGTGGGCGTCTCTTCGCTCGCCGCAGGACACAAGACGCTGGTGCCCGAATTGATCGCTGCGCTGCGGGAGCGTGAGCTCGGCAGGGTTTCGGTCTTCGTGGGCGGCGTGATCCCCAGTGCGGACTATGATTTTCTGCTCGAGGCCGGCGTTGCCGAAATCTTCGGGCCCGGCAGCAATGTGCTCGATGCTGCGTTTGCCGTGCTCGACAGGATCGAGGGCAGGCTGTCGAACCGATGATCGGTCGCGTCAATCATATCGCCATCGCTGTCCCCGACCTCGAAAGAGCGGCGGCGCGGTATCGCGATTTGCTGGGCGCCAGGGTCTCCGAGCCGCAGGTGCTGGCCGAGCACGGGGTGCGCGTGGTTTTTGTCGATACCGGCAACACCAAGGTCGAGTTGCTTGAACCAGTGGGTGCGGATTCGCCCATTGCCGATTTTCTCAAGCGGCATCCGGATGGTGGTATGCACCACATCTGCTACGAAGTGACCGACCTTGCGGCCGCAATGCGCAAGCTTACCGAACGGGGCGCGCGGGTTCTGGGGGATGGGCGGCCCAAGGTCGGAGCGCATGGATTGCCGGTCGTGTTCCTGCATCCCAAGGATTTCGACGGCACGCTGATCGAACTCGAAGAGATCAAGCCCGATTTCGCTCCGGCCTAACGCAATGTTAAAGAGCGCGGGAATAGGCTGCGCGCATGGCAACCGTCAGTGGCTTCAAAAAGATGAACTGGTTCCCCAAGCAATCGGCTTGGACGGAAATGGAAGCCGCACGCGTCAAACGGCGCCAGATGATGGACGATTTCGCGGCCAGCTCCAATGCGCTCGCGGCGGGATTTCAGGCTGCCGCCAGCATCCAGATTCAAGGTGTTGGCGAATTGGCGGCCCAAAGCGCCCAAGCGCGATTGCAGGCGAAAGCGAAGGAAATGCAGGCGGAACTCGAACAGAAGTTTGCCGCCTTCTCCAAGCTCGCCTGATCAGTGCCCGGCGCGTGAGAACGCGTTGATGACGATCACGCCGGCAATAATCAGACCCATGCCGATCACCGCCGGCAGGTCCAGCGCCTGCTTGTAGACCACCCAACCCACGATCGAAATCAGGACGATGCCAAGGCCGGACCAGATGGCGTAGGCAATGCCAACCGGCAGCGTGCGCAGGGTGAGCGACAGGAAATAGAAGGCGGCGGCATATCCCACGACGACGATGATCGAGGGGACGGCGTTGGTGAACCCGTTGGTGGCCTTGAGCGCCGACGTAGCGATGACTTCCGCGACGATGGCGCAGAGCAGGAACAAATATGTCATCGAAATTCCCTAACCGAAATACTGGCGCGCCAGGGCTTTGAATTTATCTCCGCGCTCCTCGAAGTTCTTGAACTGGTTGTAGCTGGGCGCACCCGGCGAGAGGATGACGGTATCGAAAATATGGCCCGCCGAGGCCAGCGCCTGAATGGCTTCTTCGAGCGTCGAACATTCGGCCACTGGTATGGGAGCGTTTTCGCGGACCGCCTGGGCGAGGCGGGGGCCGGTGACCGGCAGTGAGCACAGCATGACGACGCTGGTCAAACCCATGAGGTTGGCAAGGTCGGTATAGTCCTGCTGGCGTTCATGGCCACCGGCGATGAGCGCGATCTTCTTGCCCTTGTAGGCGGCCAGCGCGACTTTGGTGGCTTCGGGGGTGGTCGATATGGAATCGTCGACGAAAAGGAGATCACCCACGGCGAATTCTTCAAGGCGGTGGGGCAGGGGTACGAAAGCCTCGATGCCCGCGAAAATGCCTTCCCGCGTCGCCCCCGCTGCCAGCGCGATAGACGCGGCAAGGCGGGCGTTATCATGGTTGTGGGCGCCCTTGAGGCGGGAATTCATCGCGGCCATGAGGATGGCATCGCCCAGGTCGATTTCCAGGGGCGGCACGCGCTCGGTTCCAGCGGGGATGGTCCTGACGACCCTGTCCACGGTGGCGGCCTGCGGACCAATCGCGACGAGACGTGGCCCCTTGGCGATCAGATTGAGCTTGTCGCGATAATAGGCGTCGAGTCCGCCATGCCAGTCGACATGTTCGGGATAAAGGTTGGAAATCGCGGCGATGTCGGGGGCGAAATCGATGTCGGCGGTCTGGTATGAGGAGAGTTCGAGAACCACCGTCTGGGCCGTGTCGGCGGCATCGAGTGGGGGGATACCCACATTGCCGGCGAGGACGACATCGATGCCCGAATGCTGGAGCATCAGGTGGACCAGTGTCGCGGTGGTCGATTTGCCCTTTGTACCCGAAATGGCGACGACGGTGCGGCCGTCACGGTAATGCGCGCCCCAAAGGTTGAGGTTGGACGTGACAGCGACTCCCGCTGCCCGCGCGGCGTCGAAGATCGGCTTATAGAGCGAAACGCCGGGGCTTTTGACGATGGTGTGGAAACGGGAAACCTGTTGGGCCTCCTGCGGGGAAATGAAGGTCGCTCCCTCGATTTCCGCAACGCCATCGTCGCTGGTTACGAACAGTTCGAGCTCGGGATATCGACGGCGCAGGAAATTGGCCGTGGAGCGGGCCTCCCGGCCGGCGCCATAAAGAAGTACGGGGCCTTCAAATTGCATGAGGAGCTACCGCTGTTTCGATGTCTTGGGGAATGAGATGGTCGCTGCTGTCGGTCATCAGTTCGTCATAGGCCCATTCGAGGCGGGAAGCGCCGTAAAACGCTTCGAGATCGGGCCGGAGCGCCTTGACCACGGCGCTATCGCGCCATTCGGGAGCGTTCGAGAGCCGCCAGAGACAGGCGGCAGCCTCGAGAATTTCCCCGACGCATTCCCAAGGCTTGTGGCCGACAAGACCGCTCAATTCGCGATAGGGGGCGATGTTGTCGGGATTGTCGAGAACGTTCTGCCCGAAGATACCCACGAGCCTTGCGCGGTCCATGTGCGGGGCGAGGATCAGGAAGACGAAATGGCATTTGGGACATTTCCCGCACCACAGAGGTCCATCGTGTCCTGAAAGACGGAAGTTCCGGTTGCAGCTTGAAAAAACGTCGTCATAGCGCGTGGAACGGGAAAAAAGCTGCGCGATGCGGGCTTCGGAATAGGGGCGCAGCAATGAAAAATAGTGCAGCGCGCCGCCCGTTGCCGAAGAAAACGTGTCGGCGATGGCGCGTTCGAAATCGAGCGATTTGGAATGCTGGTGATTGGCGAGACGGCCGTCGAATTCCACATTGCCCTCGCTGGCCGAGCGCTCGTTAGAGAGGACGATATTGCCAAATCCGTAGAGCAGGCTCGCAAGCGCGGCGATCATCGAATTGATCGCGGTCGAGGGCACATGACCGTTGTAGTACCCCGGCTGCTGGCCGAGACGGATCATTTCGGGGTCGAGGATCCGTTCGACGGAAAGGAAAGGCAGGCCCGAGCGCTGGCTGGTCGACAAGATAGGACCCTTGGGATTGACGGCAAAAAGCGTCATGTCCTGCCCGGCCAGTTCGAGAAGCTGCACGCTGACCAGCGAATCCTTGCCCCCACCGATCAGCACCAGGGGGCGGGCAGGCAGGGTCAAGGGATTGATATCGCGTTCCGGGCCGGCGGTCAGCGACAGGCGCCCGAAGCGCTTCAAATCGTTGCGGGCGTAGAACTCGCCGAGCCCATTTTCATAGACATCGATCAGAAACGCCTTCTGTGCCTCGGACAAGGCAAGCGCCGTCGCGTCGATTTCAAAGGGCGCGCGGAGCTTGAAATAGCTCACGCCGAGGACCGCCGCTGTGAGATCGAGAAGCGCGGCGAACGCGTTGGAAGCCGACCGAGCCGGGTCGATTCCGGCGGTTGGAAAGCGCAAAATTTCGACAAACCGCAACTCGCCCAGCCTGTAGGCGAAGATGGCTTCGCCGGTCTGGGGATCGAACTGGGGCGCTTCGATGATGAACTGGGGTTCGCTCAATGGGTCCGCCGTGGGGTTGGCGCTCGCGGGTGGTGCGGTCAATATATGCGCATTTGCAGCCGCAATGCGATCTCGTCGCCTATTCTCTGATAGCCGTATTCGCGCATCATGCAAGACCATTGGTTGCCGACGCGTTCGATCCGAAACAGGTTGTAGCGGCCGGGCGCATCGTGTCCCTCGGGAGCCGAGGAGGCAGCGGCAACGCCGACCACCGGGATTTCCGCGCCGGGGCCGGGCACCGAATTGATCGAAGAGAGATGGGTGTGCCCGTGAAGGATCAGCTCGGCGCCATGCTCCTGGAGGACCGAACGGAAGTCCGGGGCGTCCCATAGGCCGAGCCGGCGCGAGCGCGCAAATTCCTCATGGGGCGGATGATGGATCATCACTGCCCGGAAATAGCCCGCATCTCCCAGAAGTTTGAGCAGCCTCGCGCAGCGGGCGATCTGCTCGCTCCCCAGCTTGCCCGCCGCGACGAAGGGCGGGGTGGCGACGGCGCTCGACAGCCCGACAAGGGCGACCTGTCCGAAGCGCCGGACATAGGGAAACGGATTGTCGTCGAGCGTTTCGCCCGTCATGTAGGGTCCGTAAGCGGACAGAGCGACGGGAAGCGCCCCGCCGACATAGGCGTCGTGATTGCCCGGAATTGCGCAGACCGATTCCGGATTTCCCAGCGCCGACAGCCAGTTGGCGGCGCGGGCGGTTTCTTCGTCGAGCGCAAGATTGACCAGATCGCCGGTGACGGCGGTCATATCGGGCCGATGGCCCTTGAGATGAGTGACGAGCGCCGAAAGGGTATCGCGGCGCATCACCCTCGCCCGGCTGAGCTGCCAGTTGATCCAGCCGGTAATGCGTTTGGAGGCAAGATCGCGGAAGCTGGGACGGGGAATGGGGGCGAGATGGATGTCCGATATGTGCGCGAGCGTCATCATTGAGCGCCAGTAATGGCACGGCGGCTGCGGCAAGAAAATGGCCGATTGCAGCCTTTGCCCCAATTTGTCATGTGTTGGAAAAGGAGTGATGCTTGACCAAGTGGCAAAGACTGAAGTTCGGCCTGATGTTGCGCGCGGTCGGCATCTATAAACACCTCACCGTGGGCGTGCGTACCGCGGTTCTGGTGGATGGCCGCGTGCTGCTGGTGCGGCATGGCTATATCGCCGGCTGGCAACTACCCGGCGGCGGCGTCGATCCGGGGGAGAGCACGGAGGATGCGGCGCGCCGCGAGGTGATCGAGGAAACCGGATTTGTCATCGACGGATCGATGACCCTTTTCGGGCTCTATCATTCGACGCTTTATAGCAATCGCGATCATGTTGCCGTTTATGTTGCGCGGGCGGCGCATGAAAGCCGGGCGTTTGTCCCGAATAAGGAGATTGCCGAGATCGGCTGGTTTGAGCTCGACGCCCTGCCGTCCGACATCGCGCCGAGCGCCGCCCGGCGCCTCGGCGAGATCGTTGAGGGCCAGGTGCGTTCGGACAAGTGGTAGATTACTTGAGGAAATCGAGTTCGGGGCCGTCGGGGACGATCCGGGTGGGATTGATGGTGATGTGGCTCCAGTAATAGTGGGTTTTGATATGATCCATATGGATCGTATCGGCTACGCCGGGCCATTCGCAGAGCGTTTTGAGGTATTTCGAAAGGTGAGGATAGTCGGCTATGCGCCGGATATTGCACTTGAAATGGCCGACATAAACGGCGTCGAAACGCATCAGCGTGGTCACCAACCGCCAATCGGCTTCGGTGGGGGCGGAGCCGGTCAGGAAGGGGTGTTGGGTTAGGATGCCTTCAACCCAATCGAGCGCGTCGAACAGCTTGGAGACGGCTTCGCTGTAGGCCTCTTGCGTTGTCGCAAAGCCGGCCTTGTAAACGCCGTTGTTGATGTCGTCATAGATGCGGGCGTTGAGGCGATCGATTTCCTCGCGCTTTTCCTGCGGATAGAAATCGAGATTGTTGCCGGTGATGCCGTTGAAAGCGGAGTTGAACATCCGGATGATATCGGCGCTTTCGTTGGAGACAATAGTATTGGTCTCCTTGTCCCAAAGGATCGGAACAGTCACTCTGCCCGTATAATCGGGTTTGGCCTTGAGATAGACTTGCCAGAGATAATCGGCGCCGTTGAGCATATCTGTGTCAGAGCCGAGTTCGCCGGTAAATTCCCATCCGGTTTCGTCGGGCATCTTGGGGGAGACGACGGAAACCGAGATATGGTCTTCGAGGTCTTTGAGAGCACGGTACACCAGCGTGCGGTGCGCCCAGGGGCAGGCGTAGGAAACATAGAGGTGATAGCGGCCGCTTTCGGCTTTAAAACCGCCCTCGCCGGTGGGGCCGGCCGAGCCGTCGGCAGTCACCCAGTTACGGAATGCGGATTCCGAACGCTTGAATTTTCCACCCGTCGACTTGGTATCGTACCATTGGGTCGACCATTTGCCATCGATCAACTGGCCCATGCGGTTTCCTTTCCGTTGATGGTGTTGAACGGTGTATTTAGCGTAATGTTGCGTGATTATTAGAAGGCTACCGGCGAACACCGTGTTCATGGACAATTTCGGTGGACCGAAACGGGGGGGAATGGTACATGCCATGTCGGCCTCAAATTGGAGACTGGTAGCCATGTTCAGTATCGAACGAGACACGCGACGACTTTGAAACGCGCTCGCTGCGCGATGTCGTCGTATTGCCTTCATCGATCTGGATACATGTGACCATGACCGTCTCTTCGCCGCTCCCGGCAATTGCCATACCTGCGCCTGCTGCCCTCGATATCCGGCTCGAAGTTCCGGACGATGACGCATGGATCGAGGCGCTGCATGAGGTCTCGTTCGGGCCGGGCCGGTTCGCCAGGGCCGCCTTTCGGGTGCGGGAGCGGATCGCTGTCGATCCGCAGTTTTCCTATATCGCCGAGATCGATGGTGAGCGCGCGGCCAGCGTACGG
The DNA here is from genome assembly GCF_036662815.1 of Pelagibacterium mangrovi. NCBI lineage: Bacteria > Pseudomonadati > Pseudomonadota > Alphaproteobacteria > Hyphomicrobiales > Devosiaceae > Pelagibacterium > Pelagibacterium mangrovi. The sequence goes on along the minus strand of NZ_JBAFXA010000007.1, from coordinate 118,237 downwards.
ATGACGCCCATCGGGGTGGGGGGGGGCGAGGGCTATCTTTTGGGGCCGCTGATGACCGATCCCGGTTTCCGCAAGCAAGGCGCGGGGCGGGCGCTGGTGCGCCATGTGTGCGATCTGGCGCTGGCGCGGCCGGAAATCGCCTTCGTGCTGCTGGTCGGCGATTTCGCCTATTACGGGCCGCTCGGATTCGTGCCGACGGTGCCCAATGCCATCCGCTTCCCCGGACCCGTTGATCCGGCGCGCGTGCTGGTCCACTCTCACGATCCGCAAATGGCGGAGAAGCTGGCCGGGGACGTCATGTCCTGGGCAGCGCGGTCGAACGGGGGATAGGCGCGTCGGCGTTTCGATGAAGCGCCCGGGCGTTGGGATAATGTCGAGCGAGCAGGACATCGAAGAGATCGTGACGCGGCTTTTGGCGTCGCCCCAGCCCATGCCGGATGCCGATGATCTGGTGGCCGATTTCGTGCTCGGCGATATTATCGACGAACCTCCCATTCCTGCCGCGGTCCTGATTGCGCTGGTCCGGCGCCCCGCAGGATACAATCTGCTCTACACGAGGCGCGCCGGCGGTTTGCGCAAGCATTCGGGGCAGGTGGCCTTTCCCGGCGGACGCATCGATCCCGAGGATCAGGATGCGGCCTATGCGGCGCTCCGCGAAGCCAATGAAGAGGTGGCGCTGTTTCCCGAGGATGCGCAGGTGCTCGGCTACATGCCGTACTATTACACCGGCACCAATTATTTCATTACGCCGGTGGTCGCCGTCGTCGAGCCGCGCGCGCCGTTCGTTCCCAATCCGGGGGAAGTGGATGCCGTGTTCGAGGTGCCGCTCGAAACGCTTATCGACGAAACCAGCTATCAGACATTCCGTGTCGTCCATCAGGGCGAGCTGCGGCAAAGCTGGCAGATCGATCATGAAGGGCATCGGATCTGGGGGATCACCGCCAATCTGACCCGCCGGTTCCGCGACACCGTTCTGGCGGGAGACGATCGTGCGGCGTGACGAGGCATTGGCGCGTTTGAAAGGCGCCGATTGGCTCGATGCCGCGCGACCGTTCTTTGACTGTCTCGACGGCGCGGATGGCCGGACGCGGGCGGTGGGCGGAATTGTCCGCGATACGCTGCTGGGACGTCCGCGAGGATCGACCGATATCGATATGGCGACCGAACTTTTGCCCGATGAGGTGGCCGCGCGTGGGCGGGCCGCCGGGCTGGGCGTGCATCCCACGGGCGTCGACCATGGAACGGTGACGCTGGTTCACGAGGGACGCGCCGTCGAGGTGACCACACTGAGGCGGGATGTCGAGACGTTCGGGCGTCATGCCAAGGTGGCGTTCGGCACCGATTGGGCCGAGGACGCGCGGCGGCGGGACTTTACGATGAACGCGCTTTATTGCGGGGCCGATGGAGAATTGTTCGATCCGCTGGACGGGTTGGACGATTGCCTTGCCGGCAGGGTGCGGTTCATCGGCGACCCAGATGAACGGATCGCCGAAGATCGGTTGCGGGTCTATCGCTATTTTCGGTTTGCGGCCAGTCACGGCAACGAGCGTTTCGAGCCCGAGGCGGTTGAGGCCTGTGCCCGCGCGGCGGGGGATCGCGGGGCGCTTTCCGCCGAGAGAGTGGGCGGAGAAATGATGCGGCTTCTGGCGCAGCCCCACTGCGCGGCGACGCTGGCCGTTATGGTGAAAATCGGGATGTTGACCTCGGTTCCAGCCGGAGCGCTTTCGGCGTTCGAGCGGCTTGAGCGGCAGCCGGCTGCTGCCGATGCCGCGTTGCGGTTGGCGGTGCTGGACCTCACTGGAGGGTCGGTCGCGGATTTGCGGTCGGCGTGGCGCTTATCCAATGCGACGATGGCGAGGGTTGCCGATCTGGTGGCTGGTGCGCGGCTTGCGGAAGCGGAACGCTGGGCCGAACTGAGCTATCGGCATCGGGAAAACAGCGCGCAGGCAGTCGCGATCGCGGCTGCGGTCGGGGGGCATGGGCCGGAATGGGCGACCGAAGCGATGGCGGTGGTCGAGGACCATGGATGGACGCGCTTTCCGGTTTCGGGATCGGATTTGCTCGCCATGGGAATCGAGCCCGGCCCCGCGCTGGGGGCCGAACTTAAAAGGCTTGAGGCGCTGTGGATCGATTCGCGCTTTGAGCTCGACAAAGGCGCGCTGCTGGAAAAGGCACGGCGATCCTAGGGCGTGATCCGTTGTGATCACACTCGGGGAAGCCCTTGGCTTGTGCAGTACTGGATTCCGGGGATAAACCCCGGAATGACAGGTGGAGGGTTGGGCAATGCCGGGTTCTGCCACGCCCTTGATTGGCCTAGTGCCGGGTATGCACCTCGAAGATGCGTTCCTTGATGCGCTCGACCATGTCGGGGCGCACTTCGGTTTCGCCATGTTCGGACTTGAGCCGTTCGACCACCTTGCGCACGACTTCGGCCTCGGATTCTGCCGTCGCGTGCCAGGTTGCACCGGGAATCAGTGATCCACCATCAAAGCGTTTCATGGTTTCTCTCCATTCGTCTGGTTACACGAAGAAGTATTATCCATGAAACGGGCAGCATTGAGCCAGGGTTCCCGAATGTCAGGGCCAGCGCACCTCGGGGGGCATTGACGAGAGGATGGAATTGACGTTGCCGCCGGTCTTGAGGCCGAACGTCGTGCCCCTGTCATAGAGCAGATTGAATTCCACATAGCGGCCACGGCGCACGAGCTGTTCGTGCCGCTGCTGTTCGGTCCAATCGGTATTGAAATTGCGGCGCACGAGGTCGGGATAGATTTCGACGAAGCGCCGGCCGACATCCTGGGTGAAGGCGAAATCGGCATCCCAATCGCCGGTGTTGTGGCGGTCGTAGAAAATCCCGCCGATGCCGCGCGGCTCCTTGCGGTGGGGAAGGTAGAAATACTCGTCGCACCAGTCCTTGTAGCGCTGGTAGTCCACCTGCGGGTGGGCATCGCAGGCGGCTTTCATGGCGGCGTGGAAATCGACCGAGTCGGGATCTGTCTGGGTGCGGCGGGCGTCGAGGACGGGGGTGAGGTCGCCGCCGCCGCCGAACCACCAGTTCGAGGTGACCACCATGCGGGTGTTCATGTGAACCGCCGGAACATTGGGATTCCAGGGGTGGCCGATGACGGAAATGCCCGAGGCCCAGAATTGCGGGCTGTCTTCGGTGCCCGGAATCTGCTTGGCGAATTCGGGCGAAAACTCCCCGAAAACCGTGGAGATGTGGACGCCCATCTTTTCGAAGACGCGGCCCTGGATGATCGACATCTCTCCGCCGCCGCCCGCCGGGCGGTCCCAGATTTCGCGCGCGAACCGTCCCGGCGCGCGGTCGGCGTGGGGGCCGGCCACTTGGTCTTCCAGGGCTTCGATCGCCGCGCATAAATCGTCGCGAACCTGGCGGAACCAGGCGCTGGCACGGGTTTTCTTGTCTTCGATATCGTCGGGCAGGGGCATTGTCGCGGGTTTCATCATCATCGTCATAACAGGTGAGGGTCCCTAGCATGTCGGCGCTGGGGAGACCATGCTTGAGCCCGATCCTGATGTACTTGATTGAAATCAAGCGCGCGGGGCTAAGTGAGGTCGGCAAAACCGTCGGTCTGGCGCAGCGCTTCGCCCAGCACCATGGCGGCGGAGATGGCGACGTTGAGCGAGCGGGCGTCCGGTCGCATGGGAATACGGACGCCGATATCGGCATCGCGGGCGATTTCGTCGGGCACTCCGGCGCTTTCCCGGCCCACCATCAGGATGTCGCCATCGCGATAGGCCGCCCTATGGGCGGGCTGGCTGGCCTTGGTGGTGAGGAGGACCAGGCGCTTTGCTTCGGCGCGCCGCCAGGCGTCAAACCGGGCGTAGCTGTCGTGCTCGATCATCTCGACGCTATCGAGATAATCCATGCCCGAACGCCTGAGCGCGGCGCGGGAAAAGGGGAAGCCGGTGGGATGGACGATGTGGACGGGGACGCCAAGGCACGCGCCCAAGCGCAGCAAAGTGCCCGTATTGAGGGCGATATCGGGCTGATAGAGGGCAAGCGCGAGGGGCACGGGCGGCACCTTGACGAAAAGTTGTTGCAAGTAAATTGGGTATAGTGTCGCGGATCGCTTCCGTCACCGTCCCGGAGGCTGGACAAGTCATTGAGACAGTGCAAAAAGGGGGCCCAAAATCCGCTCCGCCTTTCTGGCGGCGGGGGTCAAGACGTGCATCCGCGCGAACATCCCAGCGGGGCCCGTCGGTCTGAAGACACATCTTTTGTAGACCTTTTTGGGAACTAAAGCTTTGGCGACAGCGAGTGAGACTAAAGCGACACGGCGCGATTTCCTGTTTATCGCGACCGGTGCCGTCGGTGCGGTTGGAGTGGCGGGAGCAGCCTGGCCACTGATCAATCAGTTGAACCCCGATGCGTCCGTGCTGGCGCTGGCCTCGATCCGGTTCGATATTTCCGCAGTGGCCGAGGGATCGTCGGTGACGATCCTGTGGCGCGGCCTGCCGGTTTTCGTGCGGCACCGGACACCAGCCGAGATCGAAGAAGCGCGCGCCGTGCCGCTCGCCGACCTCAAGGACCCCGAACCCGATGAAGAGCGCGTGCTCGAAGGGCACGAGGAATGGCTGATCATGGTGGCCAATTGCACCCATCTCGGCTGCGTTCCGGTGGGCGAATCAGGCGATTTCGACGGCTGGTTCTGCCCCTGCCACGGCTCCCACTACGATACCTCGGGCCGTATTCGCCAAGGACCTGCGCCGGCCAATCTGGTGGTGCCACCTTATCAGTTCATATCCGACACTGTCGTAGAGATCGGTTAAGGGGAGCACAGGGCATGTCCAACCACGCTGGCAATTACACGCCGGGTAGCGGAATCGAGCGCTGGCTCGACGACCGGCTGCCCATCATCAGGTTCTCCAAGGAACACCTGATGGATTACCCCACGCCCAAGAACATCAACTATTGGTGGACGTTCGGCGCGATCCTCACCTTCATGCTGGTCGTTCAGATCGTGACCGGCGTCATCCTCGTCATGCATTATACCCCGCATGTGGATCTCGCCTTCGCCTCGGTCGAGCACATCCGGCGCGACGTCAATTACGGCCGCATCATCCAGGGCACCCACGCGGTGGGCGCCTCGATGTTCTTTGCCGCCGTCTATGTCCATATCTTCCGCGGTCTCTATTACGGCTCCTACAAGGCGCCGCGCGAAGTGATCTGGATGCTGGGCGTTATTCTCTTCATCCTGCTCATGGCGACCGCGTTCATGGGCTATGTGCTGCCCTGGGGCCAGATGAGCCTGTGGGGCGCGACGGTGATCACCGGCATCTTCTCGGCGATCCCGCTGGTGGGCGAAGCGCTGCAGACGCTGCTTCTGGGCGGGTTTTCGGTGGCCAATCCCACGCTCAACCGCTTCTTTTCACTGCACTATCTGATCCCGTTCATCATCGCCGCCGTCGTGGTGCTCCATATCTGGGCGCTGCACGTGCCGGGCAACAACAACCCCACCGGCGTCGAGGTGAAGGAGAGCCGCGATACGCTGCCCTTCCATCCCTATTTCACGATGAAGGATCTGTTCGCTGTCGTCGTGTTCCTGATCCCGTTCGCCTGGTTCGTGTTCTTTGCGCCCGATATCCTCGGGCACGCCGACAACTACATTCCCGGAAACCCGCAGGTGACGCCGGCCCATATCGTGCCCGAATGGTATCTGCTGCCGTTCTACACGATGCTGCGCGCCATCGATTTCAACGTGCTGTTCATCGACTCCAAGCTCGGCGGGGTCATCGTGATGGCGGGGTCGCTGCTGATCCTCTTCGCGCTGCCCTGGCTGGATCGCTCGAAGGTGCGGTCGGGATCGTTCCGCCCGATGTTCAAGCCCTTCTACTGGCTGTTCGTGGTCAATTTCGTCGTGCTGGCCTATCTGGGCGCGCAGCCGGCGGAGGGCATCTACGTGACGCTCGCCAAGATTTCGACAGCCTATTATTTCGCGTACTTCCTGATCATTCTCCCGCTTCTGGCACGCTTTGAACGGCCCGCCCCGCTGCCGGCGAGCATTTCGGAAAGTGTGTTGGGCAAGGCCAATGGCTGATCGGGAGCGAAGGACAACGATGATGCTTAAAAAGACGATCCTCGGCGTGCTCGCTCTCGCAGCAGTCGCCTTCGGCAGCGCCACGGTGCAGGCGGCGGACGAATATCCGCACACCGACCAGCAGGACTGGAGCTTTTCCGGAATTTTCGGAACCTACGACCAGAACCAGCTTCGGCGCGGCTTCCAGATCTATCGCGAAGTCTGCTCAAGCTGCCATGGGCTCGATTTCATAGCCTTCCGCAACCTGTCCGAGCACGGTGGGCCGGAATATTCGGAAGATCAGGTTCGGGCGCTGGCCGCCGAATTCACCGTGACCGACCAGACCACCGGCGAAGACCGCGAGGGCGTGCCGGCCGACCGCTGGCCCAATCCGTTCCCCAGCGAACAGATCGCCCGCGATTCCAACGGCGGGGCCTTCCCGCCCGACCTGTCGCTGATGGCCAAGGCGCGCGGCATCCACATGGATTTCCCCTGGTGGGTGTTCAACTATTTCACCGCCTATCAGGAAGCGGGCGCCGACTATATCTACAATTTGCTCACCCGCTATACCGAGGCCCCCGAAGGGGTCGAGGTGCCGGTCGGCCAGTACTACAACGACTATTTTTCGGGTCATTTGATCGCCATGGCCCCGCCGCTCAGCGACGGGCTCATCTCCTATGGGGACGAGGCGACACCCGAAACTGTCGAGCAGTATGCGCTCGATATTTCGGCGTTTCTGCAGTGGACCGCCGATCCGCACATGGTCGAGCGCAAGGCGACCGGGTTCAAGGTGATCATTTTCCTGATCATTTTTGCGGTGCTCATGTATCTGGTCAAGCGCCGCATCTGGCGCGACGTGCATCATTGATCCAGGGGTAAGCGGGCTGTCCGGCGTTTCCATGGAACGCCGGGTGGCTTCAGGCCTTGGGCAGGAGGGGCTCGCAGAGCCCCTTTTTGCATTCATCGGGCTTGTCGAGGCGAGCCGAATTCTTCATTGTAAGGCGTGTTCCGGTTCATGCGGAGAACATCATGTCGGCCATTCGCGTAGCAAAGACCGTGGCGATCCTGGCGCTGGCGGCGAGCCGCAGCCCGCTGGTCCGCTCGGCCATCAAGGCGGCCCCGCTTCTGGTTTCGGAAGACCGCAAGCTCGCGGCCTTTGAGGCCACCAAGCGCGCCGCGCGCAAGGCGGGCGAGCTGACGGCGCGCGTCGTTCCGCCCAATCGCTATTTCTGACGCTTTGTTGCGGGCCGCCATCGCGCCCGGCTTTCGCGTCCCCGTTTCCTTCATTGCATCAAAGCAGGTTCGTCAATGCCGACCGATCTCAAGGCGCTCGTGCGCTCGATTCCCGATTATCCCAAGCCGGGCATCATCTTTCGCGACATCACTTCGCTGATCGAGGATTCAGACGGTTTCCGCGAAAGCTGCGCGCTTCTGGCCGATGCGCACCGGGACAAGGGGATCACCAAGGTGGCGGGGATCGAGGCGCGGGGCTTCATCTTCGGGGCAGGGATCGCCATAGCGCTCGGGGTTGGGTTCGTGCCGGTGCGCAAGGCGGGCAAACTGCCCGGGGAGACGATCGGGCAGAACTATGCGTTGGAATATGGGGTGGATACCATCGAGATCCATGCCAAGGCGGTGGGGCCGGAGGATAGCGTGCTGCTGGTCGACGATTTGATCGCGACGGGGGGAACGGCAATCGCGGCGGTTTCGCTTTTGCGGCGCACGGGCGCGAGGGTGGAGCATACGGCGTTCGTTATCGACCTTCCCGATATCGGGGGCGCGGAAAAGCTGCGGCGGCATGATGTGACGGTTGAGGCGTTGATGGCGTTTGAGGGGCATTAGGGGGGAGATTGGGGAATACGCTTTCGCTGGAGGCGCGGGGATGCTGCGTGGGTCCTTGGGTCGAGCCCGAGGACGACGAGGTCGGGAGGATGGGTGTTAGGTTCTGAAGGTTGTGTGTGTCGCCAGCTCAGCGCCTCCCTCATCCGACCTCCGCTTCGCTTCGGCCACCTTCTCCCACCAGGGGAGAAGGGTAGCACTTGGCGGGGTCCGGGGAAAATATCAGCGCTGGCCCAGGAGCCCCCTTCTCCCCTGGTGGGAGAAGGGTTGGGGATGAGGGGGCGCAGCGGTTGAACGGCCACCGTAGTGGGTGTTGAAGCTCAGCGCACCCCTCATCCGCCCCTTCGGGGCACCTTCTCCCTCAAGGGGAGAAGGGTAGCCCCTGGCGAGCTTTGGGGGAAATCAGCGGTACTAGGGCCCGTCTCCCATGATCGCAGGTGGTGGGTGTTGAAGCTCAGCGCGGAAGCCGGGCGGGGGAGCCGCCCGGCGGGGTTTTATTCGGCGGCGGACATCAGGACGCCGCCGACGGTGTCGCCATCGCCGCTGCAGCCGGCTTCGCCGTAGCGGATGAAGCGTTGGGCGCGTTTGCCGGTGTCGACTTCGCCGGTGTAGATGTTGCCCGAGGCGTCGACAGCGACGTTGTGCAGCCAGTGGAATTCGCCCACGCCCTGGCCGGGGCGGCCGAAGCGGGCGAGTTCGCCCAGCGAATCGCGGTTGAGCACGTAGATGGTCATGTTGGAATTGTCGCCGACATAGAGGCAGGTCTGCCCGTCATCGGTCGAGAAATTCACCGACACGGCGGTGCCCGGAATCGTGGTGCGGGTTTCAACGCTCACGAATTGTTCCTCGACGAAACCGCATAGCCCGGCCTCGCCATTGGGGTTGTCGCAGGGCTGGCCGAGATCGGCGAGGTCGAACACCTGGATGCGGTTGTTGCCGCGATCGCAGACATAGAGGAACCCGTCGTCGGAAATCTCGACGCAGTGGACCGGATTGCGGAAGAAACCGGGGCGCGGGGCGTCTTCGGCCGCCAGATCCTCGGCGAAGGTGCCGGAATTGTCGGCGAGGTCGTCATCGACCGGGTTCTGGCCATAAGCACCGAAATGGCCGACATATTGCCCGCTTTCGGCATCGACGGCGACCACGCGGTTGTTGCCGTAGCCATCGGCTATATAGAGAATGTTGGTTTCGGGATCGACCACCATATCGGCGGGGCGGAAGAGCTGCGGCGTGCCGTTTATGCCGCCGTCGGTGTCGTTGCTGTCGGGTGCCTCGGCTCCCGTGGCACCGACCTGGAGCACGAATTCGCCGTCCATGGTGAATTTGAGAACGTGTCCGTCCCAGCCATTGGGGCTGGCCCAGGGCGTGTTGCCCGATCCATTGCCGTTGGAGCCGATGTAGACGAAATCATTGTGGTCGATGTAGATGCCGTGCTCGTTGGCGGGCCAGAAGCAGCCATCCTCCTGTCTGCACATGGTTTCGAGATAATCGGTGTCGGAAGGGCCACCCCAGGCGCGCAGGAGATTGCCTTCCTGATCGAACTGCATGACCGCCGGGGCGGGGCCGCAGCAATCTGTGATGGGGCCGAACGGGCGCGGATGGCCCAGGGCGCTGACCGGCGCGCCCTCGGCGTCCTCGCCGACGGCTTCGAGCAGGCCGGCTTCCTCGGTGGTCAGCGAGCGCGAACGCTGCAGCACCCAGATGTTGTCGTCATTATCGGCATAAACGCCCGCGATCTGGCCGAACGTCCAATTGTTGGGTAGCGGTTTGGGCCAGGCCGGGTCCGCGATGAAATGGGGCATGACGCTGCCATCGGCCACATCGACCGGGGCGGTGCGCTCCATGAGCGATTGCAGCCGCTCCTCGCCCAATATCTGCGCGGGGTCGTCCTGCGCCATCGCGGCCGATGGCACAAGAAATGTCGCGACGACCAGCGCGATCTTTCCGAAGTTCAACATTTTATTCTCCTCGCCTTTAATCGTATAATATTTTTACTATACGACTGTAGTAATGGTGTGCATCAAGGCGGCGAGGAGTCAATTGATGCGGAATTTATAGTATATTACTACGAAATAGATTTTTGCAGTGCCGGGAGGCCCAGCACTGCAAATTGTTCAATCAGCGGAGGGCCTGGGCGACGGCCTCCTTAAGGGATTGGGTGGGGCGGCCCAGAATACGGCTCAGGGCGCGGCTGTCGTCGTAAAGCGCGCCGGATGCGGCCTTTTCATCGCTGTCGGCAATGAGTTCGGCGGCGGCGGGAGGCAGACCGATGCTTTCGAGGATTTTTGCATATTCGGCCTTGGGCAGGTCGGAATAGCTGATGGATTTGCCGGACTGGCGGGAGAGTTCGGCGGCGAGATCGGCGAGCGTATAGGGCTCGTCATTGGCCAATTCGTAGGTCTTGCCCGAATGTCCGTCGGTGGTCAGGACGATAACGGCGGCTTCGGCAAGATCGGGGCGGCTGGCCGTGGTGACCTTGCCGTCGCGGGCCGATCCGACGATCGCGCCATTGGCAAGGGCCGCGCCGAGGCTGCCGGTGTAATTTTCGGTGTACCAGGAATTGCGCAGGATGACGTAATCGAGCCCGGATTCCGCAAGGGCCTTTTCGGTGGCCTGATGTTCCGGCGCGAGCATGATTTCCGACGTGTCGGCGTTCAGGAGGCTGGTATAGACGATCTGCTTGACGCCGGCCTGCCCGGCCGCGGCGATGACTGCCTTGTGCTGGGGCTCGCGCTTGCCCACTTCGCTGCCCGATATCAGCAGGAGTTTATCGACGCCCTCAAGGGCGGCAGCGAGGCTTTCGGGCTTGTCGTAATCGAAAGCGCGGACGGCGACGCCGAGATCGGCGGCCTTCTGGGGATCGCGGGCCAGGGCGACGGTCTGATCGGCGAGGCCGCGATGCTTGAGGGCGGCGATGGCGAGGCGGCCCAACTGGCCGGTGGCTCCGGTGACGGCGTACATGAGGAATTCTCCATTGCTGTGGTGTTGCGCAATGGGATATAAACGCCTAACTTACGAAAAGTAAGTACGAACATGAAGGTTAGTTTGAAAATGGCGAAAGCTGTTGGCGAAGAGGTTCCGATAACGCTGTCGCAGGCCATGGAGCGCGGGCAGCTTTTTGCGCAGACGTGTCCGTCGCGCGATGTGCTCAAGCATTTGACGAGCCGCTGGGGCGTGCTGGTGCTCGTCGCGCTTCTGGAGGGAACGCACCGGTTCAGCGAATTGCGAAACAAGATCGGCGGGGTGAGCGAGCGCATGCTGGCCCAGACACTGCAATGGCTGCAGGAGGACGGCATCGTCGATCGGGTGGCTTATCCCGTGGTGCCGCCGCATGTGGAATACAGCCTTACGCCGCTTGGTCGAGAGGCTGCCGAAAAGGTGCGGGGGCTGGCTGATTGGATCGAAATCAACATGCCGCGTATCGGCGCGGTATGGGCTGGGCGCGAAGCCGATGCGGAAAAGGCCGGCGCGAACGCCGGCCGGTGATGGCTATTTGCCCTTGAGCTTGTCGGGCAGGGGCAGGGGAGCATTGTCGGTGCGGGGAAGGTGATCTTCGATCCTGTCCCGACGCCGCGCGGGCAACGGCGGCATTTGACGCTGGGCCTTGGGGAGCCGCGATTTGCCGAAGAGCCCGGTGCCGGTGAGCCTGTACATCTTGCCTTGCATGTGAAACCTCTTTTGTAGGTATTTATTCCTCTGCGGCAATAGCATGCCGTACCGCACGATCGGGTTCGGGCGGGGAGCGATTGGGGGGCGGAGGAACCGTGCCGGCCAGCTATCGCTGGCGACAGTTGCCTTGCTTTGTTCGGCGGAAGGATGCGCGCAGCGCAGGACGCCCGGAGCGCGCGGACAGGCTTGCTGCCGCGCTGTTGGCGGAGGGAGATGTGCCGATGGATAAATCGGATGGGAAGACGAACGCCAGGCGATGCGGGCATTTTCAGGCCTAACAGGACCTGTTGTGCCGCTCAGGTGACCAGCTTCGCTGTTTAGGGGAATTGAAGGCGGGTCAACGCCGACTTCCAGAAATCCGATATCTCGACATCATCGCGTGCTCCATTGCCTGGCCGAATATTGGCAAGGCGTGCCTTGGGCATCTGCGCTGACGCGTTACGGTATCAGATCATCGGAGTCGGGACCTCATATGTCCTTTATGGAACGCGGTGATGAAAACACAGGAAAATCATCCTGTCAACCGCGTCGCGCAAAGAGCCCGCAGACGATGACGAGGAGCCAGCCCGCGATCATCGTCACCCCGCCGACGGGCGCCAGCAGGGGAAGCGGCGAAGCGCCCCACAGATAGCGGGTGGCGAGGTCGGCGCAAAAGATCGTGACGCCGGCCATGAGAACGGTAAGGGCAATGGAGAAAATGCGCGGAAGCGAGGCCAGCGCCAAAGCCAGCAAGGCCGGCGCGTGGGTCAACGCGATCAGCGAATAGGGGCCAAGCAGCGCCGCGCCGGCGTGGGACGACGCGGCGGCAGCGGCGACGCCCGAGGCACCCAGAAGGCCGGCCAGGGCAATGGCGATGCGCTGAAGCGGGCTCATCGGCGGGCCAGCGTCCTGAGGCCTGGCAGTTTGGCGAGGGCCATGGCGGCTTTGACTTTGAGCGGCATTTTGTAGTCCCGGCGTTTGGAAAAGCCCACGAGATCGGCCGAATAGACCAGTTCTCCGTGCTGGTTGTGCGCCTCGATGAGGTTGAAGAGCAAGCCCCAGCCGGGGATGGAGTTCGAGGGGCGTTTTCCCGTGACGGTCAGCGTGTAGCGGACGGTATCGCCGGGGCGGACGGGCGCCTTGAAATCCATGCGATTGACGCCGGGAGAGGGGCCGGAAACGCCCGGTTCTCCCCCTTCGGCGCGCACGACATCCTCTTCGGCTTCCAGGCGATCGACCATCATGCGGTGGCCGACGCTGACCGTGTGCCAGCCCGAGGCGACAAGGCCGCCGAAATGGGAGTGCCGGGCCGCTTCGGGATCGGTGTGGAAATACTGCGGATCGTAAAGGCTTGCGAAATCGATGATTTCGGCCTGGGTGAAGGTGTGGCTGCCCAGATCGTACGGGGTATCGAGCTCGACGTCCTCGAACCAGCGGGTCATTGGGCGGCCCCGGCGATGGGGGCGGACGGGTCGCGGACCTCGACGAGATTGGTGAGATTGAGCGTCATCACCTGCTGGTCCTTCTGGTTGCGCATGTCGAAGGCGATGGTGAGGATACCCATCTGGCGATGGCTGGCCGAGCGGCGGAGCGAGGTGATGGTGGCCGTGCCCGAGAGCGTGTCGTTCTTCATCAGGGGGCGCTTCCATTTGAGATCGGTGAAGCCCAGACCGCCCATTGAGGCGATTTTGGAGAGAAATTCATCGACCAGCATGCGCAGCGACAGCCCGCCCGTCTGCCAGCCGCTGGCGGCAAGACCTCCGAGAAGGCTGGCCCTGGCGGCCTTTTCGTCGAGGTGGAAAGGGAAGGGATCGAACTCGGTGGCGAAGGCGATGATATCGGCCTTGCTGACCCGGCGCGGGCCGAGGGGGATGGTTTCGCCGACCGAAAGATCTTCGAAATGGCGGCGGTCGGCGGTTATCGGATTGGTCATTGGGCTGCCCGTTACGTCAATTTGTATTGTACGCGGAATGGGGGGTGGGGCAAGGGGCACTGGGAGTGGGCGTGGATCCTCGGGTCAAGCCCGAGGATGACGAGGAGAGTGAGGGAAGGTCGGAAGATTTTCGGGCGCCGATACGGGAGCGAGGATCAAGTCTAGGGTGATAGGGGGGAAGAGTCGCGGCCGATCTTCACCACATTGTCGTCGGGGGCGATGACGCTGAGGCGGTGGGTGATGGCGATGATGGTGACCTCGTCGCGCAGGAGGCGGAGCTGGTCCATGATGTCTTTTTCCGTCTCGGCATCCAGCGCTGAACTTGCTTCGTCGAGGAGGACGATGGCCGGATCGGCGTAGAGGGCGCGGGCGATGGCGATGCGTTGGCGTTCGCCGCCGGAAAGTTTCAGGCCGCGCTCGCCGACGATTGTTTCGAAACCCTGCTCCAGACCCTCGATGAAACCCAGGATCGCGGCGCGTTCGGCGGCGCGGCGGAGGCGGGCGGCGTCGAAGGGGCGGCCGAGGACGATGTTGGTGGCCAGCGTATCGTTCAAAAGCACGATATCCTGGGGGACCGAGGCGACGTGGGCGAACCAGTCGGCGCGGGCGATGGCGTTGAGATCGATGTCGTCGACGGTGATCGTGCCCTTGGTGGGGCGCATGGCTTTCAGCAGCAGCTTGAACAGGGTGGACTTGCCCGCGCCGGTATCGCCGGTGATGTAGGTGATGGTGCCGCGGCGCGCGGTGAAGCTGGCATCGGAAACGCCGCGACCGTTGGGGTAGAGGTAGGAGACGGCTTCGAACGCGATGGAGCCTTGGGTTATCGCGAAATTGCCGGTGGTTTCGGGATCGTCATGGGTTTCGGCCTGCCACATGCGGGCGAAGGGCAGGAAGCTGGAGTAGGACTGATTGAACTGCTGGATGGCCTGGCCCATCATCTGGAAGGGCATGTTGAGCTGGAGCAGCAGGGTGTTGAACAGGACGAGATCGCCCACCGTCAGATCGCCGTTAACGACGCGGGGGACGAGCAGCCAGAGGGTGATGGCGAACTGGGCGGCGAGCGCCAGGCCGAACACCAGGGCATAGCGCATCTGGGTGGTGGCGTAGCGGCCGAAGGCATCGAGAACCGAACGCTCACGGGTGGTGAACTGGCCGATCATCCAGCGGTCGGACTGGAACTGGCGCAGGGTATCCATCGAGGAAATGGCGTTGCCCACGAACCGCGAGCTGGCCTGGGACTGTTCGATGGCCGCATCGAGGTGGGGGCGGGTGATCGTGGCGGCGCGGGTGACCAGCGCGATATAGACGATGCCATAGACGAGGACGATGAGCGCGATATCGAAATCGAGCACGGTGCCGAGCAGGCCCAGCGCAAGGACCAGTTGCGCGATGGAGGGCAGGATGGCGGCGAGCGCGAACTGGACGACGATGTTGAGGGCGCTCGAGCCCTTCTGCTGGGCGCTTTCGATTTCGGCGGGGTTGTGGTCGAGGAAAAACGATGAGGTTTTTTCGACCAGACGGGCAAAGAACGAGGTGGAGGTGACAAAGTTGAGGCTTTCCGCCGTCATGAAGGTGAGAAAGCTCGACATGCGTTGGAGTGCGTACGCGGCGCCCATGAGAACCGCATAGGCCATGAAGGCCCAGAGGAGGCCGGTGATGGCGGCGGCCAGGGTCAACTGATCGATAAGGCGGGAAAAGAGATAGGGCGCGGCGATGCTGGCGAGCGAACCGAGCATCGTGGTGGCTAAAACGGCGAGGAGGATGAGGCGGGCCGTCTTGAGATAGTGCGAGAGGATGGTTCGGATCGGGGGAGAGATGAGAGCCAGATCGAACTTCATTTCCTCGCCTCCTGCCCGTCCGGGGCGCAGACAATAGGCGATTCGGGCGACGGATTGGGAAAATCGGGTCGCGGGCGAACGGGGAATGGTGGAAGAGACGGGTAGATCGAAGGAGCAGTGTCGTGGCCGAATTGAGCGAAACCGCTGAGCTTTATGCCTCCCTGGCGGCGCGCGACCGCCGCTATCTGGGGGAGGTGTTCGTCGGGGTGGGATCGACGGGGATTTTTTGCACAATGGGATGTGCGTCGCGCACGCCGCTGGAACAAAATTGCCGGTTTTTCGAAACCGTCGAGGATTGCGTGGCGGCGGGATTTCGGGCCTGCAAGAGATGCAGGCCCGAATAGGCTCTAGGTATTGAACTTGAAGAGCATCACGTCGCCATCCTTGACGACGTATTCCTTGCCTTCGTCGCGCGCCTTGCCGGCTTCCTTGGCGGCGACTTCGCCACCCAGGGCGATGAAATCGTCGTAGGCGATGGTCTGGGCGCGGATGAAGCCGCGTTCGAAATCGGAGTGGATGACGCCGGCGGCCTGGGGGGCCTTGGTGCCCACGGGAATGGTCCAGGCGCGGGCTTCCTTGGGGCCGACGGTGAAATAGGTCTGCAGGTGCAGGAGCTTGTAGCCCTCGCGGATCAGGCGGTTGAGGCCGGGTTCTTCAAGGCCGAGCGAGGAGAGATAGTCGGCGCGATCGGCATCGTCGAGACCGGCGAGTTCGGCTTCGATCTCGGCGCAGATCACCACCACGCGGGCATCCTGGTCCTTGGCGTAGGCTTCGACCTTTTTGGTGTGCTCATTGCCGGTCGCGGCGGCGGATTCATCGACGTTGCAGACATAGAGCACCGGCTTGGCGGTGAGGAGCTGGAGTTCCTTGAACGCCTTTTCCTCGTCTTCGGCGCGCTCGGTGTGGCGGGCGGGCTTGCCGTTTTCGAGCAGCGTCTTGGCGCGGTTGACCAGATCGAGGGTGAGCTTGGCGTCCTTGTCGTTGGCGCGGATTTTCTTTTCCAGACCGCCGATGCGCTTTTCCAGGCTCTCGAGATCGGCCAGCATCAGTTCGGTTTCGACGACTTCGGCGTCGGCGATGGGATCGACCTTGCCGGAGACGTGGATGATGTCGTCGTTTTCAAAGCAGCGCAGCACATAGGCGATGGCGTCGCATTCGCGGATGTTGGCCAGGAACTGGTTACCCAGGCCTCCACCCTTGGACGCGCCTTTGACGAGGCCGGCGATGTCGACGAAGGAGAGCCGGGTGGGGATCACTTCGCGCGATTTTCCGATTGCCGCGAGCCGTGTGAGGCGTTCGTCGGGGACGGAGACTTCGCCGATATTGGGCTCGATGGTGCAGAAGGGAAAGTTGGCGGCCTGGGCGGCGGCGGTTTGGGTGAGGGCGTTGAAAAGCGTCGATTTGCCGACATTGGGCAAGCCGACGATGCCGCATTTGAAACCCATGGGAAACCTCGGGGGATGGCGCTGTGGGGCGCTGGGAAATCGTTGGGGATTAACTCGTGCAGAGTGGGGGAGAAGTCAAGGGCGGGGGCAAATGCAACCGTGGTGGCTGTGCAACCTCAGCGCACCCCTCATCCGACCTTTCGCTTTCAGCGAAAGCCCACCTTCTCTCTCAAGGGGAGAAGGGGACCTGGGGCAGTGCTCAAACAAGCCTCAAGCGCTGCCCGAGGGGAAGGGGGTGAGGGGCGCGCTGAGGTGGTGTTGGTCCACTCAATCCTTGTTACGGAAGAGCTTTTTGAGCATGTCGGCCATGGGGCCGGAGCTGGGCACCTTGGCTTGCGGGGTCGAAGGGCGGGCCTGGCGGATGTGGGATTGGGCCTTGGGGGCCGGCTTTTCGGCCTTTTCGGGCTTGGCGGAGGGGACGGCCAGGGCGAGTTTGTTCATCAGGCCGGCGGCGTCGCCCTTGGCGATCAGGCCGGCGTTTTTTGCCAGGGCGTCGAGGAGGGGTTCGAGCCAGTCGTTGTCGGCCTTGTGGAAGTTGGACAGCACGTGGGAGTGGACGCGGTCCTTGTGGCCGGGGTGGCCAATGCCGAGGCGGATGCGGATGAAATCCTTGCCCAGGTGGCTTTCGATGGAGCGCAGGCCGTTGTGGCCGCCATTGCCGCCGCCAGCCTTGATGCGGACCTTGCCGGGGGCGAGGTCGAGTTCGTCGTGGATGGCGGAGATATCGGCCGGCGCGAGCTTATAGAACTGGGCGGCCTGGGCGACGGAATCGCCCGAGCGGTTCATGAAGGTCTGCGGCTTCAAAAGCATGATTTTCTCGCCATCGATCACGCCCTCGGAGACGAGGCCGGAGAACTTCTGGCGGAAGGGGGGGAAATTGTGCTGGCGGGCGATTTCGTCGACGGCCAGAAAGCCGATATTGTGCCGGTGGGCGGCATATTCGGCGCCGGGATTGCCGAGCCCTACGATCAGGTGCATCGCATCTCTCCGGAAAAGCGGGATGGGCTGGCGGAGGCCGCCAGCCCGAAACGATTATTCTTCGTCTTTGTCTTCAGCTTCGCCTTCATCGGCAGCTTCGTCTTCAGCGCCTTCCGACGAGCGGAGGGCGGACGGGGCCGCGATGGTGGCGATGGTGAAGTCGCGATCGGTGATCGTGGGGGTGACGCCCTTGGGCAGGGTCACGGCCGAAATGTGCAGCGAATCGCCGACTTCGGTGCCCGTAAGATCGATGACCAGGTTTTCCGGGATCGAATTTGCGGGGCAGGAGACTTCAACGGTGTGGCGAACGATGTTGAGCACGCCGCCCTTCTTGAGGCCGGGGGACTTTTCTTCGTTCTCGAAGTGAACCGGAACATCGACCGTCAGGGTCGTGTTCTTGCCCACGCGCAGGAAATCCACATGCACGAGGAAGTCGCGCACGGGTTCAAGCTGGTAATCCTTGGGGATCACGCGGTGCTTTTCGCCATCCACGTCGATCTCGATGACGTGCGAAAGAAAGCCGCCATCGTGAATCTTGCGGAAGGTGTCCTTGTAGGACACGGCGATGGACAGAGGGGCTTTCTTGTCGCCGTAGATAACGGCAGGAACCAGACCTTGACGACGCAGTTCACGAGCGGCCCCCTTGCCCACCCGGTCCCGCACCGAAGCCTTAAGCTCGACGCTCATGGAAATCATCCATTGGTTGGGTGCGTCCTGTACCAACAGGAACGCGCGCCCGTCCTCCAGGGGTGACGAGCGCTTCATGGGCCGCGTCTATATAGGAGAGCGGGAAACTGGGCAAGTGGCCCAAGTGCGGTCAAACGAGTTCAGGGCTTTGCGGCAGACACCGATCTGGGTCTAGTCCTGGTCTTCGAGGGGCGAGAGGCCACGGCGTTCCATTTCGGCAAGCGCCTCGGCGCGCAGGGCCATGGCGCGGTCGGTCAATTCGCCCTCGGGATCGTGATGGACACGGAACAGCCGGCTGGTGCCGAACCGCTTGTGCATATGCACGAGCATCGTGTCCGACCACGTGGGAATTTCATCGAGAAGGGCCTTGAGTTCATCTTCGGCAGACGAACGCGGTGTCACCAGCGGGTGACGGAGAGGGGGCTTGGTCACTGATACATCCACATACGCAGTGCCCGCAGTCATGGCTGGCTTGCCCCACCGGAGATTCCGTAAAAACGAAAAATGCCGGAGCCAGTCCAAAGTTCCACGTGCAAACGATGCTTGTGGCTGAGTCGCGCTCATGGGTCAAAATCCCCCGCCCGGTTAGCCTTTCATTAACCATGAAAGTTCCCGATTTTCGGGCGGGAGGACAGATCGCGCGGCTGCTTATGCCTGAATTAAGGCCTCGTTAACCGATCGGGGCGCGATGCCGCCGGGTCAGTCGAAAAGGCTCGACACCGACTGTTCGGACGCCGTGCGGGCGATGGCTTCGCCGATCAGGGTGGCGATGGAGAGGTGGCGGATCTTGTCGACCTTGGCGACGGCTTCGGTCATTTCGATCGAGTCGGTGGTGACCAGCTCCTTGAGCCGCGAATTGGCGATGCGCTGGGGAGCGTCGCCCGAGAGAACGCCGTGGGTGATATAGGCGGAAACTTCTTTGGCGCCGGCATTGAGCAGGGCCTCGGCAGCGTTCACCAGCGTGCCGCCGGAATCGACGATATCGTCGATGAGGATGCACGATTGCCCCTCCACATCGCCGATGATGTTCATCACTTCGGAAACGCCGGCGCGCGGGCGGCGCTTGTCGACGATGGCGAGCTGGGCGCCGATGCGGTTGGCGACGTTGCGGGCGCGCAGCACGCCGCCGACGTCGGGGGAAACGATCATCACCTTGGAGGTGTCGTAGTTTTCGGCGATGTCGCGGGTGAGAACCGGTGCGGCGTAGAGGTTATCGGTCGGAATATCGAAAAAGCCCTGAATCTGGGGAGCATGCAGATCCAGGGTCAGGATGCGGTTGGCGCCGGCGTGGGTGATGAGATTGGCCACCAGCTTGGCCGAGATCGGGGTGCGCGGGGCCGATTTGCGATCCTGGCGGGCGTAGCCGAAATAGGGCAGCACCGCCGTGATGCGCCGGGCCGACGAACGGCGCATGGCGTCGATCAGGATCAGCAACTCCATCAGATGGTCGTTGGCCGGATAGGACGTGGACTGGATGATGAAGACATCCTCGCCGCGCACGTTCTCGTGGATCTCGACGAAGATTTCCTTGTCGGCGAATTTCTTCACCGATGCGTCGGTTAGGGAAATTTCGAGATAATTGGATACGGCCTTGGCCACGGTGAGGTTTGAGTTGCCCGTCACCAGCTTCATGGTCAGCCTCTGTCTGTCGCCCTGACACCCGGGACCGCCAATGCCCGAGTTTGTTGGGCGGACGTTTAGACCCTGGGCGCCGCGACTTCAATATGACTTTTGCATGAAGGTTACGGGGTGGTGATGGTGTTGCCGATCTGCACGCATTGTTCCGGCTTCATCCGCGCGCGATAAGCGCGATCTGGCGGCCGGCGCGGGTTCCGTGGTGGGTGGCGTAGCGGTGCGAGAAATAGAGGTCGGGGTGGGCATAGGTGCAACCGCCCACGATTTCGACCACCCGCAGGCCCAGTTGGCCGGCCTGATGGCGGACGAGGCCGCCGACGTCGAAATGGGGCTTGGGCCAGCCGTTCATAACAATGAAATCCGCGGCATCGGAGAAGTCGGCTCTGATGGTTTCGGCCATGTCCTCGCCGATTTCGTAATTTTCCGGGGAGATCGAGGGGCCGATGGCGGCGGCGATGTTGGCGCGGCGGGCTCCGAGAGCTTCCATGGCTTCCACGGTGCGGGCGAGGACGCCGCCCACGGCGCCCTTCCAGCCGGCATGGGCCGCGCCGATGATGCCAGCCTCGGCGTCGGCGAGCAGAATGGGAGCGCAATCGGCGGTGAGGATGCCCAGGGCGATGCCGGTGCGGTCGGTCACCAGCGCATCGGCTTCGGGCCGGTCGGCAACGTTATAGGCCTTGTCCACCGTATGAACGCCCGTGCCGTGCACCTGCCGCACCAAGGCGATCTCGATCGGCCCGCCCTTGAGAGCCATGACGGCGCGGTGGACGTTTTCAACGACATTGGCCGTGTCGTCGCCGACCATGCGCGAGGCGTTGAGCGAAGCGAATTCGCCATCCGATACACCGCCGCGTCGGCCGAAAAAACCATGACGGATGCCGGTGAACTGGGTGAGGGCGGGGCTCTGTTCGAGGGGCGGATGCATGTGAGGCTTGGCTTTCTTCATGAGCAATCGGGCAGATGTCCGGATTGCTCCTTTTCGATTTTCGCGTTTTCGAACGGCAAAACGCTCAAGGCAAAAAGCCCGCGGGCCTGAGGCCGGGGCTCGACGCGGACAGGACTTTGAACAGCGTTCCCATCTGATCGGACGAGGTGAGCCGATCGAAGGCCTTCGCGAGGGACGGGGCCTTGTCAGGGTTTGCCGTGGCGAGAGCCGAATGGCGCTCGACCAGCCCCAAGGATGTAAGAAACCGACCCTGCTCGGCAAGGGGGGAGACGATCAACCCAGCCATGCGCGCAGCGCGGCCCAACGCCTGGAAATCCACATGGGTGGTGAGATCGGCGGCGCCGGGCTGGGCAAGGGGATCGACATGGGCATGGCGGGCGAGGGCCTGGAGGGTTTCGCCCGGCTGGGTGCGGGCGTGCCCGTAATCGATGACCAGGATGGCGCCGCCCCGTGGGGCGATAAGGCGGCTGACCTGGCCCATGAACTGCTGGGCGGCAAGACCGATCTCGGCCACTTCGCCATCCTGCGCATCGGCGAAAGCCTCGCCGATCAACGCTTCCTCATAGGGGGTGGGCGAAAGGCCGAAGGTGCGCTTTCCGTCCGAAAGCCCGACGCTGCGTTCGTACCATTTGCCGGCGCGGCGGACGAACTGGCGGACTGGCAGGGCATCGAAGAATTCGTTGGCGATGACGATCAACGGGGCGCTGCCGACCGCTTCGATGTCGTCGACCCATTGGGGGGAATAGGCTTTGAGCCTGTCGCGTTGCATGTCGATGAGAACCGGATTGGTCTCATAGAGCCTGAGGTCGAGCGCTGATGCAAAGCCGCCGGCGCGGGCGGCGACGCGCAGGGCGTCGGCCAGAAGCGTGCCGCGACCCGGCCCGAGTTCGAGCAGGGTGAATTTTTCTGGCGCACCCATCTGGAAATAGAGATCGGCGATCCAGGCGCCGATCATTTCGCCGAAGGTCTGGCTGATTTCGGGGGCGGTGATGAAATCGCCCTTTACACCCAGCGGGTCGGACTTGCGGTAATAGCCGCGCGTGGGATGGGTGAGGCACAGACCCATATAAGTGGCCAGCGACATGGGGCCGGTCTGGCGAATCTGCATGTCGATCAGATCGCCAAGCGAGAGGCCCCGATCAGGCATGGCGACGGCGGGACTGGGCCCAGAAGACCAGCGCAATGCCGGCGATCAGGATCGGCACCGACAGCACCATGCCCATGGTGAGCCAGCCGAAGGCGAGATAGCCGATATGGCTGTCGGGCAGGCGGAAGAATTCGACGAAAATGCGCGAGAGCGCGTAGCCGATGCCGAAAATGCCGGCGGCGGTGCCGGGCTGGCGCAGCACCAGCTTGACGTGGGTGAAATAGCGGATGACGAGGAACAGCAGAACGCCTTCGAGCAGGCCTTCATAGAGCTGGCTGGGGTGGCGCGGCAATTCGCCGGCGCCGGGGAAGACTACGCCCCAGGGCATGGTGGTGACCGAGCCGTAGAGCTCGCCATTGATGAAATTGGAGACACGGCCCAAAAACAGGCCGATGGTGGCGCAGCAGGCCAGAAGATCGAGGCCGGACAAAACGTTCGCGTTCTTGCGGCGCAGATAGACGATCATGGCGATCATCAGCCCGAGCATGCCGCCGTGGAAGCTCATTCCACCGTCCCAGAGGGCGATGATCTGGGCGGGGTCGGCGGCAAAGACCATGGGATTGTAGAACAGGACATAGCCCAGACGCCCGCCGACGATGATGCCGATCACGATCCAGAAGGTGAAATCGAACAATTCGTCCGGCGTCATGGGCGGGTTGCCGTTGGCCCAGAGCGATTTTCGCCTCAGGATCAGCATGCCATAGCCGACGCCGAGGAAAATGCCGGCCAGATAGGCCAGCGCGTACCAGCGGATGACGATGGGGCCGATGGCAAAGGCTACGGGATCGATTGCGGGGAATGGCACGTTTGTCGCTCGGAGCAAGTGAAGGGCAAGCCGGGTCGGCGCGCGGAACATGCCTGTCCGGACCGGCTCTGGTCAAGCGCGTGTTAAGACCCTACATATCAGGGCAACGGGCCGATGGGCCAAACCAGAGGAAGAAGCGATGTCGCAAGGACAAAAGTTTTTCGACGATCTTGGGCGGCTCATGAACGATGCCGCCTCGATGGCGGACGGCGCGCGCCGTGAGGCCGAGAGCGCATTTCGCGGCCAGATGGAGCGTATCGTCAACGATCTCAACCTCGTAAAGCGCGAGGATTACGACGCGCTGCGCGAAATGGTGACGATCCAGGGCGAGGAAATCGAGGCGTTGCGCCGCGAAATCGACGCCTTGAAGGGCGGGGAAAAGACCGAATAGGGAGGCTTCGATGCAGGTCGCGGTCATCTCGGACGTTCATGGCAATGGGTTGGCGCTCGACGCGGTCCTGGCCGATATCGAGCGGCATGAGGTCGAAAAAATCCTCAACCTGGGCGATCATTTCGCCGGCCCGCTCGAGCCGCGCCGGACGGCGGATATTCTGGCCGGGCTCGATATGGTGGCGATCCGGGGCAACACCGATCGCTACCTTATGGAAGGCGATCATGACGACCTCGACGAAAGCGATCGCTGGATCGTCGATCAGATCAAGGGCATGCCGATGGATTGGCTTCGGACTTTGCCCGCGACCGCGGTTTACCGCGATGCCATCTTTCTGAGCCATGGGTCGCCGCGATCCGACGAGACCTATTGGCTGGACCGCAAGGTGAAAAGGCAGGGCTTCGGCGTCGCCTCGACCGATGAAATCGAAGCCGAACTGCCCGAGGCGCGCTATCCGGTCTATTGCTGCGGCCACACCCATATCGCGCGGGTGATCACGCTGCCGGACGGGCGGATCGTCTTCAATCCCGGCAGCGTGGGGCGGCCCTCGTTCAATATGAACGATCCCGAGTCCGCGGGGCGCCTGTCGCCGGCGGCGGCCTATGCCGTCGTCGAGAATTCGGCCGGCAAATGGCACGTCAATCTGCGGCAGGTCGCCTATGACAACATGGCCGCCGCAGCGATGGCCCGTGCCCATGGCAGCGATAAATGGGCGCTCGATCTCGAGCATGGGCGGCAGCGCTGAAAGCCAGTTCACAGGCCTGTGGATTGGGGCTTTCGTTAAGACCCCGTTAACCACCTTACTCCGATCATCCACAAGAGAATTCCGGTTTTGCGCCCGCGTTTATGGGAGCGTCCGGGGGCTCCGGTGTAGAGTCGATTTCAACGACGATTCGTACATCTGGGTTCCGGTCTGGCCGGTTCGGTTGTGCCGCGTAGTGCGTCTGGCATCCCGCCCGACGCAGCATCTTCGAACAAACGCAACAAGCGTGCGGAGCCAGCCATGTCTCTCCTTGAATTGGAACTGGATCGGACCATCCACCCGGTGGATATCATCGAGCATATCGCCGCGATCAACGACTGGTCGTTCGAGCGACAGGATGCCGACGAGATTTCCATCTCGGTCAAGGGCGGCTGGAGCGACTACCACGTCTCGTTCAACTGGATGGAGGAGATGGAATCCCTTCATCTCGCCTGTGCGTTCGACCTCAAGGTGCCCGAGGCGCGGCGTGGGGAGATCAAGCAGTTGATCTCGCTGATCAACGAACAGCTCTGGATCGGCCATTTTGACATCTGGAGCAAGGAAGGCGTCGTGCTGTTCCGCAATTCGCACCTGCTCTCGGGTGGGGCCGAGGTGTCGCCGCAGCAATGCGAGGCGCTGCTGCGCTCGGCGACCGAAAGCTGCGATCTCTACTATCAGGCGTTCCAGTTCGTCGTCTGGGCGGGCAAATCGGCGGCCGATGCGCTGGCCGAGGTGATGTTCGAAACCGTGGGTGAGGCATGAGCCTCGCCGATGCGGGGGGCGTGCTGCTGGTCGGCGCGGGCAAGATGGGCATGGCGATGGCGGCGGGATGGATACGCGGCGGATTGCCGGGCTCCTCGCTGACGCTGGTCGACCCGCAGCCCCATGAAAGCGTGGCGGCTTTTGCCGCCGAGCATGGCGCACAGCTTTTTACGGAATTGCCGGAGACGGCGCCGCGCGTGATCGTTCTCGCCGTCAAGCCGCAGGTCATGGGGGCGGTGCTCGATACGGTCGGGGCGCTGGCCGGTCCTCAAACATTGGTCATTTCGATTGCGGCGGGTATTTCGACCGACAGGATCGCCGGCGGGACGGGAAGTGGCCGGGTGGTGCGGGCGATGCCCAATACGCCGGCACAGATCGGCAAGGGGATTTCCGGGGCGTTCGCGGGCAATGCGGTGACGGACGCGGATCGGGAGCTGGCGGAAACGATTCTTTCGGCGGCGGGCGAAGTGGTCTGGGTCGAGGACGAAGCGTTGATCGATGCGGTGACGGCCGTGTCGGGATCGGGGCCGGCCTATGTGTTTCATCTGGTCGAGGCCATGGCAGCGGCGGGCGAAGCGCAGGGGCTGAGTGCCGAGACCGCCATGGCACTGGCCCGGCAGACGGTGATCGGCGCCGCGGCGCTGATGGATGCCGACGCAAGCCCGGCCGGTCGGCTGCGCGAGAACGTGACCTCGCCCAATGGCACCACGCAGGCGGCGCTCGAGGTGCTGATGGCGCCCGACGGGCTGGGTGCCTTGATGGATCGCGCGGTAGAGGCGGCCCGCAGGCGGAGCGAAGAGCTGGGACGATGACCGAGACGATCAGCTTCGAGGATTTCCTCAAGGTCGATATCCGTACGGGTACGGTCATCGAGGCGCGGCCTTTTCCCGAAGCGCGCAAGCCGGCCATCATCCTGATGATCGATTTCGGGCCTGAGATCGGGGTCAAGAAATCTTCGGCGCAGATCACCGTGCATTATTCGCCCGAGGAGCTCGTCGGGCGGCAGGTGATGGCCGTGGTCAATTTTCCGCCGCGCCAGATCGGGCCGCTCAAGTCCGAAGTGCTTACGCTCGGGTTCGAGGACGAGGGCGGCGCTATCGTTCTGGCGGCGATCGACAAAGCCGTGCCCAATGGCCGCCGGCTTTTGTAAGCTGGCGCTTTTATTCGGAATGGCCGTAGAATCACTGGTTTTGGTGCGTTTCCGAACCGAAAAAGTGATATCCACTTTTCTGTGAACGCGCCGATGCGCATTTGAACAGCGAAAAGTCCTTTTCACCTGTAACATAAGCGCTTTATAGGTGACTGAAACGAACACCGGACGGTGCATGTGACCAAGCTGGACGTTTCCCATTCCGAGCGCGAGCCTCGATTACTCGGTTCCACGCGCTCGGCGCTCGTGCCGCCAATGTCCCTGGCACGCTGGCTGGTCATCCTGATCCTTCTGGCTTGCGTCTATTTCTTCCACGGCTTTCTGGTTCCGGTGCTTGCGGCGCTGATCATCGGCTTTGCGAGCTGGCCGATCTATCGGCGGGTGCTCTCGGGCGTCGGCGGCAACAGGACGCTGGCCGCATCCATCATGATCGCGGTGATCGTGCTGTTCATCCTCGTGCCGATCCTGATGGCGCTGTCATATGCCACCAACGAGGCGCGGCAGTTGATCAGCTGGGTGCTTGCAACCAATGCCAATGGCTCGGCGGCTCCGAACTGGTTTGCGACACTGCCGCTGATAGGCGATTGGGCGGTCGAGCAGTGGGATCTCTACATTGGCGCGCCGGGTGCGCTGGGTCAGTATGTGGCGGTGATCGGCGGAGCAAACGTCTATAACATCTACCAGACCATTCTGGCGGCGGGCGGAAGCTTCCTCGATTTGGCGCTGAACCTGCTGTTCATGCTGGTCGCGCTGCTTTTCGTCTATCGCGATGGAGCGAATCTTTCGGCCCAGCTCGACAAATTCGGCGAGCGCATCCTGCCCGTGCGCTGGCAGCGGCTGTCGCGCGTGGTGCCCGCAACGATCAGCTCGACCGTCACCGGCATGACGATCATCGCGATCGGCGAGGGTATCGTGCTGGGCATCGCCTATGCGCTGGCTGGCGCGCCTTCTCCGGTGCTGCTGGGGGTGATCACCGGCGTTGCCGCGATGATTCCCGGCGGGGCGCCGCTCTCGTTCACGCTGGTTTCGATCTATCTCGTGGCCAGCGGCTCGGTCGTGCCCGGCATCGCGCTGTTCATCTGGGGCTCGGTGGAGCTGTTCATCGTCGACAAGACGCTGCGGCCCAAGCTGGTCGGCGGACCTATCAAGCTGCCGTTCCTGCCCACGTTTTTCGGGTTGGTCGGGGGCGTCAAGACAATGGGGTTCGTGGGGCTGTTCGTCGGCCCGGTGCTGATGGCGCTATTGGTTTCGATGTGGCGCGAGTGGATTCGCGATCTCGATCAAGCGGAAACCGAGGGTGGCGGCGCCGGCCTTGCCGTGCCCGAAGCGCCGCCGGCCCCCGACGCAGTTGTGGAACAGCCGCGCAAGAAGCACGCCTGACAGCCTAGCCCGTCGGATCGACGAGGCGCAGCGTGCGGAGCAATTGCTGGTCGCCCCGCTCTGTCATCTCGGCAAAGAAATGCCGGACATTGTCCCTGGCATCCTCGGGAAGCGCTGAAAAGGCAGCATCGATGCGGCGGGCCTGTGTGGCGCTCAGCACTTCGAAGAAATCGCGGCCCTTTTCGGTGGGGAACAGCAGGCGCTGCCTGCGATCGGTCTCCCCGTGACGCTGGGCGACATAGCCGCTATCGATCACCTGGCGCAGCACGCGGGCCAAGCTCTGCTTGGTGATGCGCAGGATATCGAGCAGGTCGGCGACCGTCATGCCGGGCCGCAAATTGACGAAATAGATCACCCGGTGATGCGCGCGGCCAAAGCCCTGCATCTCAAGCAGTGCATCCGCATCGCGCACGAAGTCCCTATAGGCGAAGAAGAACAGGCCCATGATATCGATCGGCATTTCGGGGAAATCGTAGATTGCGGAATTTATGTCAGCCTTGTTGACATTTATCGGTTGCGCTGGCATCGTCCTTCCAACATCTTTGACGTTTAATGAGTTATCACAGAGCCGCTTTGGTTTGCCAAGTGGCGAGAGATTGACGCATTATAGGGCAAAGCGCATCCACGATGCGTGCGATATGATACGGACTATAATTATCGGGAGATAGAAATGGCCGCTGTGCCAATGGATCAGCGAGACGGTTGGATCTGGTTCGATGGGGAAATGGTCCCCTGGAAGGATGCCAAGATTCATGTCCTTACCCACGGTCTTCATTATGCCAGCAGCGTATTTGAGGGACAGCGCGCCTATGGCGGCGAAGTCTTCAAGCTGCGCGAACACACCGATCGCCTGATCGCCTCGGGCAAGGTTCTCGATTTCACGATCCCCTATTCGGCCGACGAGATCGACGAGGCCTGCCGTCAGGTGCTCGAAAAGAACGGGCTGACCGACGCCTACATGCGCCCCGTCGCCTGGCGCGGTTCGGAAACCATCTCGGTTCCGGCGCGCGACAACAAGGTTCACCTGGCGATCGCCGCGTGGGTGTGGCCGAGCTATTTCTCGACCGAGGAACGTTTGAAGGGCATCCGCCTGACGTGGGCGCCCTGGAAGCGGCCGTCGCCGGAAACCATTCCGTGCAAGGCCAAGGCCGCCGGCCTCTACATGATCTGCACGCTTTCCAAGCATGCCGCCATGGACGCCGGTTTTGCCGACGCGCTGATGCTGGACTATCGCGGCTATGTGGCCGAGGCGACGGGCGCCAACGTGTTCTTCGTCAAGGGCAAGGAAATCACCACCCCGACCCCCGATTGCTTCCTCGACGGCATCACGCGCCGCACGGTGATCGGGCTTGCCAAGGCCAATGGCTATACGGTGACCGAACGGCATATCAAGCCCGAGGAACTGGCCGGGTTCGACGAGTGCTTCCTGACCGGCACGGCGGCGGAAGTGACGCCTGTTTCCGAAGTGGGCGAATATAAGTTCACCCCCGGCGAAGCCTGCCGCACGCTGGTGGAAGCCTATATGACCGAAGTGCAGCCCAAGCAGGCCGCAGCGGAATAAAAAGCCGCATTATCGGTGAAGTTCAAAGGCCGGGGATGAATCCCTGGCCTTTTTGTTTTGCCGGCATCGATGGACAGGTTGCTGCTGGATTCGGGGAATAAATCCCGGAATGACAGGTAGGGGATGAGGCGGTGCTGGTTTTTACTCCCACCGGGCGGCCGCTTGGTCGTCGGTTGCCTTGGCCTCGACCCAGCGGGTGCCTTGCGGGTTCTCTTCCTTTTTCCAGAAGGGAGCGGTGGTTTTGAGGGTGTCCATGATGAAATTGGCGCCATCAAAGGCGGCCTGGCGGTGGGCGGCGAGGGTCATCACCTGGACGATGGGTTCGCCCGGATAGAGCGTGCCGAAGCGGTGGATGATTTCGGCGGCGAGGAGATCGAAACGGGAAATGGCGCTCTCGCGCAGGTCCTCGAGCTGACGCCGGGCGAGGGCGGGATAGTGTTCGAGCGTCATCGAAACGATGGGGTCGTCGGGTGTCGAGCGCACCATGCCGGTGAAGGTCACGGCGGCGCCGGCGCCGCTGGTCGCCTTGAGGAAGGCGTTGGAAAGGGCGCCGGGGTCGAACGGGTCGGACTGGAGGGTGACGCTCATTCTATCCTCCCGTCATGGGCGGGAAGAGCGCGACATTGTCGGTGCCGGCCAGTGGGGTATCGTGGTCGACCAGTTCGTCATCGATGGCGGCGCGGATGAGCTTGCGGTTGGCGGTGGCGAGGGCGAAACCTTCGTCACGCTCGGCCAGCCAGTCGATGAGATCGGCGACGGTCGCGACTGTGTCGGGCGGGGTAACCTCGTCTCCGTCGCGTCCCAGGCGTTCGCGCAGCCAGGCGAAATACCGAACCTTCATATGGTTTCATCCTCGTCGGCGAAATGGGCCGAGACGCCCTGCCAGTACTGCCAGCCGGTAATGGCCGTCAGCGCGGCGGCGAGCCACAAGAGGATATCGCTCACTTCGCGCATGCCAAAGATCAGGGGTTCGGCGATGACCACGGCGAGAGCGACGAGCTGTACGGTGGTCTTGTATTTGGCCAGTTTGGAAACCGGGACGACGATCTTTTCGGTGCCCATGAACTCACGCATGCCCGAGACGAAGATTTCGCGCAGGAGGATGATGGTGGCCGGGATCAGGTCCCAGACCCCGAAGGTGCCATCGAAGCAGAAGACGAGCAGCAGCGCGCCGACGAGGAGCTTGTCGGCGATCGGGTCTAACATGCGTCCGATGGCGGAAACCGTGCCGTATTTGCGGGCCAGGGCGCCGTCGTAATAGTCGGTGACGGCGGCGGCGATGTAGAGCAGCAGGGCCAGCCAGCGCAGCACGGTGTTGTCGGCCAAAAGGATCAGCATGATCACCGGGATGGCGGCGATGCGCGCATAGGTGAGATAGTTGGGCAGCTTGGCCATGTCGAAGCGGGTTTCGGTCATGCGGGGGCTCTTTCGATCCTGGTTAAAGCGGGCGCTGCCCGCTCATCGGCTTTGCCGATGGCACCCCTCATCCGACCTTTCGCCTGCGGCGAAAGCCCACCTTCTCCCTCAAGGGGAGAAGGGTAACGGGGGAAAGTTGCAACGGTTGTGTCGTGCATCCTGATCACCTCTGATTGAAGTGATCGTAGATCAGTTGTGCCATCGCGGTCGAGATGCCCGGCAGATTGGCGAGGTCGGCGACCGAGGCGCGGGACACCGCTTTGGCCGAGCCGAAATGCTGGAGCAGGGCGCGCTTGCGGGTGGGGCCGATGCCCTCGATCTCGTCGAGCGGGTTCTTGACCATCTCCTTTTTGCGCCGCGCGCGGTGGGTGCCGATCGCGAAGCGGTGCGCCTCGTCGCGCAGGCGCTGGACGTAGTAAAGCACGGGATCGCGGGCCGGCAGCATGAAGGGTTCGCGGCCTTCCATGAAGAAAGTCTCCCGCCCGGCATTGCGTTCCTCGCCCTTGGCAATACCGATGACGGTGACGTCGCGCGGCAGGTTCATTTCGGCCAGCACGGCCTTGACCGCATTGGTCTGGCCGGCGCCACCGTCGATCAGCAGCACGTCGGGCCAATCGGGCATTTCCGTGGCATCGTCTTGTGCATCGACCTCACTTTCATTGGCCAGCCGCGTGAAGCGACGGGTGAGAACCTCGCGCATCATGCCGAAATCGTCGCCGGGGGTGAGATCCTTGGATTTGATGTTGAAGGTGCGGTAGTGCTTTTTCGACAGCCCTTCCGCGCCGGCAACGACCATGCCGCCTACGGCGTTGGTGCCCTGGATGTGGGAGTTGTCGTAAACCTCGATGCGGCGCGGGCTATCGTCGAGGCCGAAGGTATCGGCCATGGCCTCGAGCAGCTTGCGCTGGCTGGCCGAATCCGAAAGATGCCGGCCCAGCGCTTCGCGTGCGTTGGTGAGCGCCTGTTCGACCAGCGCGCGCTTTTCACCCCGGCGCGGGGTTTCGATCCGGACGGCGCGCTCGGCGCGGGTTGAAAGCGCCTCGCGCAGCACATCGGCTTCAGCCAGGTCTTCGGACAGCAGTACCAGCCGAGGCGGCATGCGGTTTTCGTAGAACTGGGCGATGAAGGCTTCGAGCACTTCTGAATTGTCGATGGCTTCGTCCGCGCGGGGATAGAAGGCGTAATTGCCCCAGTTCTGATGCGCGCGGTAGAAGAACACCTGCACGCAGAAATTGCCTGCCTCGTTGTGGATGGCGAAGACGTCCGCCTCGGCGACGCTCTGGGCGCTCATGCCGCCGGTGCCCTGGATCAGTGCAAGGGCGCTGAGGCGGTCGCGCAGCATGGCGGCGCGTTCGAAATCCAAAGACTCGGCAGCCTCGTTCATTTCCTTTTGCAGATGATCCTGCACGGCCTTGGTTTTCCCAGAAAGGAAATCGCGCGCCTCATCGACCAGTTCATTGTAGTCGGGAATGGAGATAACTCCGGTGCAGGGCGCTGAGCAGCGCTTGATCTGGTGCTGCAGGCAAGGGCGCGTGCGGCCGGCATAAAAGCTGTCCGAGCAATTGCGCAAAAGGAAGGCCTTTTGCAGGGCGGTAATGGTGCGCGAAACGGCGACGGCGGAGGCGAAGGGGCCGAAATAATGGCCCTTGCGGCGGCGCGTTCCCCGGTGCTTGGTGAGCTCGGGCGCCTCGTGATCGGTGGCGATCAGGATATAGGGGAAGGTCTTGTCGTCGCGCAGCAGCACGTTGAAGCGCGGGCGCAGGCGCTTGATCATGTTGGCTTCGAGCAGAAGCGCTTGCGCCTCGGTCTCGGTGCGTACGAACTCCATCGAACGCGTCGAGGAGATCATCCGGTTGATGCGGACCGAATTGCCCTCGTAGCGGGTGTAGTTGGTGACGCGCGCCTTGAGGTTGCGCGCCTTGCCGACATAGATCACGTCGCCCTTTTCATCGAGCATGCGATAGACGCCCGCGCCGGTGGGCAGGGTCCGCACGAACCGCTTGATGATTTCGGGGCCGGTGGGATCGATATCGGTCATTGTCTTCTCGGGGTCGGAGCGTTGCGCGCGCTCCATTCGAGATGTTCGCCGCCATCCAGCGCCAGCATCTGCCCGGTCATTGAGGGCAGATTGAGGATGGCGACGGTGCCCTCGGCGATTTCGTCGGGATCGGCGCCGGTTTCGAGCGGGAGGCGCCGGCGCGAGGCTTCGAACTCGGCCTCGCTCTGGCGCGTGTTGGCGAGGGTGGGGCCGGGCCCGATGGCGTTGACCCGAACGCGTGGGGCCAGAGATTGCGCCAGCGTGCGCGTGGCCGTCCAGAGCAGGGACTTCGAGAGAGTGTAGGAGAAATAATCGGGCGAGAGGGTGAGCACGCGCTCGTCGATGATGTTGACGATGTTGCCCTGTTCCCCCTCGGGGAGTTGCGCGGCGAAATCGCGGGCGAGGAAGACCGGGGCTTCGGCGTGGACAGCCATGTGCAGGTCCCAGAGATCCTCATGGAGAGTGTCGGCGCTATCGGGCTCGAAGACCGACGCGTTGTTGACCAGCGTAGTGATGGGGCCGAACGGCTGGG
Source organism: Pelagibacterium mangrovi (assembly GCF_036662815.1). Lineage (NCBI taxonomy): Bacteria > Pseudomonadati > Pseudomonadota > Alphaproteobacteria > Hyphomicrobiales > Devosiaceae > Pelagibacterium > Pelagibacterium mangrovi. Next base: position 85,323 of record NZ_JBAFXA010000007.1, on the reverse strand, counting down.
CGGCGCGGGCGATGAGGGCCATCCGGTCTTCACGCTTCGCAAGGTCGGCCTGCACGATATCGGCCCTGCCGCCGTCCGCGCCGATGGCCTCGGCCAGCAGTTCGGCCTTTTCGCCCGAGGAGCGGTAGTGGATGACGACAGCATAGCCTTCGGCGGCGAGCCGGGTCGCGATCGCCGCGCCAATCCGGTCGGCGGCGCCGGTAATCAGTGCGACTGGCATGTCGTTTCCGTTCCGATACAGGTCATCATCATCCTTCGAGATAGGCAGAACAAACCAGCAGCGCAATGGTCCTCTTGCCGGCTGGCCGACGGTGCTTACTGCGAATCAAAGATAGGAGTAGGCTCACTATGTGGGGAGGTGCAATTTAGCACCTTGATTGCGAGAGGGGATATCATGGAAGCAATCGTCTCTATCATCATCCAATTGGTGGCAGGAGCCATCGGCGGAAACGGAATTGGTGCCGCGGCCAAGAATTTGAGCCTGGGCGCCACGGGCAACACCATTGCCGGTGCAATCGGCGGCGTGGGCGGAGCGTGGCTGGCCAGCCTCATCCCGGGATTGGCGGACATTCTGTCGGGAGTGGGCGGGATGGATGCCGGCGCCCTGGTCGGGCAGGGGGTGTCGGGCCTGGCTGGCGGCGGTATATTGACCGCGATTGCCGCAGCCGTCAAAAAGGCCACCTCAAGCTAGATTTGGACGTGAGCCTGTAATTGCGAATGGCCCGGACGATCGTGTCTGGGCCATCTGTTTTTTGTTTTCTCCGGGGTCGGCCACATGTCGTCTCAGCACTCTTCGACTGAAGCCGGCCCGACCGCCAGCGTTGCCAAGGGCGTCCTGTTTCTGCTGGCCGCAACGCTGATCTTCGGCGTTCAGGACGTGGTCTCCAAGATCCTTGTCGCGAGCTATTCGCCGTTCCAGATCGTGATGGTCCGTTATTGGGCGTTCTTCGCGCTCGCCGTGTGGCTGGTGATGCGCAATTCCTCGCTGAAGCGGGCGTTCGTCTCCAGGGCCGTGGGGTGGCAGGTGGCACGGGGCGTGTTGCTGGTGGTCGATATCTGGTTTTTTGCCGAAGCGCTCAAGACGGTGCCGTTGGGGGATATCGGGGCGATCAATATGGTCTATCCGCTGATGGTGACGGTGTTTGCCATTCCGTTGCTGGGTGAGCGGGTGGGCGTTTTCCGGATGAGCGCGGTGGTGGCGGGGTTTTTCGGGGCGATGCTGATCATCCGGCCGGGGTTCGCCACCGTGGAAATCGGGGTGATCTATGCGCTGCTGAGTTCGGCGTTCTATGCGCTCTATCTCGTGCTGACGCGGAAGGTGAGCCAGATCGATACGACGACGACATCGCTGTTTTATGTTGCGGCGGTGGGGTTGGTGCTGACGAGTGGGGTGGGGGTGTTTTTCTGGCAGCCCATGGCGGTGGAGGATTGGGGGCTGATGGCGGTGTTGTGCCTGACCATGTGCGCGGGGCACGGGCTGGTGATGGTGTCGCTGCGGTATGCGCCGGCGAGCGTGCTGCAGCCGTTCAATTATTTCTCGCTGCCCTGGGCGATCACGCTGGGGTTTTTGGTGTTCGGGACGATGATCGACGGGTTTGCGCTGGCGGGGGCATTGGTGATCGTCGCGGCGGGGTTGGTGGTGATGTGGCGGGAGCGGACGCTGGCGGTGAAACGGCCGCTGATGCGGGGAAGCGCTATCGGCGGGCCAGGCCAATCCCCCACATCAACAGACCCACGGTAAAGCACACGGCGCCCGGCGGGGCGACCGAAACGCTCAAAAGCGCGGGGATCAGCGCGGGCGTGGTGGGCAGGAACACGGCCATGAACACCGCCGGCAGCAGACCTATGGCGAGGAGGAGGGCGCCGAGCTGGAGGAAGGCGACGCCCCAGCGCTGGAGGCTCATTTGAGGCCCAGGACGGCACCGCCCAAGTAAACGAGGACGCCGGCGGCGATCAGGGCCAGGGGAGCCAGGGCGAGCGCGGTGAGGACCCAGCCCGTACCGTTCGGCAGATGCATGCCCGAGGATGCCATGCCCGAGGCGAGGGCGCGCTCGAGGGCGACTGCGCCGAGCCCGGAAAGCATGAGGCCGGAGGAAAGTTTGACGTAGGATTTCATGTGAGGCCCTCGAACAAGCTTTAGAGCCTGAATCATTGGCCATGATCCAGGTCATTGTCTTCGCCATGCTCCATTTTCCGGAGCGATTTAGCATATTGGGATGGCGCGAGGATAAGACAATGCGGCCGGAGCGAAAAAACGCTCCGGCCGTCTTCGTTTTTAGCGATCGCCGATGCAGAAATAGCCGTTGGGACCGTTGAAGCAGACTTCGCTGTTGGCCGGCGGCCGGGGGCGCCAATCGTCGTCATTGTCCCAATGCGGGGGACGCGGGTTGCCCCAATGCGGCGGGCGCGGGCGGTCATTGTTCCACCAATGAGGCGGGCGCGGCGGGTTGTTCCAGTGCGGGGGCTGCGGGCGCGGCGGATTGGGGCGCCAGTTGCCGGCCTCGGCCAGATAGCGCTGGGAAGTCCAGCCATTGCCGTTCCAGCCCAGATCGAGGAAGCACCAGCCATTGCGGCAGTATTCCACATCGACCACTTCGCCGCGCTGAAGCACTTCGACGACGCGGAACTGCGTGCCGGGGCCCGAGCGCACGTTGACGGAGGTCGTCGCGACGGCATCCCAGGCAAAAGCGCCGGCAGACATCGCCGCGACCATCAAGGCGGCGAGGCCGCCCTTTATTGCAGTTTTTCCGAGAGCCATTTCGACTTCTCCCATCCGTATGTTGCTGGCAGGGTTTCGTCTGCCTTGATCGCCATAAAAGCCCATCGCACCTGAACCGGCGCTGAATAAGGCGTTTAGGTTCAATTGGTTTCGCGAGGGAAACGAGTTACGGGGCACGGCGGTTGCTTCTTTCAGTCTCGCGGCGCGCACCACTGCGGGCATGACGGCGCTAAAGTGCGCCGGGGTCCTCGCCTTGGGCTCGTCCGATCTCGGCGCTTCCAAATTCAACACGCGCGGAAGCGTCCGATGGCGGGAGGCCTCGGAGGGTGGATAGTCGAACGGCATGGGGCGACGAGCGCTCCGCATGATTTGTAATATATGAAGCGATCATCGCCCCACGCGATCGGGATTTTTGGCTTATGGCGGCGATCTCGGGCTGGGGGTTGTTGAAGTGGTGTTGGCCACTTCGCTGCCCCTCCGGGTTTCCCCGGTGCGACGTGGGAGTGATTGGATTTTGGTCCGCTCACACCTTTTATCCACATCCGGCCATCTGTCCGCTTTGGGCCTTCCCCGCAGCGACCCGCGAGGAACCCGATCCGACCCCGCCACACGTTCGTTGCGCATGCGTCCGTTGCGAGGCCGTGAGGGGGAGTATGGGGGCGGTGGAGGAGGCGGGGATAAGTCTTTTGTCCGCCCCCTCATTTGTCATTGTTGGGTTGAGCCCGAAGACGATGGGAGGGGTGGAAGAAGAAGCCGAGAGCGGCGCGCACACCTTGCCCTGGGACGAGCCCGGGGTGACAAATTGGGGAAGGGCGGCGCCCAGGGCTAGAACCACTTCTCGTCGGGATCGGGTAGGGTTTCGGCGTCGACGATGAGGTCGAGGCGGTCGACGAGGGATTGGAATTGCTTGGAGAGTTCGCGTTTTTCGTCGTCGTATTCGCCGCCGGAGGGGACGAGATAGCCTGAGTGGATGCCTGCGATGATCCTGACGTTCATCATGCGCACCACGTCGTTGCGCAGATCGTTGGAGCGGCGCTCGGATTCGGCATCGGCGATGGGTTTGTCATAGTCGAGACGTTTGCCGAAGGCTTCGAACGCGTGATGGGTCTGGGCGAAGGCGACCGAGAGAGCGGAGAAGGTGGCGGTGTGATCGGTCGGAAGTTTCGGCAAACCGCGTGCCTCGGGCGAACGGTGCATGAGGCGGGACATCTGGGCGATGAGATCGGCAGCCATGACGCGCGTGGCGATAGGCGTCTCATGGGCCGCGCGGGATTTGGCCTGGGCGGAGATTTCGGTTTGGAAAGCGGTGAGGCGGGCGCTTAGGGCTGCGTAGGTGGCGTGGGCCTCGCCTTTGGGTTGGTGTTCGGCAGTGGCGGATTTCTTGTAGCGAGCCATGCGTAGTCTCCGTGTCAGGTGGTCTCCGGCGGGCGGAGAGTGACGGGAGAGGATAGAGATGGCCGAGAGAATGGGGATAAGTGGTGAAACGGCAATCGCTTGAAATATCTGACAGTATCTAATAGTAATTAGGTGGCTCGACATCCTCTAGCCCAAATGTAAAGTAATGTTTTCGCGCCGCTCGCCAACCTCTTACTAGGCTTGGCAGTTTAGTTTCGGGAAAGGGCTCAGGTCCCTGCCACGCTGAGACATCCAACCAGCTTCCCGTGATCAGGGCTCCGTTATTCGGCGTAAGGCCACTCACTCCGTACCTACCCAGCAAGAGAGATGCTCTAGCCTTCATTGCTCTTCTGATGACATTTACCAGCCAACCATCCAAAGCCATTAGCCGATCCTTTTGCTCAATCAGAGCATAAAAGCCCATTAAGCCTCTCATTATGGGTAGTCGATTGCCGTGGTTGATGAAGGCCTGAATTTGCCTCTCATCTAGTCCGCCGTAAAGATATTTCCGTAATTCCGTGATTAATCCTAGAAGATCCCAGTCATACTCCGGATTTAAACCCAACCGATTTGAATTAAACCCAAATTTGTTCGGATAATATATTAAATAAATGTTTATAAGTCTCGATATTTTCGATTTTATTCGTTGTTCAACATGATTTGGGACAGTTAGTCCGTCCTTAGTAAAACGGTAGCCGAGATAATCTACGTGAAATGACGACCTTAATTCCTGTTCTTTTCTTGCGATAATTGCAAGTCCAGGGGATTTTTCTTCATTTATTTTTAATCCGCTTTTCCTGCAATGCTCGATAAAACGACGTTCTATCTTCTGCGCATCTTCGTAGCTGTGACATATAGCAGTAACGTCATCGGCAAAGCGCACGAATTTCCCCGCGCTGGCTTCCAGACTGACGTCCAGACTATGGTTGGCGACATTGGCGAGAAGGAGCGAAATTGAACTACCTTGCGGCGTTCCTTTGACCCGCCGTTGGTACGCTCCGGTCGTATAGTCGGCACGGCTTGCATATCGGTGGTGCCAGAAACTTCTAAAGACATGCTTCTCGTGCGGCGTCAGGCTTAAAAAATTTTTGTCGTCGATAATCTTTTGGAGGTATCCGGCTGGAATATTATCAAAGTACTTCTCGAAATCGATTTGTACGGCGAAAATTTTTTCATCGTTGAACTGGTCATTTAACGCCAAGATCGCGTCGAAGACATTTTTGTGAGGGTGGTAGGCGTAAGAATGATGAGACAGCCGCTTGATGTTTCGGTCTCGTGCCCTTCGCAAAACGACATTTGCGACGGCGGAGTCAGGAATCGAAAAGGCCATCACATTTCTAGTTCCACCCTTCGGTTTCGGAATTTCGAAACTCATGGCGGGGGTGGGTTCATAAGTAGAGTTTAGAATCTTTAGCCAAATGGTCTTGGCTAAGAAATTTGCGTGTCTAGCACAGTATTTAGGGTCAAAGTGCCTGTGTTTTTTGCCAACGGAACTATGGCGCTGCGGCGATGCGGCTTGAATCCCCGTCCGGCGGAGAAACTTGTCCCGGTACTCAGCGTCTTTTTCTTGGGAAGCCCTGGATTTCTCAAAGGACTGAAGACAGAGCCTCTTGATCTCATTTTTGATGGCGGTCTGCATAGGGCGACGAGATGCCTTTAAGTAAGGGTGTCCACTTCAGCGTTGCTGGAGTGTAAAGAACCGACGTCTCCGCCGCCCTTTTCTTAGAGACCATGAGCCTCTGGTATTTCGGCATCTCGTCTAAGCTACTACGCTATATTCAAATTAGAACGTCCAAATCACAGTATGTCAATTGCTAAGCGATCTCTCCGTTAGTCGTGTGCAGGCAGCACTCGTCGCTCCGTCCATTGCCCGCCGGAAGATTTGCCAGTTGGATTCCGGATTGGCGTCGGGGCAGCGAGGAATTGAACCCTACCCCCCCGGCCCTTCCAGCGTATCCATCTCCATATCCCGCAACTTCTTGATCTCGTCCCTCAAGCGTGCCGCCTGTTCGAATTCCAGGTTGGTTGCGGCCTCTCTCATCTGTTGTTCGAGGTCCTTGATCACCGCAGCCAGATTGGCGCCCACCGGGACCGTGTCCTTGCCGTCTTTGCCCGGGCGGATCTTTACCGAGACGTGGTCGCGTTCGTAGACGGAATCCACGATGTCGTTGATGCGGGCCTTGACCGATTGGGGGGTGATGCCGTGGGCTTCGTTGTAGGCGAGTTGCTTTTCGCGGCGGCGGTTGGTTTCGGCGAGGGCGCGTTCCATGGAGCCGGTTTCGCGGTCGGCGTAGAGGATCACTTTCCCGTCGACGTTGCGGGCGGCGCGGCCGATGGTTTGGATCAGTGAGGTTTCCGAGCGCAGGAAGCCTTCCTTATCGGCATCGAGGATGGCGACGAGGCCGCATTCGGGGATGTCGAGGCCTTCGCGCAACAGGTTGATGCCGACGAGGACGTCGAAATTGCCCAGGCGGAGGTCCCTGATGATTTCGATGCGCTCGATGGTGTCGATATCGGAGTGCATGTAGCGGACCTTGATGCCCTGCTCATGCAGATATTCGGTGAGGTCTTCGGCCATCTTCTTGGTGAGGACGGTGAGGAGCGTGCGGTAGCCCTTTTCGGTGGTCTGGCGGATTTCGTCGACCACATCATCCACCTGATTGGTGGCGGGGCGGGTTTCGACCACGGGATCGATGAGGCCGGTGGGGCGGATGACCTGTTCGGCGAAGACGCCGCCGGTCTGGTCCATTTCCCAGGCGCCGGGGGTGGCCGAGACATAGACTGTCTGCGGGCGCATGGCGTTCCATTCCTCGAAGCGCAGGGGGCGGTTGTCCATGCAGCTCGGGAGGCGGAAGCCGTATTCGGCCAGCGTCGCCTTGCGGCGGAGGTCGCCGCGATACATGGCGCCGAGCTGGCCGATGGTGACGTGGGATTCGTCGACGAACACCAGCGCGTTGTCGGGGAGGTATTCGAAGAGTGTGGGGGGCGGCTCGCCGGGTTTGCGGCCCGAGAAATAGCGCGAATAATTCTCGATGCCGGCGCATGAGCCGGTGGCTTCCATCATCTCAAGGTCGAACAGGGTGCGTTGTTCGAGGCGCTGGGCTTCGAGGAACCGGCCCATGCCGTTGAGTTCCTGCAGGCGGGCGGCGAGCTCGCGCTTGATCTCCTTGATGGCCGCGTTCATCGTGGTGCGGGTGGTGACGTGGTGGCTGTTCGCGAAGACGCGGACGGCGTTGAGCTCGACGGATTTCTTGCCGGTGAGGGGGTCGAACTCGACGATGTGCTCGATCTCGTCGCCGAACATGGTGATGCGCCAGGCGGTGTCGTCATAGTGGGCGGGGAACACTTCGATGGTGTCGCCGCGCACCCGGAACGTGCCGCGCACGAAGCCCAGATCGCCGCGCTTGTATTGCAGGGCGACGAGTTCGTTGAGCAATTCGCGCTGGTTGATGCGCTGGCCCTTTTCGAGCCAGATGGTCATGGTGGTGTAGTCTTCCACCGAGCCGATGCCGTAGATGCAGGACACAGAGGCGACGATGATCACGTCGTCGCGCTCGAGGATCGCGCGGGTGGCCGAGTGGCGCATCCGGTCGATCTGCTCGTTGATGGTGGATTCCTTCTCGATATAGGTATCGGTGCGCGGGACGTAGGCCTCGGGCTGGTAGTAATCGTAGTAGGAAACGAAGTATTCGACGGCGTTGTCGGGGAAGAAGTTCTTGAACTCGCCATAGAGCTGGGCGGCGAGGGTTTTATTCGGGGCGAGGATCAGGGCGGGGCGGTTGGTGCGGGAGATGACCTGGGCGGCGGTGAAGGTCTTGCCCGAGCCGGTGACGCCGAGCAGGACCTGATCGGTTTCGCCATTGGAGATGCCCTCGACCAGCTCGGCGATGGCGGTGGGCTGGTCGCCGGAGGGGGTGTATTCGGTGTTGAGGCGGAAGGGGATGCCGCCCTTGTCCTTCTTCATCGCGGCGGGGCGGTGGGGCTTCCAGGCGTTGGTGCCCTCGACCTCCTTGCGGCCCTCGGCGATGATCTTTTCCAGCGCGGCGACGGTGGCCGAGACGCCGGCGGAGGAATTGGTGACCGATGTGGGCGTGTGGAAGCCGGCCTGCGCGCCTTCGGCGAAGCCATCGAGATTGGTGGGGCGCTCGACGGAGTTGGCTTTGGATTTAGGGGCCTTGAGCGACATTCCGGTGGCTTCGGAGCGTTTGCCCTTGGCGGCCTTTTTATCGGCTTCGGCGGCGGCCTTTTGATCGGCGCGGTCGAGCGCGCGCTTGTTGCGCATGCGCTCGGCGTAAAGCGGCTTGGAGGCCTGCGCGTCCTCGGCTTTTTCGATTTCCTTGATGAAATCGTCGATGGAAAAATCGGGTTTGCCGGGGCGGGATTTTTTCTCGGAGGTCATGGGGTGCCATATCGGTCCGGAGTCGGGCGGATTCAATAGCACCAATGGAACACAATGGGAACGGTTCCCCCTGACAAGATGTGTCAGGAGGAACCTGGGATTTTACTCGATCACGACGGTGTCGCGCTCGACGCCGTCGACGTCGAAGGCGCGGTAGATCATGCGGTCGTCGTCGCGCATGATGTCGATGGTCTGGAACATCTGCGTCTCGGTGATGCCGATCTCGGTGTAGTCGTGGTCGTCCTGATCGTAGAATTTGTCGCCGGCGGTGGAGACGACGTAATAGACGCCGCCGTCATCGACCGGGGTCTGCTGGCCGTCGAGCATGGGGAAGGTGCGCAGATAGGCGTGGTCGTGGCCTTGCAGGACCATGGCGACCTTGCGGGAGGCTTCGATGACCGGGGCCAGGACTTCGGTGACGCTGCCGTAATAGCGGCCGGGGCGGGAGGTGTAGGCGGCGTGGTGGGAGACCACGAAGGTGAAATCGTCGCCGGCGTCGGCGAGGACGGTTTCGAGCCATTCGGCCTGTTCGGAGACATCCTCATTGCTGTCGAGGACCACCACGGTGTTGCCGCCATAGGTGAAGTGGTAGGCGCGTTCGGGATCGATGCCGGTGGGGCCGTTTTCGGGGAGGCGGAAGGTGGAGAGGTAGTAGGCGGGGGAGTCGTCGGGTTCGTATTCGTGATTGCCGAGGGCGGGGACCAGCGGGATGGAACGGGCGGTGTCGCCGAGGACGGCGAAGAGGTGATCCCATTCATCGGCATCATTGCCACGGCTGACGAGATCGCCGGCCAGGATGATGAAATCGGGATCGGGGCGCTCGCGCAGGGCGGCGTCGAGGACGCTTTCGAACCTGTCGAAGCCTTCCTGTACGTCGCCGAAATAGAGGAAGTTGGTGGCGACGTCGCCATCGCGCGGGGTTTCGAAAGTGGCGACCGAGGACCAGCCGGATTCGTCGGAGCCCACGGCGTAGGTGTAGGCGGTGCCGGGTTCGAGGCCGTCGATCAGGGCGCTGTGGCGGTGGACGAGCGGCTGATTGACGACGCGGTCGCTGGCAACAGGGAGGGTCTCGGCGTCGATCAGGCGGGGCTCGGGGCGGGCGGGGGAATTATAGGCTTCGGCGTCCCAGACGGCGACCTGCCCGGCGGCGACGGTTTCGTCGGTGCGCCATTGTACGGCCATCGAGGTCGATGGGTCTTCGGTGATGGTGAGGGCGATCTGGTCGGGGCGCGCGGTGGCGGGAAATTCGGTGTCGTGGAAATAGCCATAGACGGCGGCGGCGGGGCGGCGATCGGACTGGGTCTGGATCAGCGTCTGGCCGAGCAGTTCATCGGAAACGGCGTCAAGGGTCACGTCGCGATCGACATAGGTCAGGGCGCCCAGTTCGACCTCGGTGGTGCCCATTTCCGCCGGTGAAAGATCGGCGATTTCGACGGCACCGCTGCCATCCTGAGGCGCGACGGAGATGAAATAGTGCTCGCGGACGACGCGCAGGGCGTGGATGCCGAGGCCGATTTCGCCGGCGGGGTAATCGCGGCTCCAGACGTCGAAATCCTGACCATAGGCTTCGGCGGCATAATCGGTCAGCGTAAAGCCGTTGTCTTCGAGCCAGAACGGTTCGCCCACGGCGTCGAGCCGGTGGTCGCGGTAGATGTAGACGGTGACGGGCTGATCGACGGTGAAGGTGACGTACCCTTCCGAAAAGAGCGCCCGTTCTTCATCGGTGAGCAGTGCTTCAAGGCTGCCGGGCGCCGCATCGATGATCTCGTCCGGGGAGAGGGTTTCGACTATGCGTTCCCGCAATTGTTCAGTCGTTTCGGCGATTTCGTCGGCGGATGCGACGGGAATGAAAACGCAGAGCGCGGTCGTGGCGAGCGCGAGATGGCGGACGGTGGCGAGAAGCATCGGGTTCCCCTTTTTTGGCAAGTGCGGGGAGCCCTAGTGGCGCTGCAATACAGGTTTATGACTGTCGGTCGAATATCGGGGGGTAAAGCAGCCCGCCGAGCGGACATGAAAAAGCCCCGCCGGGGAGGGATCGGCGGGGCTTGTTCTTGAACGGCCTGATCAGGCAAACGCGCCGGTGAAAACCATTACCGTCACCATCATCGTGACCATGACGGCGCCTGCGGCAGTACCGATGCTCATCTGAACGAGTGTGCGGGCCATTTCAGTCTCCAGTGTTTGTCGCCTGTATTTGAGCCTGGGGCTCGAAGTCTTGGTTGGTCACGCCCTCGTCTTGGAGCGTGCTTGCTCTCTCTAACGGTCGGGGGCTGCAATTGGTTTCAGCCGATGACGCGTTCGTGTGGGATGAGAGAACCATTTGGGCGCTGAACCGTGGCTGAATGGGCGGTTCAGCGGGCAGTGAAGCAATTTTAATCTTTGGGCCTCTACAGTCCGGCCCGCCCACAGGCCGAAGGGACGGCGGCAGGTAGGCGGACGGAGCGGGCGCCGGCGGAATGGCAGAATGCTGCGCGGGATCGCCCTTCATCAAAGATAGGGCTCGAACAGAATGTTTGAAAAACTCAGCGTCGCCTTGAGGGTCTATGGTGCCTTCGGCGTTCTCATTATTCTTCTGGCGCTTTCCGGATCGGCCGCGATCTTCGGGGTGAACCACGTCTCGGGACTTTTCGAGTCCTACAGGCTCGCGGCCCGGCAAACGCTGGAGATCAACGATTACGCGCGCGATCTGGCCGAGGCGCAGCGGCTGAGCCTGGCCTATCGACTCAATCCGAGCGCCCAGACCGCCGAGGCGCTTCTGGCGACGATCGATGACGTTGCCACCAATGACGCCGATGGCCTGGAGCTTTTCGCCGGCGACGAGGCCGCGCTGGAGGGCATCGGCAGCGTCGAGACGCTGGCCATCGATTTCAAGGCGGCGGCAGAGGCGCTGATCGAAGCGCAGCAGGGCAGCAATTTCGCGGGGCAGATCGCCGCCGCGCAGCAGCTCGACGGGCTGGCGCCGCAGATGACGGCGATTTTCGACGCGCTGGCGGAAGAGGCAGCTAACCGGCAGAACACGCTCGGTCCGCAAGCGACGCAGGACGCCGCCACCAGCATGATGGTGATCGGCGGTTTGAGCGGGCTTGCGGTGCTGGCCGGCGCCATCGTGGCGTTCGTCATGGGCCGGTGGCTGTCGGGTGCGATCGCGGGGATGACCTCCTCGATGCGCAGGCTGGCGGAGGGCGATTTCGCGCTCGATATCTCGGGCGCCGAGCGCGAGCATGAACTGGGCCAGATGGCCAAGGCGCTGCAGGTGTTCCGGGCCAATGGGCAGGCGATGGAAGCGGCCGACGCGGAACGGGCGACCAATGCGAGGGCCGCGGCGGAGCGCACTGCGATGATGGAACGGTTCCAGACCGCGTTCGATGCGGTGATCGCCGCGTGCGTTGCGGGGGATTTCACCAAGCGGATCACCGAAACGTTCGGGGACGAGGATATCGACCGGGTGGCCGCCAATTTCAACGCGATGCTCGATACGGTCAACGCCGGGCTGAACGAGGCGGGGCATGTGCTTTCGGCACTGGCGCGCACCGATCTCACCCAGCGCATGGAGGGAAAGTACCACGGGGCCTTCGCGGCTTTGCGCGACGACACCAATGCGGTGGCCGAAAAGCTCTCCGAGATTATCGGCAGGCTCAAGATGACCTCGCGCGGGCTCAAGACCGCGACGGGGGAAATCCTTGCCGGGGCCAACGATCTTTCCGAACGCACGACGCGGCAGGCGGCCGCCATCGAGGAAACCTCGGCGGCTATCGAACAGCTCACCGCGACCGTTCACGGCAATGCGGAGAAGGCGGAAATCGCCCATGAGAAGAGCCAGGCGGCGGCCAGCCTCACCAATGCTGGGGGCGTGGTGATGGAGCAGGCGACGAACGCCATGGAGCGTATCACCACCTCATCGGCCAAGATTTCCAACATCATCGGCATGATCGACGACATTGCCTTCCAGACCAATCTGCTGGCGCTCAACGCATCGGTGGAAGCGGCGCGAGCCGGGGAGGCCGGCAAGGGATTTGCCGTGGTGGCCGTGGAGGTGCGCCGGCTTGCGCAAAGCTCGGCGCAGGCGTCGTCAGAGGTCAAGGCGCTGATCGAGCAGAGCGCGCGGGAAGTGAGTGGCGGTTCGAAGCTGGTCGCCGAAGCGGCGGCCAAGCTCGGCGACATCCTTGAGGCGGCAAGGGAAAACAGCGTGCTGATGCAGGGGATTTCCGAGGCCAATCGCGAGCAGACCACGGCGATCGGGGAAGTGCGAACCGCGATGCGGCAGATGGACGAGATGACCCAGCACAACGCCGCGCTGGTGGAGGAAACCAACGCGGCGATCGAACAGACCGAGGCGCAGGCTGGGGAACTCGACAGGATCGCGGAGATCTTCGTGGTCGAAGAGAGCGCGGCGGGGGCGGAGCCGGTCGAGGCGCGGTCGACGGTGAAGGCTGCGGCGAGGACGTATCTGGCGCAGGGAAACGCGGCGCTCAAGGACGATTGGGCGGAGTTTTAGGGCTGGGGCGAGAGGTCGGGGCCTGGGGAGGCGCTGGTATGGTAGGGGAGAATGTGTTTCCCGCACCTCTCCCGTGATGCGGGCGGCGTTGCGGATTGTCGGGTCAGGCCCGACAATGACGAGGGAGAGGATGGGGCGTAAACTTCGCCGCTGCCGTCAGTTTCGGCATTCACCTCGTCTCGATGCTTCATCTCCCCCTCGTCGTCTTCGAGCTCGACCCGGAGACCCGCAAGGTCTCCGCGCAGTTTGGGAGAAGTGTGTTCCCGTACGGCTCCTGTGCCGCGGGCGGCGTTGCGGATTGTCGGGTCAGGCCCGACAATGACGAGGGAGAGGATGGGGCGTAAACTTCGCCGCTGCCGGCAGTTTCGGCATTCACGTCGTCGCGATGCTTTCATCTCCCCCTCGTTGCCTTAGGGCCGACCCGGAGACCCGCAGGGCCTCCGCGCAGTTCGGGAGAAGTGTGTTCCGTACTGCTCCTGTGATGCGGGCGGCGTTGCGGATTGTCGGGTCAGGCCCGACAATGACGAGGGAGAGGATGGGGCGTAAACTTCGCTGCTGCCGTCAGTTTCGGCATTCACCTCGTCGCGATGCTTCATCTCCCCCTCGTCGTCTTCGGGCTTGACCCGGAGACCCGCAAGGCCTCCGCGCAGTTCGGGAGAGGTGTGTTCCGCACTGCTCCTGTGATGCGGGCGGCGTTGCGGATTGTCGGGTCAGGCCCGACAATGACGAGGGAGAGGATGGGGCGTAACCTTCGCTGCTGCCGTCAGTTTCGGCATTCACCTCGTCGCGATGCTTCATCTCCCCCTCGTCGTCTTCGGGCTTGACCCGGACACCCGCAAGGCCTCCGCGCAGTTCGGGAGAGGTGTGTTCCCGCACTGCTCCTGTGATGCGGGCGGCGTTGCGGATTGTCGGGTCATGCCCGACAATGACGAGGGAGAGGATGGGGCGTAACCTTCGCTGCTGCCGTCAGTTTCGGCATTCACCTCGTCGCGATGCTTCATCTCCCCCTCGTCGTCTTCGGGCTTGACCCGGACACCCGCAAGGCCTCCGCGCAGTTCGGGAGAGGTGTGTTCCCGCACTGCTCCTGTGATGCGGGCGGCGTTGCGGATTGTCGGGTCATGCCCGACAATGACGAACGAGAGGGTGGGGCAGGACATTAGGATCACGTCGTGCCTCTCAAAACGGTGACTTGACGATCTCGTCCCACAGATCATCCCAATGGGGATTATTGTTCTCGATCAGATCGTACTTCCACGCTGCCTCCCATTTTTTGAGGTTTTTCTCGCGTTGAATGGCGAGCGGCATGGTTGCGTGCACTTCGTAATAGACAAGTCGGCCAATATTGTTGCGCTTGGTGTGCCCCGGCATCACCTTCTCGCGATGCTCATATACGCGACGAATGATGTCGCCGGTCACTCCGATGTAAGTGGCCCCGCGCCGACGATTGGCCATGATGTGGACATATCCGCCCATGGATCGAGTAAGCGGAGTGGGGGCGGGATCGTCAACGCCAAACGTCTCCATATTCGAAGCGGTGTTGCGGATTGTCGGGTCACGCCCGACAATGACGAAGGAGAGTATGGGGCAGGACGGTTCGTGTTGGACGCGGGCTTTTTCTTTGGGTGGGGCTTGCGTGGGAGTGGGGCAATAAATATGACTTTGAATGTCATGAATTGAGCGGTGTTCGCGAGAGGAGTTGCGGCGATGGCGATCCGTGTCCAGGCGGTTGTGGGAGTGGTGGCCGTGGTTGTCGCCTGTGGGGTGGCGGGAGCGCAGGAGTTTCCGGTGACCATCGAGCATGCCTATGGGGAGACGACGATCGCCGAGAAACCCGAGCGGGTGGCGACTTGGGCTTGGGGCAATACCGATGCGGTGCTGGCGTTGGGGATCAAGCCGGTGGCGATACCGTTTATCGCCTATGGGGGCGGGGACAATGGCATCCATCCCTGGGCGGAAGAGGCGCTCGATCAGATGGGTGGGGAGAAGCCGGCCATGCTCGCCGAGAACGACGAGCCGCCTTACGAGCAGATATTGGCGGCGGACCCGGACGTGATCATCGCGGCCCATTCGGGGATCACCGAGGAGCAGTATGAACGGCTGAGCGCCATTGCGCCGACCATCGCGTTTCCGGAGGTGGCCTGGGCCACGCCATGGCAGGAGATCACGCGGATGACCGGGGCGGCGTTGGGGCTGGCCGATGAGGCCGAGACGATTATTGCCGAGACCGAGCAGTTCGTCGCAGACGCGGTGGCTGCCCATCCGGGGCTGGCGGGGACGACGTTCATCGCGCTCAACGATTTCGACGGATCGCTGGCAATCTATGGCGAGGTCGATGCGCGGGTGAAGTTCCTCGTCGATCTGGGGCTGGTCTATGCGCCGAGCCTGGACGCGCTGTCGACCGAAGACGAGAGCTTCTATTTTCCGGTCAGCTATGAGAACGCGGACGCGCTGGTCTCCGATATCCTGGTTTCCTACTACGAGAACCAGACGGATTCAGATGCCTTCTTTTCGGCGCCCTATATCGCGCGCCTGCCGCAAATAGAGACCGGCGCCTATGCGACGATCGTGGGGATCGAGGAGGTGGCGGCGGTTTCTCCGCCATCGGCGCTCTCGCTGCGCTGGGGAATCGAGGATTATGTCGCCCAGCTTGCGGCAGCGGCAGAACAGGCGCGGTAGCGTCAGGCAGCGAGGGCGCCGGTGACGAACAGCACCATGGTGAACAATCCGCACAGCACGGCGCCAGCCGCGGCGGCTACCGTCATGGAAACAAATCTCTGCGTCGTCGGCCTGTAAGACATGGCACATCCCCTCGTTCGCGCGGCTCTGGTTTCCCATGCCGTCCCGGTCATAGTGGTGCCCCCAAACCGGCGTGTGCGCCTGTCGCCAAACAACGCGCACAACGCCGACGGCATTGCTGCCGCTTGTCGGCAAGGGCGCCTCAGGATGTGCACCGCGACCGACTGATCCGAGTATGCGCGGTTAACCCGAGGTTGTGCGGGAAACTCAAATTGAGAGTAAATTTTCTGTTTCAGGCGGGAAGGCACTGTGGATAAGGGCCGGAAGCGCCAATGAAAAAGGGCGCTTCGGGGAAATTCCGAAGCGCCCTTTTTAAAAACCCCTGTGGAGAAGACCGGTTAGCCGATCACCTCGACGGTCACGCGCGCGGTGCCGGCATTGACCATGCCGATCTGATTGGCGGCCTGGTGGGAGAGATCGATGATCCGTCCGCCCGAGAAGGGGCCGCGATCGTTGATGCGGACCACGACGCTCCTGCCGTTGTTCTGGTTGGTGACCACCACTTCGGTGCCGAAGGGGAGATAGCGATGAGCCGCCGTCAGCGCGTGCTGATTGTAGGTTTCACCATTGGCGGTTCGTCTGCCGTGGAACTTGCCGCCATACCATGAGGCGGTGCCCGTCAGGGTCTGCACGACACCGACGGTGTCTTGTGCGCTGGGGGCTGTAGTGGCGAGGGGGAAAGTTCCAAGTACCAGTGCTGCCGTGAGCACAGAAGGCTTGATGATTTTCATACGGTCCTGACCCGTTTTGTTTGGCGACAAACTGGGTTCTACACGGAGTTGTGACCAGAAATGGGACCGAATCAGGCCGAAAATGGGCAAAGGGCGATCTGTGTCAATTGGTCCGGAACCATGACATTCCTGCAACACACAGGTTTTAGTACTGAAAGGCACGAAAAAACCCGCCCGGACATGTCCGGACGGGTTTGAAGGGAAAGGCCGATCAGGGCTCAGCGGCGGCCGAGATAATAGGACGAGATGTTGTCCGAGAGCATGCCCAGATTGCGCACCGAGCGGTCGATCACGCCGCAGCGGCCCGAGAAATCGGTGCCGGTGCAGACCGTGGCCGCGACATTGCCTTCCACGCGAGCCGAGCGGATGCGGTCGTTCCAGAAATTGCCGATATAGCGCTCGTTGTCATTGCCCGCGACGCAGAAGCTGCGGCCATTGTAGTCGTACTCCTCATAGAAGCAGACGCGGCCGGTGGGGGCGGGGCCGGAATCGGGGCGGCCGATCGAGAAGCTGAAATTGGGGGTGTTGATGGAAAAGCCCACATCGTCGTCACGGCCCGGAGTGGGACGCGGCGCGGGGGAATTTTCGATGGGGCGCAGATAGCGCGCCGAGGCCCAGCCGCGAATGTTGGCCGCCGTGACCTGGCACCAGGTGTTGGAGCTGTTGCACTGGTTGACCTCGACCACCTGGTTGGCCGACAACGCGGCGACCACGGGGTAATTGGTGCCCGGGCCGGTGCGTACGTTGAGCGCGGTGGTGGCGAAGGCTTCATAGGCGAAAGCGCCGGAGACCGAGGCCAGCATGCCGGTGAACGCGATCGCTACCGCGGCTGCGAATTTTTTGAAATTCATGTCGCTCTCCCTTCGAGAGATTGGGGCTTTGTGGCAAAAAATTGCCGAGCGGGCCCTTTGGTTCCACGGGGCGAGGCGCTGAAGCGCATTTCCCATTATGCCGAAGGTGTTAGGCCTAAGCGCTTGAACCGGGCATGAATGGTTCAGGCGACGGCGGTTTTCTCGATGACGCGCTTCTTGCCGTCGTCGGTGAGGGCGACGAATATGAAATGGCCTTCGGTGACCTTGGTGCGGCTGGGCGTGGAGCGGGATTTCGTCCACGCTTCCATGCCGATCTTGATCGAGGTGGTGCCGATCCTGTCGACCCAGGTATAGACGCACAGCACGTCGCCGACCCGGACGGGGGCGATGAAGCTCATGGCTTCGACGGCGACAGTGGCGACGCGGCCGCCCACATGCTCGACGGCGGCGATGGCGCCGGCGATATCCATCTGGCTCATGACCCAGCCACCGAAAATATCGCCGGCCTCATTGGTGTCGGCGGGCATGGCCAAGGTGCGGATGGTCATGGCGCCACGCGGTTCGATTGTCCCGTTCATTTCTGCCCCTTTTCGAGTCTGGTCGCGCGAGATTATGTGCGGCCGCGCTCGTTGTCGACATGATCGTGAGGGCGTGAAAGGGGAAAAGAAAAAGGCCGCCAAAGTGGGCGACCGAGTGGGGCCGGATGGGACATCGGCCCGGGGCACCGGCTGGGGTAGAGCCGGATGAAGCGACCGTAATATCGTCGCATGACGGTGGCATGACGACGGGGAACGGGACGGTTCATGCGACGTTCAGCAGACCGGATGAAGATGGTTGCCGACACATCGCCAATTTTCGGGAGTTTGCCAATGGCACCCAAAACCTTGCTCAAGCCCATCGCGTTCGGCCTTGCGCTATTGATGGCCGGGCCAGCCGCCGCCGAGCAGTTCAACCCGATCGGGATCTGGGAGCCCAGCAACAGGGAGTCGCGATACGAGTTCACCCTGTGCGGAGACAATGGTGACCGGTTGTGCGCGGAGCTGATCTGGATTCAGGAGGACAAGAAGGACGAGCGCAACACGCGGTATCTCAATACTTATATGTTCAAGAATGCGCGCCATACCCAGCTCAACCGCTGGGAAGGCACGGTGACGCTCGAGGGGTTCAGTATCGGTGGGACGGTGACCCAGACCAGCAACGACACCATGCAGCTCAAGGCCTGCGCGCTGTTCGTGTTTTGCGAGGATATACGGCTCAACCGGATAGAGTAGCGGGCCTTCGGCGCAGATTGGGCAGGAGCTCGACAAGGAAGACGGCGGCAAAGATCAGGGCGACGCCGAAATAGCCGAGCGTGTCGAGGCGCTCTCCCAGGATCAGCGCGCCGCCCAGCGCGGCAAAGAGGCTTTCTGCCGAGAGGACGATGGCGGCATTGGCGGGCGGGACGTGCTGCTGGCCGATGGCCTGGAGGGTGAAGCCGATGGCGGTGGAAAGAGCACCCGCATAGAGGATTTCGACCCAGCCGGCTGAAAGCGCCGAGAGGGTAGGCGTTTCGAAAATGAAGGCGCCGCAGGTGCCGAGCAGGCCGGCGGCCAGGAAGCTGACGGCGGATATGAAGATCGGGCGCTTTGTCTGGATGGCGAGGTGGCCGAGAAGCAGAACGTGCAGCGCCCAGAACACGGCGCTGCCGATCACCAGGCTATCGCCGGTGTTGAGGCGGTCGAGGCTGGCGCCGTTCAAGAGGAACAGGCCGATCAGGGCGACGGGGACGCCGATCCAGATGATGCGGTGGGGCGGTTGGCGAAAGACGACCAAAAGGATCACCGGCACGAACAGCACATAGAGCCCGGTGAGGAAACCCGAATTGGTGACTGTGGTGAACTGCAGCCCCAATTGCTGGAGCACCGCGCCTAGAAAGAAATTGAGGCACAGAAAGCCGATAAGGGTCCATTGCCGGCGCGTGAGCTTTTCGGGCTGGCGGGCGTTTTCGCGCAATGCGAAGGGGAGGACCAGCAGGCCGCCGAGCAGGAAGCGCGAACCGGTGAAGGTGAGCGGGCCCATGACGTCCATCGCCGTCTTCTGGGCGATGAAGGCAAAGCCCCAAATGGCGGTGGCGAGCAGGAGGCAGGTGAGCGCAAGCGGACGTGACATGGGAAATGGCGACCGTGAAGGAAGAACCGGCAAGAGGTAGCCGGTCCGCACGCGCCCGACAAGCTGGCTCGGTTCAGCTCGCTATATATTCGCGGAGCTCGCCGGCTTCGCTCTCGATTTCCTCGATCTTGCGCTTGACCACGTCGCCGATCGAAATGATGCCGACCAGTTCGCCATCCTCGATGACCGGCAGGTGACGGAAGCGCCCGCGTGTCATCTTGTCCATGACCGCTTCGAGGCTGTCGGACCTGCAGCAGCTCTGGGGCGAGCGGGTCATGAGCGAGGATACGGGCCGGGCGCGGAAGCCTTCGGCGCTGCCGGCGAGGTGGCGGACGATATCGCGTTCCGAAATGATGCCGCTGACCTTTCCCTCGTCGAGGACGATCACGGCGCCGATGTTGTGGCGGGCGAGCACGGCGATCAGATCGCCGATGGTGGTGTCGGACGAAACTGTCACGACCGAATTGCCCTTGGTCGCCAGGATCGATTCAATAAACATGCAGTCATCTCCTCAAGCTGGTGCAACGATCTTGCCTTGCGACAATGTAACGCACAAGCGGGTCAGATGGTCGACTTTCGGATGAGGCGGGGCGCGATTTTCGAATCGCAGTGGCATGGGAAGCCGGCGCCCGCTATACCGTGATGCTCAATCAGGCCAGCAGAGGACGACATGGGTCTCATCTCCGATGCGCTTTCGCGCGTGCAACCTTCGGCAACCGTCGGCATCAGCCAAAAGGCCAGAGAGATGGCGCAGGCGGGCAAGGACATCATTGCGCTGTCGGCGGGGGAGCCCGATTTCGATACGCCCGCGCATGTGCGCAAGGCGGCGATCGACGCCATCGAGAGAGGGGAGACGCGCTACACCAATGTTGACGGCATCGCCGAACTCAAGGTGGCGGTGGCGGCAAAGTTCAAGCGCGACAACGGGCTGGACGTTGCGGCGGAGGATTGCTTCGTTTCGGCAGGCGGCAAGCAGATCATCTTCAACGCGCTGATGGCGACGCTCAATCCGGGAGACGAAGTTGTCGTGCCGGTGCCCTATTGGGTCAGCTATCCGGAGATCGTGCGGCTGGCCGGGGCCGAGCCGGTATTCGCTCAGGCGAGCCAGGAGACGGGGTTCAAGCTGACGCCCGAGGCGCTGGAAGCGGCGATCTCGGAGCGGACCAAATGGCTGATCCTCAATACGCCGTCCAACCCTTCGGGCGCGGCCTATACGGCCGATGAGCTCAAGGGGTTGGCCGAAGTGCTGATGCGGCATCCGCATGTCCACATCCTGACCGACGATATCTATGAAGTGCTGGTCTATGACGGGCGGGAATTCGCGACCATCGCGCAGGTCGAGCCGGGGCTGATGGGGCGTACGGTGACGATGAACGGGGTTTCCAAATCGCACGCCATGACCGGCTGGCGCATTGGCTATTGCACGGGGCCGCGCGAAATCCTCAAGGCGATGTTCAAGCTCCAGGGGCAATCGACCACCAACCCGCCCTCGATTTCGCAATGGGCGGCGGTGGAAGCGCTGAACGGGCCGCAGGACTTTCTCGCCGATTGGCGCGATGTGTTCCAGAAGCGGCGCGATTACGTGGTGGGGCGGCTCAACAGGCTCGACGATATCGAATGCCTGGTGCCCGAGGGAGCGTTCTATGTGTTCCCCTCATGCAAGGGGCTGCTGGGCAAGACCAGCGCCGGCGGGCGAAAGCTTGCGACCGACGAGGACGTGGTGATGGCACTGCTGGAGGAAAATGGGGTCGCGCTGGTGCACGGAACCGCCTTCGGCCTGCCGGGGCATTTCCGTATTTCGTATGCGGCTTCGGACGAAGAGCTTGCCAAGGCCATGGACCGGATCGAGGCGTTCTGCGCCGGCGCGAAATAGTTACGGCCTGCCCGCCGGCAGGCCGAGCGCGGGCAGGATGATCTCATCGACGATGCGTTCGATGTAGGCGCAGTCGGGCAAGACCTGCTTATCCAACAGGTGCTTGATCATCATCGCTTCGCCGATATCGACGGTCAGCGGGGTGACGCGCGCCGGGTCGATTTTTCCGGCATCGGCATAGTGATGCAGGACGGTGGCCGTGAACCGGCCGCCCCTGGCCTCGAAAACCCCGTTCCAGATCCGCTCGTGCAATTTCGGGTAGCGCCCCGATTGGGCGATGACCGCGAACAGCGCCTTGCCGAGCGGGGTGTCGGCAAAATCGCGGAACAACATCATGGCCCCGATCAGATCGCCGCGCAGATCGTTGGCGGCCGGGGTTGGCATTTCCTGCGGGTAAAGGTTCTGCATCGCTTCGAGCAGGATATCCTCGGGCGCGGGCCAGCGGCGATAGAGCACCGTCTTGGCCGTGCCGGCCCGCCGAGCAATCCCCTCCATGGTCAGGCCAGCCAGTCCCGCTTCCACGGTTTCCAGCACCACGGCTTCATGAATGGCCGCGATCAGCGCCGGACCGCGCCGGCGTGTGTTGGGGGCGCTGTGATCGGATTCCGTGTTTGCCATGATCTCCTCAAGATAAGAGTCGGTTGCGTATCTTAATTGAATGTGTTTAGATACGTTATCGTTTCTAATCATACAAAGCGCGGCATGGAGTGTCCA
This sequence comes from Pelagibacterium mangrovi, assembly GCF_036662815.1. Classification (NCBI taxonomy): domain Bacteria; kingdom Pseudomonadati; phylum Pseudomonadota; class Alphaproteobacteria; order Hyphomicrobiales; family Devosiaceae; genus Pelagibacterium; species Pelagibacterium mangrovi. The sequence continues at coordinate 63,241 of NZ_JBAFXA010000007.1, read as the reverse complement.
GATGTCAGATGTGACTCGGGAAGGGATTGAGGGTGTGTCAAAGCAGAGGGCGCTGGCGCCCGATCTGGCGCGGGGCGTGATGCTGCTGATCATCGCCGTCGTCCACGCGCTGATGGCAAAGCAGGTGGTGGGGCCGGTTCCTCAAAGCGGGGTCGATATCGGGGCCACGCTTTTGGTGACGCTTTTCGGTGAGAGCCGAGGCTATCCGATGTTTGCTGCGCTGTTCGGCTATGGGCTGACGCTAGTTTACGCGCGGTCGGTTTCGATGGGTGCGGTGGCGCCATTGCGGCCGATCCGGTTGCGGGGGCGCTGGCTGATTGCCATCGGGCTCGCGCATACGGTGTTGCTGGCTTATGGCGACATTCTCTCGGTTTACGGACTTGCCGCGCTGCTGTTTGCCGGTTTGCTCGCGGCGGATGACCGGCGGGTGGCCATGACCGGGGGCGTGGCGCTGATTGCGGGGACCATCGCCTACACATTGGTGATGGAAACGCTGTTCGCTGCGGCGGCTCAATATGATGTGTCCGAGATGGACGCGTTGACCGATGGATTGATGAGGCTGGGATCGTGGCCGGTTTCTGTGCTGGCGTTTCTGGCGATCTCGCTCTTTCCGATCACCATGGGCATTCTGGCCGGGCGGCGGCGGATGCTGGAAGAGGTGGCGCGATATCGCCCGCTGTTGCGCAGGGTTGCGGCGGGCGGGATCGTGATTGCCGTGCTGGGCGGGATGCCGCGCGCCATGTCGGTGATCGGCTGGTGGGAGCCGGGCGGGGTGGAGGGGCTGTTCGCGGCCTGGCTGCATCTGGTTTCGGGTTATGCCGGGGGCTTTGGCTATGCGGCGCTGATCGCCCTGGTGGCCGAGCGCGTAGGGACGGGGCGGGGCCCGATCGTCACCGCCCTGGCTGCGGCGGGCAGGATGTCGATGACGTGCTATCTGCTCCAGTCGGTGGCCTGGGCCATATTGTTCCTGCCCTACACGCTGGATCTGGCGAGAAGCGTTTCTCACGCGCAGGCGGTGATGATCGGGGTGGGGGTCTGGCTGGCGACCGTGCTTTTGGCGGACGGGTTGCAGCGGCGGGGACTGCCGGGACCTGCGGAAGCCTTTTTGCGCAAAAGGCTGGGCGGGAGCGCCGGGAGAATGGCGAGCCAATCGTCGTGAGCAAAAAAAGAGGCTCCGTCCGAAGACGGAGCCTTGATTGGGCAATGCCCTAATCTGTCAGTTTACGACCCGGCCGAGGGAGGAGGAGACGGCGCGGATCGGGTTGAGCGAAAGATGTGGGAGGAGGATACATCGTCCGCTCGGGCATCGAGAGCGAGGGGCCCTGGGAGGAGGAGAAGGGCGCGTCGCTCATCGACAATGCCAATATGCCTCCACGCGTTCCCGACAACAATGCGCAAAACCGCATACCTGCTATGCATTAGGCAGATTGGGCGTGTGCACAGGAAATAGGCAGAATGGCTGTGTGGGTGGCAAAAAGAAAGAGGCTTCACCGGGATACGGTGAAGCCTCTAAACCTTCGGCCGCATTCGAGGGAGGAGGATTCGAATTACGGCCTAGGAGCGGTCAAGGAGGGAGGAGGAGGAACCTTTCCCGCTCTGTCGTCAAGACTGCAAGGGGCCCTGGGAGGAGGAGGAAGGGCGCGTCGCGTCGTTGACGAGGAGGTATATGCCATCCTAATCACGACTTTCCAAGTCGTGTTACGGCATGGCAGCCATGCGCTAGGTGCAAGAGCCATCCGGAGCCATGCACATCGGTTGGGCACAGCGCAAAAAAAAGCCCCGCTCGAGGGGAGAGCGGGGCGCAGGACGAGAAGCAAGCTTCTCGTTAGGAGGGAACATCAAACGCGCCCAAAGGGAGGAGGAAAGACGCGCAATGTCTGGCGGGTAGGTAGAGTTTAACCCTCGCACCTACAAGCCCGCTACGGTTATGTCAGCCATGCGTCCATCGCATATCTCTGCCTAGGAAGGGTGCAAAGCGACTGTTTTCGTTGCGTTATTTCTTGTGCAGCGTGGCGTCGGGATGGGCAAAAAATTTTTGATCCGACGGCGTGGGAAGGCCGTCGGGAGCAAGAGCGGGGGTGAAAAAGGGATTGAGAGAGGAGAGTGGCAGACTCAGAACTGCCAGTCGCGGGCCTTTTCGACGAGAAAATCGCGGAACACGCCGACTCGTTTCGAGCTTTTGAGCGCCGGCGGATAGACGAAATAGGTCTCGTATTCGGGGAGCGCGAGATCGGTGAGGACGCGCTGGAGCGTGGGCTCTTCCTCGGTCACGTAATCGGGAATCATGGCGATGCCAAGCCCGGCGCGGCAGGCTTGCATCATGCCGTAGATGGCGTTGACCTTGAGGGTGGCGCGGCGCGGCGAGTTGTCCGGCCGGCCGATGCGCTCGAGGAAGTTCACATCGCCCAGATAGGAGGGGGACGGTTCACCGAACGCGATGATCTTGTGCGAATCGAGCTCGTCTATCGAGTTGGGAACGCCGTATTCGGCAAGGTAGCTGTCCGAGGCGTAGATGTGATTGTGGACGGTGAACAGCTTGCGCTGGATCATCTCGGACTGGTTGGGCCGGTGCAGGCGGATGGCGACGTCGGCCTCGCGCATGGCAAGGTCGAGCTCGGCGTCGTTGAGTTTGATTTCGAGCTGGATGGTGGGATAGAGCGTCACGAATTCGTGGATGCGCTTGGTGAGCCAGGTGGAGCCGAAGCCGACGGTCGTGGTGACGAGCAGGGGGCCGGTCGGCACGTCCTGGCTTTCGGTCATCTGCGCCTGGACCGATTGCAGCTCCCAAGCCATGCGATGGGCGGTGCGGAAGAGCTGTTCGCCCACCTCGGTCAGAACGAGGCCGCGCGCGTGGCGGATGAAGAGCTTGAGCCCGAGATCTTCCTCGAGCGCGGAAATCTGGCGGGAAACGGCAGATTGGGACATGCCGAGCTTTTCAGCGGAATGGGTAAAGCTCCCCGATTCGGCGGCGACGTGAAATATACGCAGCTTGTCCCAGTCCAGCATTTCCCCCGGCGTCCCCTCTTTGCGATCCCGTTCGCGGGGCATATCCCCGCGAGCGGATATCTTCTCGGTATGTGAAGCCGCCTATTCGGCGGCTTCGGCCATTTCGTGGGCGGCAAGATAGCGCTCGGCTTCGAGCGCGGCCATGCAGCCCATGCCGGCGGCCGTGACCGCCTGGCGATAAATATCGTCGGTGACGTCGCCCGCCGCGAAGACGCCCGGAACCGAGGTCGCGGTGCTGTCGGGCGCTGTGACGATGTAGCCGCCGTTCTTCATTTCGAGCTTACCGTTGAAGATTTCGGTGGCAGGAGCATGACCGATGGCGACGAAAATTCCGTCGACCTCGATTTCGCTGGCTTCGTCGGTCGCAACATTGCGGAGCACGGCGCCGCGCACCGAGGGGGGCATGTTATCGCCCTTGACCTCATCGAGCACGGTGTTCCAGCGCACCTCGATCTTGGGGTGCTTGAACAGGCGCTGCTGCATGACCTTTTCGGCGGTGAACTGGTCGCGCCGATGGGCGACGATGACCTTGGAGGCGAAATTGGTGAGGAACAGGGCCTCTTCGACCGCGGTGTTGCCGCCGCCGATGACCAGGACCGTCTTTTCGCGGTAGAAAAAGCCATCGCAGGTGGCGCAGGCGGACACGCCGAAGCCCTTGAATTTTTCCTCGGTGGGAAGGCCGAGCCAGCGGGCCTGGGCGCCGGTGGCGATGATGACGCTATCGGCGGTGTAGACGGTGCCGCTGTCGCCGATGAGGCGGAAGGGGCGGATATTGAAATCGACGTCGACGATCATGTCGGTTTCGATCCGGGTGCCCATGTTGACGGCCTGGTCGCGCATCTGGTCCATGAGCCACGGACCCTGGATGGGATCGGCGAAGCCGGGATAGTTTTCGACATCTGTGGTGATGGTGAGCTGGCCGCCCGGCTGGGTGCCGGTGATCATGAGCGGCTCGAGCATGGCGCGGGCGGCGTAAACGGCTGCGGTGTAGCCAGCCGGGCCCGAGCCGATGATTATGGTCTTTGCATGCATGGATACGTGCCGATCAAATTTGTCTCGGGACAAATATGGCACGGCGCGATGCGGTTACAAGCTCGGACGCCATTTGCCGGGGGAAAACCAGCCATGCTGCGACCAAATTGCACCAGGAAAGCCGGCAAGCCCGGTTCGGGCTCGCCGGCGGTCGCTCAAATGAAGGCGATCTTGAGGATTTCGTAGCCGCGGGCACCGCCGGGAGCGGCGACCTCGATCGAATCGCCGACCGACTTGCCGATCAGGGCGCGGGCGATGGGCGAGGAAATCGAGATGCGCCCGGCCGAGGCGTCGGCCTCGGGGTCGCCCACGAGCTGGTAGGTCTTTTCCTCGTCGGTATCCTCGTCGACCATGGTGACGGTCGCGCCGAACTTGACGGTCGAGCCCGAGAGCTTGGAGACGTCGATGACCTCGGCCATGGCCAGCATGGATTCGATCTCCATGATGCGGCCTTCGTTGAGGCTCTGCTGCTCCTTGGCGGCGTGATATTCGGCGTTTTCCGAAAGGTCGCCATGGGCGCGCGCCTCCGAAATCGCGTCGATGATCGTCCGGCGATCCTCGCCGGTGCGACGCTGAAGTTCGTCTATCAATGCGGCGTGTCCCGCCACGGTCATCGGGATCTTGTCCATTGCCAATCCCTCCTATCTAAAACGCTACGTCGTTATGGGGTCGGTCTTTCGACCGAAAGTGGGGTCACTTTCCGGAAGTCCTACAAGCGCAAATCGAAATCCTCGCTGAGCATGCGCCAGCGGACTCGATTTACGCTTTCGGGGGAACTTGCTTGTCTCAGGTTGCCCGCCCTCGATCCCGTGGTCAAGATCAATCGGCAGGCTGTCCCCGAGCGCCTCGATCTGCGCCCGGCACATATGGGGAGCGTCGCAAAGGCTGCAAGTGCCCAAATGAAGAGGGCGTAAACCGGAACCCCCGGTCTACGCCCTTTTAATCTACCCGGCCAATGAGCCGGGCTATAGCTCTTGGCGGGTGCCGATCAGTCGGCAGTGGCAAGGTTGCCGGCGGCCGATTTGCCGGTGCGCTTGTCCTTGACGATTTCGTAGGAAATCTTCTGACCTTCGTCGAGCTGGGTCATGCCGGAATTCTGCACAGCGGAAATGTGGACGAAAACGTCCGCCCCGCCTTCGTCCGGCTGAATGAAGCCGTAACCCTTCTGAGTATTGAACCATTTGACAGTGCCGGTTGCCATGGCTTGTCCCTTTCGCGTCGTGCTGTCTCAATGTGAGGAGATAGCCTTCCCCCCTTGTATATCGAAGTCTTGGTTCAGGACGTCAGCAGGCGCAAGAAACGCACGGCTAGATCGGTCGGCCGCAATTTCGATCCGGGTTTTTTAGAAGAAGAACTGGAATTATTCAAGTCTGTCCGAGTTTTCCGGGCGTTGAAAAAAAATTGCCGGCCGAAACACTGTAGTATGGGCGCGGCCTCTACGGTGTTCGGCCTAACATGTCAGTATTGCATACCTTTGAGGTTCGGATCGGGAGCCGTTCTACAGTATTACGGCAAGGCGCGGAGGAGTGACACAGTGATCGGTGCGATTGGCGGGAGGATGGCAACGCGCTAAGGATCGGCACAACGCGTTGCTGCAACAGGCGAGGTCCAAGATGGCTGCGATCGTCCATGATTTCCGCTCCGATACCGTGACGCGGCCCGACGAGGCCATGCGCAGGGCGATGGCGGAGGCCAGGGTCGGGGACGACGTTTACGGCGAGGATGAAACCGTGGCGGCGCTGGAAGCCAAGGTTGCCGAACTGACGGGCAAGGAAACCGGGCTGTTCATGGCCTCGGGAACTCAATCGAACCTTGTGGCGCTGATGAGCCATTGCGAGCGCGGGGAGGAATATATCGCCGGGCAGGACGCCCATTGTTACCGGTTCGAGGCGGGCGGGGCGGCCGTTCTGGGATCTATCCAGCCCCAGCCCATCGAGAACGCGCCGGACGGTTCGCTGCCGCTTGAAAAGATCGAGGCGGCGATCAAGGTCGAGGACATTCACTTCGCGCGGACGCGGCTTTTCGCGCTGGAGAACACCATTGGCGGCAAGGTGTTGCCGCAGACTTATGTGGAGGACGCGACGGCGCTGGCCCGGCGGCACGGGCTGGCGACGCATCTCGATGGCGCGCGGATATTCAACGCCGCCGTTGCCTCCAATCGGAGCGCATTCGATCTGGCTGCCGGGTTCGATACCGTGTCGGTGTGCCTGTCCAAGGGATTGGGCGCGCCAGTGGGATCGGTGCTGGTGGGGGACAAGACGTTCATCGAAAAGGCGCGGCGGCTGCGCAAGATGGTGGGCGGGGGCATGCGACAGGCCGGGATCATCGCAGCGGCGGGGATTTATGCGCTGGACCACAATATCGCTCGCCTGGCCGACGACCACGCGCGAGCCCGCCGACTGGCGGAAGGATTTGCGCGCTATGACGGGCTGGAAGTGGCGATGCCCCAGACCAACATCTTTTTTCTGCAAGCCGATCCGGCCATTGCCGGGCGGTTCGCCGATCACATGGCGGCTGCGGGGGTAGGAGTTTCGGGGCGCTATGGGCAGCAGCGCTGGGTGACGCACAAGGATGTCGGGGACGATGCCATAGACGCGGCACTGGATGCCGCCGCGAGATTTTTTGCGGCGGCCTGATCGAACCTCTTGATTTTCGGCGTGGCGAGGCGCATTTCCCGCGCGCCGGCAGGTGCCGGTTCTCGAGACCCATCCACAAGTGACATCGATTTTTCTTTCCTCGGGCGATTTCGTCGTCGATCGCCGGGCGCAGTATGCCCGGATGCTTGCGGAGGCGGGGGATTTTTCCGCTGCCGCCGACCTCATGGCGCAGGCATTGGCGCAAGCACCCGATTGGGCTGCCGGCTGGATGATGGCGGGCGAGTTTCATTTGAAGAGCGAGGGGTTGGGCGAGGCGATCGCGGCCTGGCAGAAAGCGGCCGAACTCGACCCGGCGGGCACGCTGGGCGCGCAGATGCATCTGGCCGCGCACGGAATCGCCGAGATGGAGGCGGGGACGCAGGCCGCCTATGTGGAAGCGTTGTTCGACCAATATGCCGACCACTTCGAAGAGGCGCTGCTGCAAAAGCTCGACTATATCGTGCCCGAAAAGCTGGCGGCGCTGGTTGGTGCAGCCATGGAGCGGACCGGCGTTTCGGGTTTCGCGCGCGGCATCGATCTGGGCTGTGGCACGGGCTTGATGGGGGAGAGGCTGCGCCAGCATGTTTCGCACCTTATGGGCGTTGACCTTTCGGCGGCGATGGTGGCCGAGACCGCGCAAAAGGGTTTCTACGACGCCGTGGAGCAGGGCGAATTGCAGGCGTTTCTCGGGGCGGACGGGCGTGTGGCCGATCTCGTGACGGCGGCGGACGTCTTCATGTATTGCGCGGCCTTGCCGCCCATTTTCGCCGCCGTACATGGCGTGTTGCGCGATGGCGGCATGTTCGCCTTTTCGGTCGAGCGGCATCGGGGCGATGAGGCGCAGATGCTGCAAGCCTCACTACGCTACGCGCACAATGGCGAGGCGGTGAGGCAGGCGCTGGCTCAGGCCGGGTTCGAGCTGGTTTCGGTTTCCGAGGAAACGATACGGCGGGAACGGGGGCAGCCGGTCGAAGGATTGCTGTTTGTTGCGCGCAAGCCGGAGGGGGCGGGCGTTTCTTCGACCGATATTGGAGAAGCGGAAGCGACTTACGCTTCCGCTTCGGTGCTGCATTAGGGCCAATCGATATACAGTCGAAAATGACACAAATCGCTTTGCCGGCTGTGGATAGGCGGCTGCTGGACCCCGGGAATAAATCCCGGGGTGACAGGGGAGTGGGTGTGGGTATGACGGTTGCCTAAACTCAGACTGTCATTCCGGGATTTATTCCCGGAATCCAGAGCAGCACGAGCCAAGGGCACCTGAATGTCGACTCAGCCGTTAGAACGTCAGGCCGCAGGCCTGGCGGATGGCGATCTGCACTGGAGATGGCGGCAAGGCCGGATCGAAATCGTGCGCCGGCATCAAAGGGGGCTGGGCCATGAACTTGACCCGGTTGCCCCGGTTGGGCTGGGCGGCGTGGACCAGGAACGGATGGCAGAGATAGACCGTGCCTGCGGGGCCGGTCGCCAGCGCTTCAGGGCATCGTGCCGTGCCGGCGAAATCGCCCGCCATCATCTGGCGCATGGTTGCGCCGTCCTCTCCATAAGGGAGAAGGAAGCGCGCCATATCCCTGTGCGAGCCCACGCGGATGCGGGTGGGGGCATCGTTTTCTTCGACATCGGAGAACAGGAACAACATCAGCAGGGCGCGGCCCTTGGATTTGATGTTGGCCCGGATGGAGAAGAAATCATTGGGATCGTCGGTGGGCAGCGTGTAGCTGGCGTCGATGTGCCAGCCATCGTCGCCGGGAGCCTCGGGGATGGGGAAGCGGACCGGGAAGGTGCCGAGGCCCTGGGGCGCTAGCCAGCGGCCTTGGCCCACGATCTGATCGTAAGCCATGTGGAGGCGGGGAGTGTTGGCGGCCTCGCGGAACGGTTTGTCGGCATAGCCGCCGAGGCGGATGACGGGTTTGGTCCAGGTTGCGGGGTCGTCCGGAGCGCAACCGGTGTCGCGCCAGAGGATGGCGCGGCCTTCTTCGGCCAGCTCGGCGGGGAAGGCGTTGTCGATGCGGACGAAGCCGTCGGTGATGAAGGCGTCGATCTGCGCCGGGGTGAGGGTATTGGGCATTTGAAAAGTCCATGAGTTCGCATTGCCGCGATGCGCGCGGCGGGAGGGCGGTGGCCCTGCTGATGCTTCCGAGGAGAAGCGCCTGTCAGGCGCCGAGGAAGACTGCGAACTTGGTGGACGTCATGAACATGAGCGGCATTATAAGGTTGGCGGCAGGAGCGTCAACTGGGAGAGGTGCCCGCGCGCCGAGGCGCGCGGGGGATGGGTTAGCGGCGGCTTTGCCAATGGGCATGGAGCGCGCCGACATCGCCGGTGGTCATGATGGGCATGGCGGTGGCCAGTGCGTCTTCGGGCCAATCCCACCAGGCCATTTCCAGAAGCTTGGCGATTTCATCCTCGGAAAAGCGTTTGCGGATCGGCTTGGCGGGGTTGCCGCCGACGATGGTGTAGGGTTCGACATCGCGGGTGACCAGTGCGCGGGTGCCGATCACCGCGCCGTGGCCGATGGTGATGCCGGGCATGACGATAGCTTCCGAGCCGATCCAGACGTCGGAGCCGATGACGGTATCGCCGGAGGGGAGATAGCCGTTGGCGGCGCCGGCGAAGGTTTCGACTTCAGCCATGAAGTGGAACGGGAAGGTGGAAATCCATTCGTTCCGGTGGCCCTGATTGCCGGCCATGATGAAGGCCGCGCCCGAGCCGATGGAGCAGAAGCTGCCGACGATCAGTTTGTCGGCATCCGGATCGGGCAGGAGGAAACGGGCGCAATCGTCGAATGAATGGCCGTGGTAGTAGCCGGAATAATAGGAATACCGGCCGACGGTGATGTTGGGATGGGTGACCTGCTCGCTGAGCAGCTTGCCCTTGAAGGGGCTTTCGAAAAAATTGGTCATGATGAACCTGAAATCGATATGTACCTGTCGGACGGTAGCGCAGCACAACGAATGGCGGCGCCCCGCCCGGCGGATGCGCTTTTGGCTCGGTTAGGCCGAGTAAAGCGCGATGGAGGTGGTTCGGTCTGCCGATTTCATGGTGGCTGAGGTTTAGCAGCGCGGGCCGGAAAAGAGAAGGGGCACCGGGGCGCCCCTTGCAGTGTTACATGAAGCCGGCGGGTGTTTCATCCTGGAGGAAGGGCTCGATCAGGAGGTGGAGCAGGTCGGGCTGGTTGATGACCGCCGTGTGCGAGGTGGCGGGCAGGACGGCGAGGCGGGAGGCGGGGAGGGGTTCGCCCATATCGCCCATGACGCCGCCGCCGAGCAGGCGGAACAGGGCGACGTTGTGTTCCAGCGTCGAGACGTCGGCGTCCCCAGCGATGATGAGGATGGGGAGATCGAGTTCTTTCACATCGTCTTCCCAGGCCATCGGCTCGTGTTCCAGGGCGATGAGCTTTTCGACCAGGGCGGGGAAGCCTTCGGGATCGGCGGCGAGCTCGCGATAGGCGTCTTCCATCGGCGTGCCGATAAACATGTCGGGCGTCATTTGTGGGATGAAGTCGCTAAACGCGGGCTGCCAGCCTTCGGCGTCATAGGCGACCGAGGCGGCGACGAGGCGGTCGATGCGGTCGGGGTGGCGGATGGCAAATTGCAGGCCGGCGGCGGCGCCCATGGAATAGCCGAAGACATCGGCAGTTTCGAGGTCCACGGCGTCCATGAAGGCGGCCACGTCGTCGGCGAGGTTGGGGTAGGTGATGGGGCGGTCGATATCGGTGGTGCGGCCGTGGCCCTGGAATTCGATGGCGTAGACGGTGTGGGTTTCGGCCAGCATGGGGATGATTTCGCCCATGGAGGGGATGTTCATATAGGCGCCGTGCAGGACGACGAGCGGGGGGCCTTCGCCCGACACCTCGTAATACATGTCCATGCCGTTGACCTCGACGGTCTGGTCGGTGGCGTCCTGGGAAAGGGCGGGCTGGACGGTCAGCAGAAGGGCGGCGGCGACAAGAGTTGCGCGATGCATTTTCGGTCTCCTCGGTTTTGAGCGGTTTTTTGCTCTTCACAGAGGAAGACGAAGGGGCGGGGTTCGATCCGACATCCGGGCAAATAAAAACGGCCGGGGTGGTGCCCGGCCGTTTTTGGGAAGATCAGGCTGCGAAATATTCTTGCAGCGCTTTGACCGTGAGGGCATCGCCGCGATAGGCGAGGATGCCCTGGACGGCGGCGGCGGCGCCGCGAACGGTGGTGTAATAGGGCACCTTGCTCATCAATGCGGCGCGGCGGATGTCGCGGCTGTCGGAAACGGCCTTGGCGCCATCGGTGGTGTTGATGACGAGCTGGACGTCGCCATTCTTGATGGCATCCACGATATGCGGGCGGCCTTCGAGGACCTTGTTGATCTTGGTGCAGTCGATGCCCTGGTCGGCGAGGAAACGCTGGGTGCCGCCGGTGGCGATGATCTTGAAGCCGGCGGACGCCAAATTGCGGATGGAGTCGACGATGGCGGCCTTGTCGTCATCGCGGACCGAGACGAAGACCGTACCCTCGCGCGGGACCTTGACGCTGGCGCCGAGCTGGGACTTGGCGAAGGCGGTGGCGTAATCGGTGTCGAGGCCGATCACTTCGCCGGTCGATTTCATTTCCGGGCCGAGGACCGTATCGACGCCGGGGAAGCGGGCGAAGGGGAATACGGCTTCCTTGATGGCGATGTGGTCGATCTGACGTTCTTCGAGGTTGAAGGCGCCAAGCTTTTCGCCGGCCATGATACGGGCGGCGATCTTGGCGATGGGGTAGCCGATGACCTTGGCGACGAAGGGCACGGTGCGCGAGGCGCGCGGGTTCACTTCGAGGACGTAGAGCGTGCCGTCCTTCAAGGCGAACTGTACGTTCATCAGGCCGCCGACATTGAGGGCCTTGGCGAGGCCGGCGGCCTGGCGCTTGAGCTCATCGATGATTTCGGGGCTGAGCGAGTGCGGGGGGAGCGAGCAGGCGCTGTCGCCCGAATGGATGCCCGCTTCCTCGATGTGCTCCATGATGCCGGCGATGAAGACGTCTGTGCCGTCCGAGAGGCAGTCGACATCGATTTCGGTCGCGCCCTGGAGATAGCTGTCGAACAGGAGCGGGTTGCCGGCGAGGACGGAGTTGATCTGGCCGGTCTTGTCGTTGGGATAGCGCTGGCGAATCTCGGGCGGGACGAGCTCGGTGAGGGTCGACTGGACGTAGCGCTCGAAATCGTCTGCCGAATAGCAGATGACCATGGCGCGGCCGCCGAGCACGTTGGACGGGCGGATGACCAGCGGGTAACCCAGACCGTCAGCGACGATGCGAGCCTGTTCGAGGCTATAGGCGATGCCGTTGCGCGGCTGGGTGAGATCGAGCCGGTTCAGGAGCTTCATGAACTGGTCGCGATCTTCGGCCAGGTCGATCTTGTCGGGCTGGGTGCCCAGGATCGGGATGCCAGCGCGCTCGATGGCGTTGGCGAGCTTGAGCGGCGTCTGGCCGCCGAACTGGACGATGACGCCATGCAGCGTGCCGTTCTGCTGCTCGGTGGTGAGGATTTCGAGAACGTCTTCCTCGGTGAGCGGCTCGAAATAGAGGCGGTCGGAGGTGTCGTAGTCGGTCGAAACGGTCTCGGGGTTGCAGTTGACCATGATGGTTTCATAGCCCGCGTCCGAGAGGGCGAAAGCGGCGTGGCAGCAGCAATAGTCGAACTCGATGCCCTGGCCGATGCGGTTGGGGCCGCCGCCCAGGATGACGACCTTCTTGCGGTCGGACGGGCGAGCCTCGTCGGCGACGGCGCCGGCAAAGGGGGCTTCGTAGGTCGAATACATATAGGCGGTCGGCGAGGCGAATTCGGCCGCAGAGGTGTCGATGCGCTTATAGACGGGGCGGACGCCGAGCTTGTGGCGGTGGCTCCAGACGTCCTTGGCGGTCTTGCCGGAAAGTTCGGCAAGGCGGGCGTCGGAAAAGCCCATGGCTTTGAGGCCACGCATCTGGCCTTCGGTGTCCGGCAGGCCGTATTCGCGGACCTTGGCTTCGGTATCGACGATCGACTGGATCTGTTCGAGGAACCAGGGGTCGATGCGGCAGGCCTCGTGGATCATCTGGTGGTCGTGGCCGAGCCGCATGGCTTCGGCGACCCAGAGCAGGCGGTCGGGAGTGGGGGTGCCGAGTGCGGCCTTGACGGCGTTCTTGTCGTCGCCTTCGCCCAGGCCGGGGATGCCGATCTCGTTCAGGCCCGTGAGGCCGGTTTCGAGCGAGCGCAGGGCCTTTTGCAGCGATTCGGGGAAGGTGCGGCCGATGGCCATGGCTTCGCCGACAGACTTCATCGAGGTGGTCAGGCGATTGTCGGCGCCGGGGAATTTCTCGAAGGCGAAGCGGGGGATCTTGGTGACGACATAGTCGATAGTGGGCTCGAACGAAGCGGGGGTGGCGCCGCCGGTGATGTCGTTTTCCAGCTCATCGAGTGTGTAGCCGACGGCGAGGCGCGCGGCGACCTTGGCGATGGGGAAGCCGGTGGCCTTGGACGCCAGCGCCGAGGAGCGCGACACGCGCGGGTTCATCTCGATGACGATCATGCGACCGTCTTCGGGATTGATCGCGAACTGGACGTTGGAGCCGCCGGTCTCCACACCAATCTCGCGCAGGACGGCCACCGAGGCGTCGCGCATGATCTGGTATTCCTTGTCCGTCAAGGTCAGGGCCGGGGCGACGGTGATGGAATCGCCTGTATGCACGCCCATGGGATCGATGTTCTCGATCGAGCAGATGATGATGCAGTTGTCCTTTTTATCGCGGACGACTTCCATCTCGTATTCTTTCCAGCCGAGGACGGATTCCTCGATCAGGACTTCGCTGGTGGGCGAGGCGTCGATGCCGCTCTCGCAGATGGCGAGATATTCCTCGCGGTTGTAGGCGATGCCGCCGCCGGTGCCGCCCAGGGTGAAGCTGGGGCGGATGATGGCCGGCAGGCCAATATCCTCAAGGGCTTGCAGGGCTTCGATCGTGTTGTGGGCGAGGCGCGATTTGGGGGTGGCGAGGCCGATCTTGGTCATGGCGTCGCGGAACAGTTCGCGGTCCTCGGCCTTGTCGATGGCCTCGGCATTGGCGCCGATCATTTCGACGCCGAATTTTTCGAGTACGCCCATCTTGTTGAGAGACAGCGCGCAATTGAGCGCGGTCTGGCCACCCATGGTGGGGAGCAGCGCGTCGGGGCGCTCCTTTTCGATGATCTTGGCAACCACCTCGGGAGTGATGGGCTCCATGTAAGTGGCGTCGGCGACGTCGGGATCGGTCATGATCGTCGCCGGGTTGGAGTTCACCAGGATGATACGGTAGCCCTCTTCGCGCAGCGCCTTGCAGGCCTGTGTCCCCGAATAGTCGAACTCGCAGGCCTGACCGATAATAATCGGTCCAGCCCCGATGATGAGGATGGATTTGATGTCTGTGCGTTTGGGCATAGGGCTTCTCGTGCGGCAAGCGCGCGGCAGCGGAAACTGACGCGCCTGGGAAGGGGCTGGAGCTTTCCGGTGAACCCTCTCACCGAAAATGCCCCAAGTCTTCTATTTGTCGCGCTTCCGACCGCAAAAGTGGGCTCCACTTTTGCTGGATGCGCTCAGAACGTTGGCTAGGCGGTCTCCTTAGAGCAAGCTTGGGCCGATTTCCAGCATTATGGCGCGGATTCTTTTTTGCCCCGGCGTGGGGTGGGTTCACAGATAGAGCTTGAACCCTTCGTGGCTTTTGGAAAATCCGAGGCGTTCGTAAAAGCGGTGGGCGTCGGTTCTTTGCTTGTTGGAGGTGAGCTGGACCAGGATGCAGCCTCGGGCGCGGGCGGCCTCGGCGGCCCAGTTCATCATCTTTTCGCCGATACGTTTGTTGCGGTGCGCGGGCGAGACGTGCACGGCCTCGACGGTGCAGCGCCAGGCGCCTTTGCGCGCGATGCCGGGGGTAAAAGTCAACTGGAAGGTGCCGACCGGCTCTCCCTCCAAAGTCGCGATCAACAGCATCTGGTTGGGGTCCGCATCGATGGCGGCGAGCGCAGCGAGATAGGCGGGGCCTTGCGGGTTCGACACATCTTCGGTGGAGCCGGCCACGCTGTCGGATTCTATGTGGTCTATGATGAAGGGCAGGTCATCTGCCGTTGCGTTGCGGATGATGATTTCAGCCATGATTGCCTCCGGACGGTGTGTTCATGTCTCACGATTCGGCAGGAAGGGGCAGCGGCGCCGAACCGCGCTTCAACCGCCGCAGAGGAACTTTGGTTCGGGCTTTCCGTTTTCCGGGTGAAAGCAAGACCCAAAGGAATTGAAAAATGATCGAACGGGATCGTGAAACTGTCGTCGTCACCGATGGCGGAGGTGGAGGGCGTGGGGGCGGATTGATCGCCGTGATCGTCGTGGCGCTGATCGTGGTCATCGGCGTCATCTATTTCGTCAATGCCAATTCGGGCGGCGAGGGTGGCTCGGTTTCCATCGACGTGCCGGCGGTCGATGTTCCGGAGGTGGATGTGGACGTCACGCAATGACAGCCGGCGTCGAAACCATGACACTGGGGCGCAATGGGTATTTTCCCAATAGCGAGTTGCCCGTGCTGGTTTATCGCGGGACGGTGGCCGGACCGGTTACGGCAGAGGCCGTCAAAGCGGTTTTTGCCCGCAACGATTGGCCGCCGCAGTGGGTCGATACGATTTTCGACTACCATCATTTCCATTCCACGGCCCATGAAACCTTGGGTGCCGCCTCGGGATGGGCGAAATTGGAATTGGGTGGGCCCGGCGGGCGGCTCGTCGCAATCGAAGCGGGCGATGTGATCGTCATTCCGGCAGGGGTGGCGCACAGGCTCGACGATTCCGGTGGGGAATTCGCCGTCGTGGGTGCGTATCCGCCCGGTCAGGATTGGGATATTCTCAAAGGCGAAGAGGGCGAGTGGGATATGGCGATGCAGAATCTGGCGCGCGTTCCACTGCCGCGAACCGATCCCGTAGAGGGTGCGGGCGGCAATTTGCCGAACGTTTGGGGCAAGGAGTGACGACATGAAGTGGCGGGGACGCAAACGCTCGAGCAATGTGCAGGACCGGCGCGGCGCGAGCGGCGGCATGTTCGGCCGGTCGGCGGGGGGCAGCGGCTTTCGCATACCCACTGGAGGCGGGGCAGGCGGCGGCTTGGGGATCGGGGCGATCGTCATCATCCTCATCATTGGCGTGGCGTTGGGGATCAACCCGCTGTCGCTGCTCGATGGATCGCTGGGGACGGGGACGAGCGGGACCGGTTCGGTTTCGCGTCCGCTGCCCGAGGCCGGCGAGGACGACCTTGCCGATTTCGTCGGCGTGGTGGTTCAGGACACCGAAGATCTCTGGACCGAGGTGTTCCTGGAAAATGGATCGACCTATGTGCCCGCGACCGTGGTTCTGTTCACGGACATGGATCAATCCGGATGCGGGATGGCCGATGCGCGCACGGGGCCGTTCTACTGCCCGAACGACCAGACAGTTTACATCGACCTAGCGTTCTACGAGACGCTGCGGAGCCAGTTCGGGGCGCCGGGCGATTTCGCGCAGGCCTATGTGATCGCCCATGAGATCGGGCATCACGTTCAGAACCTCACCGGCGTTCTGCCGGAGTATTCGCGGGCCATTCAATCGATGAGCCAGGAGGAGGCCAACGCCTATTCGGTGCGGATCGAATTGCAGGCCGATTGCTATGCGGGTGTGTGGGCAAACTATATCGGGGAAGAAAACCTGCTCGAAAGCGGGGATGTCGAAGAGGCGATCAATGCCGCCGAGCAGATCGGGGACGATGCCATCCAGCGGCGCACGCAGGGCGTGGTCGTTCCCAAGACCTTCACCCATGGGACTTCGGCGCAGCGGCAGGACTGGTTCGCGCGCGGTTATTCGGCCGGCGATCCGGGGCAGTGCGACACGTTCTCGGGAGCGATCTGACCGCGAAACCTGAAGTTGAACCATGAGGCAAGGGCGCTTCGGTCCTGAATCCGAAGCGCGGGGTAAGTGGTTGTTTCGGAATCGAGAATTTACGCGAGGTTGGTGGATGTAGCCTGCTGACAGGAGTTGTCATGGCGTGGGGGTAGGGTCGTTTCCGTCAACACCTGAAGGGAAGACCGAAGCGATGAGCACCAAAACCTATCACGGAAGCTGCCAGTGCGGATCGATCCGTTTCGAGGCCGACATCGACCTCTCCGAGGGGACGGGGAAATGCAATTGCACGAGCTGCCGCAAGCGGAGGTGGTGGAGCGTGAGCGTCAAGCCCGAGGCGTTCCGGGCGCTGGAGGGCGAGGCGCTTCTGGAGCCCAATTCAGCGGGGAAATCGTTTTGCCCCCATTGCGGCATCACCCCGTTCGGGCGGGTGGCCGCCGCGGAGTGGAACGATGGTGAGAGCGTTTCGATCAACGTCGCGGCTCTCGATGACGCGACGCCGGAGGAGCTGATCGCTGCGCCCGTCACCTATTATGACGGGCTCAACGACAATTGGTGGGAGACGCCGGCAGAGACCCGGCATCTCTAGATTGCGCCAGCCGTTATTGGGCCGCGACCCTGATATCGGCGACGATGCGGCCGATGGCGTGTTCCAGCGTCGTGGTGCCATGCCGGGTTTCGTGGCCTCCTTCGGGAGCTATGCGACCGCTTTCGATCCCCTCATACATGCCGAGCAAGGCATCGGCGACTTCGCGGGGCACGCCGGTTTCTTCCATGAGCGCGGGGCGTTGTTCCGGCGGGACGAAGACGGCTTGCACCGGGCGGCCGAGGGCGGTGGCAAAGGCGTGCGCCACGTCGGTCGCCGTCCAGTCGGCGAGACTGAACAGTTCGACGATGCGCTTGCCCGTCCAACTCTCACTCATGAGTTGGGCGGCGGCGTGGCCCACGTCGGTCGTGCTCGCCATGGAAATCTTGAGGTCGAGCGGGAGGAAACTGGGCAGGACGCCATCGGCCACGGCGGACTGGGCGACTTCTTCCCAGGTCTCGACGAAATAGCTCGAGCGCAGGAAGGCCACGTCCGGCGCGGCGTTCTCAAGAGCGGTTTCGAACTGGTGCAGCGTGGCGATCACGCCGGTGCCCTGGTCGAGTTGTGCGCCGATGGAGGACAGCAACACGGCCCTGGGAAGGGAGGCTCTGTCGGCAGCTTCGGCGAGCGTTGCGCTGACTTTCGCGGCGCGAGCATAAGGATCGCCGCTGACCGGCGGTGGGCTGAGCAGGAAGGCCGCGGAGGCGCCTTCCAGCGCGGCGACCACCGTGGCCACATCGTCGAAATCAGCGATGGCGACATCGGCACCCCGTTGTTTCCAGCGCTCGCCTTGTTCGGGGCGCCTGACCACCACGCGTACGCGATGGCCGCGTTCGATTAGGGCGTTTGCCGTTTCTCCGCCGGCCCTTCCGCTTGCTCCAAATACCACGTGCATTTTTCCGTTCTCCGTTTCGGTTGATGTGGCGGAAGAATACCGAGGTGCGCTGTCATGCGTCCAATGCATGCGATATATAGTCAGTATGCGTGAAGTGGATTTACGGAAACTCGACCTCAACTTGCTGGTGATCCTCGAAGCGCTTCTGGAAGAAAGAAGCGTGACACGGGCAGCCGAACGGCTGGGCATGAGCCAGCCGGCGGTAAGCCGTGCGCTCGCGCGGTTGCGCGCGATGTTTTCGGACGCGGTGCTTGTCGAAGCGCGGCAGGGTTATGTGCTCAGCGCTCGCGCCGAGCGGATGCAGCCGGTGCTGCGGCGACTATTGGCCGGCGTCGGCGATCTGCTCGATGCGCGGCCGTTCGATCCGGCGGGCGCAACCGGGCAGGTGCGTCTGATGATGCCCGATTTCCAGGCCGGCGTGCTGGCTCCGCGCTTGCTTGCCCGGATCACCGCCGAAGCGCCCGCGCTTAACCTCGATATCGTGCAGCCGGATGCCGCGCTGCTTGAGGCGCTCGAAAAGGATGCTGTCGATGCCATTGTGGGGGTGATCGATGACGCGCCTGCCGGTATCCGTCGGCGCGGGCTCTATGACGACGGCTTCGTTACGCTGATGCGGGTCGGCCATCCGGCGGCGGAGGGCACGTTGACGCTGGAGCGATATCTGGAGCTTGCTCATATCGTCATCAGCGTCACCGGAGTCGGCCCGGCTCCCATGGACGAGGCCTTGGCGCGCATGGGGCGCACCCGCAGGATCGGTGTGCGCGTGCCGAGCTTTCTGGCGGCAGTGGAGATCGCTGCACGCTCCGACCTTGTGATGACACTGCCTGCCAGTCTCGCGCAGGCAGCGGCCGGCATGGCGCGCTTCGTCGTCCTGCCGCCGCCGGTGGACCTGGGCTCTTTCACAATGAGCCTGGTCTGGCACGAGCGTCATCAGGATGAGCCGCGGCATATGTGGTTGCGCGGCGTCGTGGTCGACGCCGCCAAGGAGGTTGCCGGCCGCGGTGGCGGGGCGAAAAAGCCTATTCGGCGAGCGCCGGCTGGCCCTTCTGTTCGCGCACGAGATTGAGAAAGCGCGTGAACAGATAGTGGGAATCGTGGGGGCCGGGGGAAGCCTCGGGGTGGTATTGCACCGAGAAGATCGGCTTGCCGTCCACGGTGAGCCCGGCGTTCGAGCCGTCGAAGAGCGAGACGTGCGTCTCGCTCACGCCCGCCGGCAGGCTGGTGCTATCGACCGCGAAGCCGTGGTTCATCGAGGTGATCTCGACCTTACCGGTGGTCATGTCCTTGACCGGATGGTTGGCGCCGTGGTGGCCTTGATGCATCTTTTGGGTCTTGGCGCCCAGGGCGAGGGCCAGGAGCTGATGGCCCAGGCAGATGCCAAAGACCGGCGTACCGGTTTCCATGATCTTCTGGATGGTGGGCACCGCATATTGGCCGGTCGCGGCGGGATCGCCGGGGCCGTTTGAGAGAAACACACCATCGGGGTTGTGGGCCATGATGTCTTCGGCGGTCGCGGTGGCGGGCACGACGGTGACGCGGGCGCCCTGATCGGCGATGGAACGCAGGATGTTGCGCTTGGCACCGTAGTCGATGGCGACGATGTGGAACTGGGGATCTTCGAGCCGGCCATAGCCCTCGCCCCAGCGCCAGCGGGTCTCGTCCCAGCGATAGGTCTGGGTGGTGGACACTTCCTTGGCGAGGTCGAGACCTTCGAGACCGGGGAAGGCGTCCAGTTCAGCCTTGAGGGCGGCGTCGTCGAACTGGCCATCGGGCGCGTGGGCGATGACGGCATCGGCCGCGCCCTTGTCGCGGATCAGCGCGGTGAGGGCGCGGGTGTCGAGCCCGGCGATGCCGACGATGCCGCGCTTCTTGAGCCAGGCATCGAGCTTTTCGGCGGCGCGGTAGTTCGAGGGGCTGGTGATATCGGCCTTGATCACCGCGCCGCGCACGCCCGAGGCAGCGGCCATGTTGACGGTTTCGATGTCTTCATCGTTGGCGCCGACATTGCCGATATGGGGGAAGGTGAAGGTGATGATCTGGCCGGCGTAGGAGGGATCGGTGAGGATTTCCTGATACCCGGTCATGGCCGTGTTGAAGCAGACTTCGCCCGCCGCCATCCCCGTCGCTCCGATGCCGCGGCCCTTGAGGCGCGTCCCGTCGCGGAGGATGAGGACTGCGGTGGGGGCGGATTCTTTCCAACCGGACACGGGGATTCTCCTTAAGGTGGCGCCGCTGTGAAACGCGCGGGTTCGGGCACACGGAACCGCCGGCCAAGCTTGCCGTTTGGTGGTTCTATCCGCCCTATATTGAATTTGAGCGAACCTATTTGAAGGGGCAGGCGCGGTCAACCACGAACGCAATTGGCTTTGCCGGAACGTTTGGAGTATAGGAGCGGCACGCACCGAACCAATACAAAGGATGCCGATCATGCGCGATCAGATCAGTGCTGCCATGAAGGACGCCATGAAGGCCCGCGACGGGCGCCGGACCACGACGCTGCGGTTGATCAACGCTGCGATCAAGGACCGGGAGATCGCGGCGCGCGGCGAGGGCAGGGACGGCATCACCGACGAGGATATCCTCGCGATCCTGCAGAAAATGGTCAAGCAGCGCGAGGAATCGGCAATCCTTTACGCCCAGAACGGAAGACCCGAACTCGAGGCGCAGGAGCGCGAGGAAATCGAGACCATCAGGGAATTCCTGCCCAAGCCGCTGACCGAAGCGGAAATCGACGCGGCGATCAAAAGTGCGATCACGGAAACCGGTGCCGAGGGATTGCGGGACATGGGCAAGGTCGTGGGCGTGCTCAAGGCCAAATATCCCGGCCAGATCGATTTCGGGCAGGCCTCCAAACAGGTGAAGGCTCAGCTCGGGGCCTGAGGGTTTTCCGCAAGTAAAATCAGGCGTATGGTTCCCCCGTTGTTGCGGCTTGTGGGGTTTTCCATGTCTGATGAACCGAAGTCCTCTCGTTTTCCTTCCATCCTGACCGGCCTGCGTGGTGTGCTCATGCTCATCGCGGGGATTTATGCCGTGCTGTTCCCCGGACCGGCGCTGCTGGTGCTGACGACGGTCGCGGCGGCGCTGTTCGTCATCGACGGCGTGCTGGGCCTGTGGGCCATCACGTTCGGCGGCGCCAAAACCGGAAATTTCTGGTTCGACGTCGTCCGGAACGTGCTGGCGATCATCGTGGGTATCCTCATCCTGATCTCGCCCCTGCTGGGCACGCTCGTCACCGCCACGTTCCTCATCTATCTCCTCGCCTTCGAAACGATTTTCGTGGGCGTGATGGAGATCGTGACGGTCATCCGAGAGCGCGAGCTTTACGCCAAGATCTGGCCGGTGCTGCTCTCGGGCGTGCTCTATGTGCTGTTCGGGCTTTTGCTGCTTTTCGCGCCGTTGGTGGGTGCGCTCGCCATGGTGATGGTGGGCGGCGTGATGATGATCATCTTTTCCTTCGCGCTGTTCGGCTATGCCTGGAAGCTCTGGCAGACCGGGCACTGACTCGACAGAAATGTATATACTGATTATATACATTCATGATCGATTGGTCGCAGATCGCTGGATTTGACTGGGATCGTGGAAACGAGACCAAGAGCCATGACAAGCATGGCGTTTCCAGACTCGAGGGCGAGCAGGTGTTTTTCAACGAACCCCTGCTCGTTCTCGGCGATCCCGCTCATAGTCGCGATGAAATGCGATATCATGCCTTGGGGCACACCGATGCGGGGCGGCTCCTGCACATGACGTTCACGGTGCGAAGCAACGGGACGCTGATCCGCGTCATTTCGGCCCGCGACATGAGCCGCAAGGAGAGAATGGTCTATGGCAAACACGTTTAAGCCAATGCCGAGCTTTTCGGATGAGGCCGAAGAAAAAGCCTTTTGGGAAAGCCATGATTCAGCCGAGTACATTGATTGGTCCAAGGCCGAGCGTGTGCGCATGCCGAACCTGAAACCGTCTTCGACGTCCATCTCCTTGCGCCTTCCACAATCGCTGCTGGAAAGCATCAAAATCGAGGCCAACAGGCGCGATGTGCCTTACCAATCGCTGATCAAGGTCTGGCTATCGGAACGGGTGGGTGTGGAGACCGTGCATAAGGCCGCTGTTTCGCGTGACAGGAAGTAAGTCAATACTTACCTTATAGGCCATGCGCTTTTCCGATGCCTTTCTGGATGAGATCCGTAACCGGCTGCCCATTACGCAGGTGGTGGGCGAGCATGTGCTTTGGGACAAGCGTAAATCGCAGCCCGGCAAGGGCGACATGTGGGCGTGTTGTCCGTTTCACGGTGAAAAGGGCCCCAGTTTCCATGCCGACGATCGGCGCGGGCGGTATCACTGCTTTGGGTGTGGGGCCAGTGGGGATCATTTCCGGTTTTTGACCGAAAAGACGGGGATGAGTTTTCCCGAGGCGGTAGAGCTTCTGGCGGGGCGCGCCGGCGTGCCGATGCCGGCGCGGGACGAGAAGGCCGAAAAGCGCGCGGAGGCGCGGCGGTCGCTCTATGACGTGATGGAATTGGCGACAGCCTATTTCATCGAGGCGCTGGCGCACAATGTCGGCGCGCGGGCGCGTGGATATCTGCTTGAACGCGGGGTTTCGGGGAGCATGCAGCAGCGGTTCCGGATCGGGTATGCGCCCGACAGCCGGAACGGGCTCAAGGAGTTTTTGGCCGCCAATGGGGTATCGGCAAAGGAAATGGCCGATACCGGGCTTGTGGTGCATGGTGAGGATATTCCGGTGCCCTATGACCGGTTCCGCAACCGGTTGATGTTTCCCATCACCGATTTTCGCGGGCGGGTGATCGCATTTGGCGGGCGGGCGCTTTCGGCGGATGTGGCGGCGAAATATCTCAATTCGCCGGAAACCGAGCTCTTTCACAAGCGCCAGACCCTCTACAATGGCCAGGCGGCGCGGCAGGCGGGTTATGACGGCAAACCGCTGATCGTGGTCGAAGGCTATCTCGACGTGATCGCGGCGGTGGCGGCCGGGTTCGAGGGCGCGGTGGCGCCGTTGGGGACGGCGCTGACCGAGGATCACCTCAATTTGCTCTGGCGGATGACCGATATTCCGGTGCTGTGTTTCGACGGGGATAGCGCAGGCATGCGTGCGGCGGAGCGTTCGATCGATATCGCGCTGCCCATGCTCAAGCCGGGAAAATCGATCAAGATCGTGACGCTGCCGGGAGGGCTGGACCCCGACGATTTGATCAAGCAGCAGGGGCGCCAGGCGTTTGCCGACCTCATCGCAGGCGGGCGGTCGCTGGCCGATGCGGTGTGGGGGATGGAAACGGCTGGGGGCATTCCCGAAGCGCCCGAGCAGCGCGCGGCGCTGGAGGCCCGCCTGCGTGAAAGAGCCGCACGGATCGCCGATGTTTCGGTGCGCCGGCATTACAGCCAGGCGTTCGACGAAAAGATTTCCTCGCTGTTTGTTTCCACGCGCGGCCAGTATCAGGGCGGGCGGGGGCGGGGCGGCTATGACCAGCGGCGATTGGGCGCGCGGGGCAACCCCAAGATGCTGGTTTCCGATACGCTGCGCAATTCGCGGCTTTTGAAGGGTGGCAACGCGCCGGACGTGATTCCCCGCGAGGCGGTGATCATCATGAGCGTGGTCAACCACCCCGAACTGGCCCAGTCGCGGCTGGAAGGGCTGGCGGAAATCGAATTCCGGTCGCTGCCGGCGCGGCAGGTTCTGGCGGCGCTTCTCGATCTCGTCACGGTCCATCCCGATCTGGGCCCCAATGGCGTGGCCGAGGCGCTTATCGCGCGCGGGCTTGGGCCCGTGCTCGACAAAATGCGGAACCTTCTGGCGCGTCAGGGCGTATGGCAAGCGGATGCGGACAGCGCGCAAATCGATGCGGAGACAGGATTAAAGCACGCGCTGGCCTTGCATTACAAATCGGTTCAACTAAATAGGGAACTCAAAGCGGCCGAACTGGCGCTAGGCGAAGACCTGAGCGAAAACGCATTCGAACGGCTGCGCGACATCCAGAATCAGATTTCCAGTGTCGACGGTACAGAGGCATTGATAGAAGGATTTGGTTCGTTATCCGGGCGTGCGACACGAAGTCTTTAAAAAAGATGATTCGTGTCCGCGCGTTTTTGCGTGTATGGAGCGCTCCATCACAAAACGGGTTCGAACCGGATTTCAGGGTCTTTTCGCCATAAAGAAGCGAAGTGTTAACCCTGAATCGTCTTTCAATCCCAGTTCCAGTGCGATCATCAGGCGATGACACCAGTGCCGCAGACCACGGTGCGGCTCAGGAGAGCGAACTATATGGCCACCAAGGCAGCCAACCAGACCAAGACCGAAACCGACAACAAGCCGGAATCGCAGACAGAGGGTCCCGATGGACCGCTTCTCGACCTTTCCGATGCTGCGGTCAAGAAGCTCATCAAGACCGCCAAGAAGCGCGGTTACGTGACCTATGAAGAGATCAACGCCGTTCTGCCCAGCGAGGAAGTGACCTCCGAGCAGATCGAAGACATCATGGCCATGTTCTCGGACATGGGCATCAATGTCGTCGACGAGGACGAGGTCGAAGAGGCCGAGGCCGACAGCAGCGACGATGAAGGCGGGGAAATCGCCACCACCGGCAGCACGGCGGTCGCCAATACCTCCAACACCAAATCGGGTTCCGACCGGACCGACGATCCGGTGCGCATGTATCTGCGCGAGATGGGATCGGTCGAGCTTTTGAGCCGCGAGGGCGAAATCGCCATCGCCAAGCGCATCGAAGCGGGTCGCGAGACGATGATCGCGGGCCTGTGCGAGAGCCCGCTGACCTTCCAGGCCATTATCATCTGGCGCGATCAGTTGGCCGAAGGCGAAATCCTTCTGCGCGACATCATCGACCTCGAAGCGACCTATGCCGGCCCCGATGCCAAGATGGCCGAGCCGGCCGCCGGCACGAACGACGAGGACGAAGAGGAAGAAGCGCCGGCCCAGCGCTCCGAACGTTCCGCCAAATCCTCCGAGGATGGCGAAGGCGGAGAGGGCGCGGCTCCGGAAGAAGACGACGAGGACGACGAGTACGAGAACAATCTCTCGCTCTCGGCCATGGAAGCGGAACTCAAGCCGCAAGTCGTCGAGACTTTCGACCGGATCGCCGAGACATATGGCCGGATGCGCAAGGTCCAGGACCAGCACGTCGAGGACCAGCTTGCCGCCAAATCGCTCGACGCGGGCGAGGTCAAGGAACTGGAAGCCTGGCGCGGACAGGTGATCGCTGACGTCAAGTCGCTGTCGCTCAATGCTTCGCGTATCGAAAGCCTTGTCGAGCAGCTTTACGACATCAACAAGCGGCTCGTGCGCAACGAAGGACGCCTGCTGCGGCTGGCCGAAAGCTACAAGATCAAGCGCGACGACTTCCTCAATGCCTATTACGGCTCGGAGCTCGATCCTGACTGGGCCGACAAGGTCGGTGGGCGGGGCGACAAGGGCTGGCCCGATTTCGTGGCGCGCGAGCGTGCGACGATCGATGAGCTGCGCGGGGAAATCCAGACGCTGGCCACCGAAACCGGTCTCGATATCGCCGAATACCGCCGCATCGTTTCCAAGGTGCAGAAGGGCGAGCGCGAGGCGGCCATCGCCAAGAAGGAGATGGTGGAAGCCAATCTGCGTCTCGTGATCTCGATCGCGAAGAAGTACACGAACCGCGGGCTGCAATTCCTTGATTTGATTCAGGAAGGCAATATCGGGCTGATGAAGGCCGTCGATAAGTTCGAGTACCGGCGCGGCTACAAGTTCTCGACCTATGCGACGTGGTGGATTCGGCAGGCGATCACCCGTTCGATCGCCGATCAGGCGCGCACCATCCGTATTCCGGTGCACATGATCGAGACGATCAACAAGATCGTGCGCACGTCGCGCCAGATGCTCCATGAGATCGGACGCGAGCCGACGCCGGAAGAGCTGAGCGAAAAGCTCCAGATGCCCCTCGACAAGGTGCGCAAGGTTCTCAAGATCGCCAAGGAGCCGATCAGCCTCGAAACGCCGATCGGCGACGAGGAAGACAGCAACCTTGGGGATTTCATTCCCGATACCAATGCGATCCAGCCGATCGACGCGGCGATCCAGTCGAACCTGCGCGAAACGACGACGCGGGTTCTGGCATCGCTGACGCCGCGCGAAGAACGCGTCCTGCGCATGCGGTTCGGGATCGGGATGAACACCGATCATACGCTGGAAGAAGTCGGCCAGCAGTTTTCGGTGACGCGCGAGCGTATCCGTCAGATCGAAGCCAAGGCGCTGCGCAAGCTCAAGCATCCGAGCCGGAGCAGGAAGCTCAGGAGCTTCCTGGACAACTGAGCCGGGTAGGGCCAGGTTTCAAGACCAATCGAGAGGGGCGGCCGAGAGCCGCCCCGCGCATGTTAGGAGAAACCGAGATGTCGTTTCTGAAGAAGCTGTTCGGCGGCGGTTCGGACAAGGTGGGGACCTCCTCGACGGTCGATGGCGAGGAAGAGTTCGAAGGTTATGTCATCAAGGCGATCCTGATGCGCAGCGGTGGTGAGTATCAGGTGGCCGGCACTATCGAAAAAGAGATCGATGGCGAACTCAAGGTCCACAATTTCGTCCGCGCCGACAAATTCGCCGACAAAGAGGCCTGCGTCGCGACGACGCTGAGCAAGGGCCGGCAGATCATCCGCGAGCAGGGCAAAACGCTGTTCGCCTGAGGAATTTTCCCAACACTTCCCTATGGCCTGTCGCATATAGCGACGGGCCTGTTTCATTTTGGAGACCAATCATGGCCAAGAAACCAACCGTGCGCACCGAATTCGTGCTTTTCGACATCGTCTATGAGGACGGAAGCCAACGATCCAACAGGAAGGTCGACGCCAGCCTGCTGGGCGGGTTGGACGGAGATGAGCCCGCGCTGACCGCGATTATGGATCAGGACCGGGCGATATCGGAAAAATCGGGGGTGCCGCCGCTCAAGATCACTTCGATCAAGCGCAGCGGCAAGAAGTAGGAGCGGGCCGGCTCACAAGGGGCGGGCCGCCGGTTCCTGAATTATTTCGGGGCGGCCCGTACCGTCGTTATCGCCGACGGTGAATGCGAACCACCCGAATGCCACCAAGGCCAGCGCCGCGAGGATGCGCAGCACGATCTGCCCGGGTGTCGGGCCGTGACGGGACTGTTCCGGATCGAGATAGGTCATCGCCAGCCTCCTTGGTGAGCCGTTAATAATAAGGGCTCACGGCGCGTTTCGTTCCCGAAATAGGGGAGCCCATCCGATCCCACATTAGCGGGCGGCGGCCTTGTGGATTTCCCCCACCAGGGCGTCGGGCAGGCTGAGCCGGTTGGCCAAAGTGTCGAGATAGGCGCGTTCGGTGGCTGTGTCGGCTTCGATGGCGACCAGAGACGCGGCGTAGATTTCCGCTGCATGTTCGGGGGTATCGGCGCCACGGACCACGGCTTCGATATCGAGCGGGGTCGAGAGTTCGTCGAAGACGAATGCCTTTTCCTGGGCGGAGAGGTTCATATCCTCAAGGCGCTGGAAGATGCGCTCCTTTTCATCGGCATCGATGCGGCCATCGGCCTTGGCGGCGGCGATCATGGCGCGCACGAGGGCCTTGCCCAGAGCTTCCTGGCCGGCTTCGTCATTGCGGGCGGGCATGAAAGGGCCCTCGGGGGGCGTTTCGACATCGGCGACGGTATTATTCTGGCGGCTTTTCTGCCAGGCGTTGTAGGCCAATCCGCCGATCGCGGCGAGGGCGCCATATTTGGCCACCTTCTTCATGCCGCCCCCACCCAGCAACATGCCTGCCGCAAGCCCCGCGGCGCCAGCGCCTGCCGTGCGCTGCATGTTGGGATCGGTCTTGAGGGCAGTCATGATCTTGTCGATGTCAAACATTGGTTTCTCCGAATTGGCTCAGGTTACAAATGGGGATGTCGGGCAAAGCGCGCAAGAATTCTTTCCAATTTTTAAGGGTCTGATTATCGTTCGTGGCGCCGAGGGAGCTGCCCTGCATGGAAAAGACCGACTTTAAAAAACATCTCAAGACGCTGTATGGGCCGACGATGCGAATGGGCATCCATCTGGTCGAAGTGCCCGCCATGCGCTTCCTCATGATCGACGGGCATGGCAATCCCAATACCGAACGCAGCTATGCTCAAGCCGTCGAAACGCTCTATTCGGTCGCCTATGCCCTCAAATTCGCGTCGAAAAAGCAGCTCGAACGGGACTATGTCGTGCCGCCGCTCGAGGGGCTGTGGTGGGCCTCGGACATGGAGAGCTTTGTAACGCGGGAAAAGGACAAATGGGATTGGACCATGATGATCATGCTGCCCGATTGGCTGGGGCCGGCAATGATCGAAAGGACCATCGAAACCGTGCGCAGCAAGAAGGCGCCGCCGGCGCTCGACAGGTTACGGGTCGAGAAACTGGAGGAGGGGCAGGCCGCCCAGGTACTCCATATCGGTCCCTATGACGATGAGGGACCCGTGCTCGAAAAGCTTCATGCTGAATTCTTGCCGCAAAATGGGTTAAAACCAGTGGGCAAGCACCACGAAATCTACCTTTCCGACCCACGAAGGGCAGATCCGGGGAGGCTCAAAACCATATTGCGGCACCCCGTGAAGCGATGAAAATTTTTGCCCGGACAGTTCTTGCCGTTCTGCTGCTCATCTCAAGCAGTCTTGCCGTTACGGCCATGGCGGCGCCGGGGCCGCATGAGCATATGGCGCATGAACACGGCGCGCCCGCTATGGATCATGACGGCGCCGATTGCAGCGCCGCATTGTGCTGCTTTGCGCTGGAGCCTTCCGAAGTCGTCGGGCCGTCCGGCTGTTCTCCCTCGGTCCCCAAGCCGTCCGCCGGGGAGCTGCGCCTGCCAATGCATACCGATCCGCAAGAGCGACCGCCGCAGGCGAGCTGGCGCGGCACGCATGAGCGTGCGGAAATCGCTATGCACATTGAAAGGATATGAAAATGCACAAGCTGCTTATCAGTGCCGGGCTGGTGCTCGGATCGGCCTTCGCTTTTCCCGCCATCGCCCAGGATGCTCATGCCGGGCACGATATGGGCGAGAGCACGGAGCCTTCGGTCACTGCCTATATGGAGGCGATGGACCGGATGCATGAGGCTATGGGCGAAATGGACTACACCGGCGATGCCGATGTCGATTTCGCCGTGGGGATGATCCCGCATCATCAGGCGGCCATCGATATGGCCAACATCGTTCTCGAACATGGAGACGACCCTGAGATCGCCGCGTTGGCCGAGGAGATCATCGCGGCGCAGGAAGCCGAGATTGCTCAGCTCGAGGCCTGGCTGGCCGAACATGGCGGCCACTGACGCCATAGGGACTTAGAAACAGGGGGCCGGAGTGGATGCTCCGGCCCCTTTCATCGTTATCGATCGGCTCGATCAGCCGGCGTTGCCGGTCATCGGGGTGACCAGCGGGGTGATCCGGCGGATCGTGACGCGGCGGTTGGTGCGTTCCTCGTTCTGCGTGTTCACCTTCAGATACCGCTCGCCATAGCCCTGGGTCGCCAGGTTTTCGGCGGGGATGCCATAGACCCGGGTGAGGGCGTAGGCGACGGCCTCCGCGCGGCGGTCCGACAGGGCGAGGTTGGAGAGATCGGAGCCGACCGCGTCCGTGTGACCTTCGATGAGGAAGGTTTCGGCGGGGTTCTGCTGGATCAGCGTCAACATCGCGTTGGCCACTGCCGAGAGCGTACCGATCTCGCTCTGGGAAATGGTGGCGCTGGCCGTTTCGAAGGTCAGGTCGCCGATTTCAAGCCGGCGGACCATGTCGCGCAGGCGGGCCGAGCGCTTGACCTCATCGATGGTGTAGTAGCGCTGGATGGTTTCCACCGGCGGCTGGTCGAGGAACTGGGCGACCTGCTGCTGATCGGCGAAGGATGCATCGAGCACATACTCACGCGGCGGAATGTTGAGCTGGAGCGGGGGAAGCTGACGGCCCGGATCGATCCAGCGGCCCTGCTCGTCGTAGCGGGTATAGCTGGGGTCGACATAGACCAGCAGAATTTCGCGCCCGTCGGGCTCGATGCGCGAACGGCGGACGATGTCGCCGTAACGATCGCGGATCGTCACGATGCGGCTGCCATCGGCACGCAGGATGACCTCGCGGGTGCGCCCCTCGGTCAGGTCCTCATAGTAGTATTCCTGGTCGTCAGGATAGACGATGCGAGGTGTATCGGGGGTATCGATGAACTGATTGGCCCCGATCGCGAAAATGGTCGCAAGGCCGATGGTTGCGATGATCTCCGCATTGGAGGGGCCTTCGCGAACCGGGCCGACGAGCACGCCGCCCTGTTGGGCAGCCTGTGGCTGGGCAGCGCCCTCGGTAAGCGTGGCACCTGCAGCGGCCTCGGCGGCTTCCTCGATTTCCTGAATGGAAATCTGCTGACGATCTTCTGCCTGTTCTTCGTCGATCGAGGGGATTTCCTCGACGTTGATTTCGACGGGTGCAGCCGGTTCGACCGGTGCCTCGACGGGGGCTTCGGCAGGCTGATCGGCGGGAGCCTGTGCATCGACCTCGGGTTCAGCCGGTGTTTCGGCCTCGACCGGAGCTTCCTCTTCGAGAAGACCGGCGGCGGCGTCCTTCTGGCTGTCGAGCAGCGGGGCGACGTTTTCGACGTCGGTGCCTTCGGGCACGATTTCGCCCTGCACGTCACCATCGAGGACGATATCGTCGGTCAATTCCTCAGCCGGGGCTTCTTCAGCGGGGAGTTCCTCGGCGGGAGCCTCTTCGACAGGGGCTTCGCCTTCGGGGGCCGCGGGTTCGGTCACTACGGGGGCATTGAGATCGACGAGTTCGAGCTCGATGCCGAAGCCGGCGAGGCAGGCCTGAAGATCGGTCTGACCCAAGGCCTGACAAATGGCGCCGATTTCGGCTTCCGCATCCGCCACAGCCTGAGCCGACGCCGTGACGTCGCCACCGGCTGCCGCTGCCGCCTGATATTCGGCCGCTGCGGTCTCATAGGCGGCGACGGCATCAAGGAGCGAGCCGGGGGCTTCCGAGGACGGAGCGGGCTGGGGTTCGGCAGGCTGGGCCTCCGGTGCGGGAGCTTCCGCGTCGGGGGCGGGCGCCGGTTCTTCAACGGGCGCCGGAAGGGGTACGGGTTCGGCTTCCGGGGCTGGTTCTTCGGCAGCCTCGGGAGCGGGTTCAGGAGCAGGTTGCTCTACCGCTTCGGGGGCAGGGACCGGCTCTTCGACCGGGGCCTCTTCAACGGGAGCGGGTTCTTCGGCGGGAACAGGTGCCGCATCCTCAACCGGAGCCGGCTCTTCAACGGGTTCAGCAGCCGGTTCTTCCACGGGGGCAGGGGCGACCTCCTCGGCCGGAGCCGGAGCAGGTTCCTCGACCGGCGTGGGTTCTTCGACAGGTGCCGGTGCCGGCTCTTCAACCGGTGCTGGGGCAGGCTCTTCGACGGGCGCGGGAACAGGTTCCTCAGCGGGGGCTGGGGCCGGTTCTTCGACCGGAGCGGCTTCTTCCACAGCCGGAGCGGGCTCTTCGGCAGGCGCTTCGAGTCCGCCGCTTTCGAACATGGCGATGCACGATTCGATATCGCCCTGGCCTATTGCCGAGCACAGCGCACCGAGTTCGTTCTCAGCGGCAGCCAAAGCAGCTTCGGCGGCAGCGACGTCGCCACCTGCCTGCTGGGCGGCGGCAACGGCGGCCTGAGCTTCGCGATAGGTTCCGATGGCGCCAGCCAAGGCCGGCGGCGCCGCCTGTGCGACGGTGATGGTGGAACTGCTGCTCTGCGCAAAAAGCGGCGCCACAGGGGTGCCGAGCATGAGCATGGCAGTACTGGTCAAGAGCACTTGTTTGAAGTTCATAAGGTTATCTCCCTTGCCCCCCGGCAAAAGTCGCGGCCACTTCCAGCGGCCCTGCGAAATCTGTTGGTAACACCGTCAAACTGACGCCAAGCTGAACAGAAACGGGCGCGGTGTCCATGGAAACCGCGCCCGATGACCGTTTGTTACTGAGCCGGAGCCGCGGGGGCCGGTTCAACCGGAGCCGCTTCAGCAGGAGCCGCTTCAGCGGGGGCGGCTTCGGCAGGAGCTTCATCGGCGGGAGCGGCAGCTTCGGGAGCAGCCTCAACCGCCGGAGCGGGTTCCTCGACCGCCGGAGCGGTTTCGGTCATGGGGGCGGGTTCGGTAACCGGCGCGGTGTCCGTTGCCGGAGGTGTCGTTTCCACCGTAGCGGGGGCGGTATCGACGGGGGCGGGCTCACCTCCGCTCAAAGCAATGAAACCGATGATGAGCACGGCAAGAACAAGAATACCGCCGATCCACCAGCCGGCACTGCCGCCGGAATTGACTGCATAGACGCGCTCACGCTCGGTAGTGCGGTTGCGGTCCGTGTAGTCGCGATCAATATCAGCCATTTTCAGTCTCCATTTTGTGACACGGCGGCGGCGGTCGGCCGTCGGGTGCCGGGTTCCTGAGAACGCTCGTGCAGCACCGCACAGGACTTGCGACGCCGCCGCAGAAGGCGCGGACTCGAGATGTCACAAAAACGCGACCGGGCTATTTGGGTTCCCGAGGAGGACTCAGATACGATCGGCCTGGACCGGGGAGAAAGCATATGCGGCAGGCAAACCAGACACTGACGATTTCGACGGATGGTCCGGGGCTTTACGAATTTACCCGCCCTATCGGCAGCTTTCTGGCGCAGAACGCGGTGACGGATGGCCTGCTGACCGTCTATTGCCGGCATACTTCGTGCTCGCTGCTCATCCAGGAAAATGCCGATCCGGACGTGCAGGACGATCTCCAGACGTTTTTCCGCAAGCTGGTGCCTGAGGGGATGGATTGGATCGTCCACACCACCGAGGGGACGGACGATATGCCGGCGCATATCAAGGCGGCGCTGACGCAGACCTCGCTGTCCATTCCCATCATCGAGGGGCGGCCAGCGCTTGGAACCTGGCAAGGCGTCTATCTTTTCGAGCACAGGCATGCGCCGCATCGGCGGCAGGTGGTTCTGCATGTGCTGGGAGAGGGTTGACGCGCGTTAGCGCTTGTCCAGGATGAAAGAAGGCCGTACCGTTGGGTACGCTATTTTCGACTCCGGAATTTTTCCTTGTCCGATCTGATCTCCCAATACCTTCCCTTTGCCCTGGGACTCGCCGCAACGGGCGCGATATCGGGCGTCATGGCCGGTTTGCTGGGCATCGGCGGGGGCATCATCATGGTTCCGGCCATGGTGCTGGCCTACCAATTGCTCGGCTACAATCTAGAGGTGATCATGCATGTCGCGGTCGGCACCTCGCTGGCCGTGATCATCCCCACCGGGCTGCGCAGTGCCCGCTCGCACGACAAGCGCGGGGCGGTGGATGGCAAGATTCTCCGGCGCTGGGGGCCGTGGATCGTCGCGGCGTCCCTGATCGGCGGGCTCATGGCGGGGCTCTATTCGGCGGCGGCGCTCAAGATCATTTTCGGGGTAATGGCGCTGTTCATCGCGCTCAACATGGCACTGCCGGTCCAGCGCAAGCTCATGGAATCGCTGGCCGATGTGCCTATGGTCAACCGCATATCGGCTGCGGTGATCGGCTATATTTCGGCGCTGATGGGCATCGGCGGCGGTTCGCTTACGGTGCCCACGCTCGTCGCCTTCGGCGCGCCGATCCACACGGCGGTGGGCACGAGTTCGGCCCTGGGGGTGATCCTCGCAGTGCCGGCCGTTATCGGCTTCATCATTTCGGGGTGGACGGCAGTGGGTACGCCGCCGTTGAGCTTGGGGTTCATCAATATCCCCTCGCTGGTGCTGATCGGTGGGTTGGCGACGTTGACGGCACCGCTAGGGGTGGCGCTGGCGCACAAGCTCGATGCGAGGCTACTCAAAATCGTTTTTGCGATTTTCCTCGTGGTCGTCGGTGCGCGGATGATCCTGCAGGCACTTGGGATTTGGTAAAGCAGCCGGCAATTAATCCGGCTGCTCCGAAAACAGACGTTAGTCCCTGCGGTCTTCGATTTCCCAGGCGATGGTCGCGGTGATCGAATAGGCCATCTCGCCTGCTTCGACCGGTACCGAGGCGTCGGCGGCCATTTCCATGGCCTGGGCGCGATACATCGGCATGGGGGGCTGGGGAAGGTCGACTTCGGTGATCGATTCGATCGAGCCGAGCGCGATGCCGGCGGCCATTGCATAGGTTTCGGCCTTGGCGACCGCGTCGGCAACGGCGAGCTTGCGGGCTTCTTCCTCGAGCTTGTCGGTATCGGCGACTTCGAAGGACACGCCATTGATCGTGTTGGCCCCGACCGTCACGGCCTGATCGAGCACGGCGCCCAGGATATCGAGGTCCCGCACGACGATCGTCACCGAATTGGAAACCTGATAGCCCTGAATTTCGGGCGGGAGAGTGTAGCCGTTTTCGTCGCGCTGGTCGGAATAGACATATTGCGGGCTGACCGAGAAATCAGAGGTCTGGATATCGCGGTTCTCGAGCCCTGCTTCGCGCAAGGCCGCGATGAGATCGGCCATGGCTGCGGTATTGGCGTCGAGCGCTTCGCGGGCGGTTTCGGCCTGGGTAGTGACGCCGGTGTTTACGGTCGCCATATCGGGGGCGGCGCGAACGGTTCCCGTGCCGGACAGGGTGATGTTATCGGCAAGTGCCGGTGTCGCAAGCAGTGCCGCGAAGGCGACCGGGGCGAGCGTGATGGGAAGGCGCATGGGAAGTCTCCTCGAATATCGTCGTTGGAAATTGATTTTGCCCCTCGCAGAACGGGCCCAGTTTTTGAGAGGTAATGCGTCGGATTTGGGGCGGGGCGCTGGCCGGAAAAATACCGAGCCATCAATAAAACATGATGGACCTCGACCGAGCAAATCGCTAGGAGTGGCTGGCGTGGGCCTGTAGCTCAATGGTTAGAGCCGACCGCTCATAACGGTCTGGTTGCAGGTTCGAGTCCTGCCGGGCCCACCATAGATCATCAAACTTGATGCGACCAAAAAATGTTGAGTCGATTTAAGCCCGGAAATCCGGGAAGCGACCAAAAGTTTTGAGTCGATCCGACCGGGCAACATGAATCTCGTTGCGAGATGGTTGGCCACAGGATCTCGGCAGCATGGGCTGGTAGCTTGCCAGATGCTATGCCATCTTCAGGAGGGAGGCGGCGCTGTGACCCCTAGGGCGTTCTCTTGGATCAGTTAGCGTGAAGTGACGCATGGTAGGATGAGATGGGCGGCAAGCTCACATATAGAGATGATATTCTGCTGCTCTCCGCCAAGGGGCTGGAGCGCTTCGTTCACCGCTGGGTCGCAACGCGCCTGACCGACTATGTCGACCATCACGAATTCGGTGATGCGTCGGACATGGGCCGTGACGTCGGCGGATTCATCAGCAGCGCCAAGCACGAAGGCCCTTGGGACAATTTCCAGTGCAAGATGCTGGCCAAGCCCCTCGATGGCCCCACCATGTTTGAAGAAGTCGGCAAGATTCTCCACTTCGCGTCGGAAGGCCATTTCACCGCACCGCGGAAATATGTGTTCGTCGCCCCCAAGGGCTTCAATCGTGGGGCCGAGCAGCTGCTGCACAATCCCGAGCGCTTTCGGTCGACGATGCTCGCCGAATGGGACGCGCGCTGCTCCCGCAAGATTAGGAGCAACGGGGATCCGGTCCCGATGACGCCAGCACTGCGGCAGTTGATCGAGGAGTTCTCGTTCGCCGACATCGAAGGCTGGGACGTTGACAAGATGCTCGCGCTGCCCGGTATGAACCTCGTTCTGGCCGACACGTTCGGCGATGACCCCGGCGACGCGCCCAAGGGCATCTTACCTGGCGCCGTGGCTGACGAGGAATCGGTATATGTCGGGCAACTGGTCGTCATTTATTCGGAGTGCGCCGGCGTGCCGTTCGCCGATGCAGATGCGGTACTGGCCGATGCCGAGCATGGCATTCATCTGACAATGCAACGCCGGCGGTACTACGACACCGACGCCTTCCGCCGTCACTTCCGGGACAACCTCGAGCCTGAGCATCTGCAGCTTTTCAACGAAGAGGTGCATGCTGGGGTTTTCGAGACCTATGCCAGTACGAGCGGATTCGAACGGCTGACAAGGGTGATGGACCGTGCAGGCACGGTTGAGGTCACCGGCATTTTTGGACGGCATCGGCGAGCGTCTGTCCAGGTTCGCCAGGGCACATGCCATCACTTCGCCAACGAGGGGATCATGCCGTGGACGAAGATGTGACCGCCGCACCACGCCTCTTCAACGGCAGCGTCGAGACTGGCGTGCGATCGCTGTTGATCCTCGAGGCTTGTTATCCGGCTGCCCTCGATCTCGACACCATGTCACTGTTCGACTTCTTCGTGGTCCACACGGCCGATATCGGCGGCCCGGTCAGCCTGCATCCAGCCATCGGATCGCGGGTGGGCGAATATCATGTGCGCAGGCGCGTCATCCAGGACGGCTTGGGTCTAATGCGGCGCGCCAGTCTCGTGGACGTGGTCGAGGCCGACGACGGCGTTCGCTTCGCCGCGTCCGAGGACGCGCCGGCCTTCGTCAGGCTCATGGGCACCGATTACAACCGCGACCTCTTAGACCGCTCCAAATGGTTGGCCGAACAGTGGCAGGACATTGGCGACGAATTCCTGACGCGGTTGCGCGCAAGTATCGAGCGCTGGAGTCTTGAGTTCCGGGAAGAAGGCGGTTCTGCGGATGCCTGAGCCTATGCTTGCCAAGCTCCGGCTGGAGCATCTCACGTTCGTCGGCGATGGCCAAGAACCGGCCGGAATCGAGTTCGCGGAAGGTTTGACCCTCATCTACGGCGGATCGAACGCCGGCAAGTCCTATTCCCTTAAGGTGATCGACTTCATGCTGGGCGGAAAACCCCCCGACATCCTGAAGAACCACGGATCGGAATATACAAAAGTGCTGCTCGGGTTGACGCTCGGAAACGGCCGGCAGGTGACCCTCGAGCGTGCGCGCAAGGGCGGTGGCTTTAAGGTCTACGAGGGTTTGGCAAAAGATGGTAGGCTCGCCGGCGGGACTGGCGTGGTGCTGTCCGCCGATCACGGCAAGGGTAAGACGGGCAGCGTCTCCGAATTGCTGCTCGAAAGCATCGGCATCAAGGATGCCAGGATCGCCTCGACCGAGGCGGCGCAGCTCGTCCCGTTCTCCATCCGTCATTTCATGCCTTACGTCACTGTAGACGAGGACCGGATGTTTTCGGAGGGCAGCCCGACCATCGTGAGCCCGAAGAACGGGCCCACGCTAAACAAGAACGTCTTTCGATTCATCCTGACTGGGCAGGACGACGGCGACGTTATCGAAGTGCCCAATGAGAAGGCAATCAAGGCCAGTAATACTGGCAAGGTCGAACTTCTGGATGAAATGATCGGGGAGATCGACCGCGAACTCGGCGACGTCGATCTGGCCAGCCTCGATGCCGAAGTCGAACGGCTGACTGCACAGCTAGAGGATTTTGGAGGCTCGCTGGCCGAGCTTCAGCAGGACCTCGACACCGCCACGCGGGAGCGCCGCGGCCTCATGGACACAATGGATGCGGACCGCTCTAAACTCGGTCAGCTGGTTGCAATGAAGGCTCGCTTCCTTGAGCTTCAAGACACTTACCGCATCGATATTCGGCGGCTCGAGGCCATCGAGGAAGGCGGATTCCTGCTGCAGCGCTTCGAGGACCAGCCATGCCCGATGTGTGGTGCGCTGCCCGGCGATCAGCACCTGCCGCACGAGCTCGGGGACCTTGATCGCCAACACGCAACAGCCCAAGCCGAGATCACCAAGATTCGCCGCGACATGCGCGGTCTGGAAACCGCCTTGGCCGGTATCGACGCCGAGCAGACCGCCCTCGACTTGCGGCTGGAGTTCACGGCGAAAGAGATTCGCGCCCGCGAGGCGACGATTTCCCGCCTGAGACCGCAGGAGGCGTCGGGACGCCGGGACTACCAGGCGGCGGCCGAACGACTCGCCCGATTCGAGAACTTATCGGAGATGCGCTCTCGGCGATCGGCAATGCAGGTCAAGCGGGATGCAATATCCGCCTCAACGGTGGGACGCCAGAAGGCCGACGGTCTGATCATCGGCATCGACGGGCCGACGGGTCACGATTTCGCGCAGGTGGTTCGGGACGTTCTCAAGGCATGGGAGTATCCTAGTGTGGAAGCAGTCACGTGGGACGAGAAGCGGCAGGACATTGCCATCAACGGCCAGCCGCGGGGCCAGAACGGCAAAGGCGTCAAGGCGGTGTTTCACTCCGCCTTCGTGGTGGCGGTAATGATCTATTGCCGCACCAACCGTCTGCCGCATCCGGGTTTCGTGGTCTTGGATTCCCCGCTCGTGACCTATCGCAAGCCGGTCCACTACGAACGTCATGGGGAACTGGAGGCAGACGAGAAGGCCATCGCGAGCACAACGCTGGACCAAGCGTTCTACAAGCACCTCGCCGGTTTGCGCGAAATCGGACAGGTCTACGTGATTGAAAACAACGATCCGCCAGGCTCGATGCCGGACGGCGTCAAGATCGAGCTGTTCTCTGGTGAATCCGGTGATGGCCGGCAAGGATTGTTCCCCGTTCGCCGACGTTTGGCGTCGACCTGAAGTCGAAACTTGGCGAGCCATTCCTCCATTTGCGCGATCTCAACTCTTTGCCAGGAGAAGGTTGGAACGCCGGAAAGGGGCTTGGCTGCAGGTTAGCAGCGACGTGGCAACGGGGTGGTCGTTTAGCAGCCGTCGTCGCCGCCTCCGCGCCATCGCCGAACTGAACGTGCTGCCACATGGATATGCCGCTTCTGGTAGTCTGATGATGTAAGGCGAGGGCGAATGTCACCGCCGGCCAGGTAAGCCGACCGGAAAGAGTCCGGAAACAACAATTGCGACTTTCGTTATTAAGGGTTATCGTTAAAACCGTTCATAACGAAAGCTTCTGCTATGGTTTTTGGGTCTTTCTTCCTCGATGAGAACCGTGCCTGCTATCGACCCGGTGTGCCGGTCGTGCCTGCCCTCGAAGACGTGGTGGACGGTCTGCAGAAGACCACCATTGCATTGGCTGAATTTGACCGTCGGGTATCGAAACTTGGAGTACAGGGTTCCATTGGCCGACTCTTCGCGCGCCTCGATGCCGTACATTCCTCAGGGGCTGAGGGCAGCACGACGACCTTCACCGACCTCATGGAATACGAGAGCATTCCCGACGCAGCGTCAGATCCGGAAGATGCCAAGGTCGTGGCTGCATGCGCCTACGCATTCGAGGCATCGCTTGACACCCCAGACCCGCTGCAGGCCGTTCTTGCAATCCATCGGCGCCTGTTCGAGAGGGATACGAATGCGTTCAAAAAAGGTGGCGCCGGCGCATTCAAGTCGTTGCCTAATTCCACCTATGACCCTGAATCCATCGGCGGACTGTTCTTTTATACCCATCCTTCCCAACTGCCAGATGCGCTGCAAGAGTGGCTCGGATTCACCATGCAAGTCGACTCCCGCACGCCCGAGCTCATCCGGCAGCTCTGCTCGCACTGGATGTTCGAGAGTATTCATCCCGTTACGGACGGCAACGGCCGCATCGGCCGACTGCTCCTGCCGTTGGTGATGAAATGGAAAGGGGCGACCCGTTCGGGTTCCACATTCATTGGCGAAGCCGTCCATGCCGACAAGGATATCTACATAGATGCCTTAAAAGATGTGCGTCGGACTGGGGATTTCACTCGGTGGTGCAACATCGGGTTATCGTTCGTTCGCCAAACGGCCGAAAGCAATATCGAGCGGCTGGACCGATTGTCTGAAATCACCAGCGAATGGAATGGTCAGTTAGAGGGCATTCGCAAGGACAGCGTCCTTCACCGTATGGTTCCGTGGATGCTCACCAAGCCGGCCTTTACGGTCAAGGATGCGAGTAGCGAACTCGGTGTATCGTTCCCGGTGGCAAACAACGCTATCCAGATGCTTGTGGAAAAGAAGATCGTCACCCTAGCGGGGGAGGGTCGTCGAAACCGCTTATTCCTCGCCGGTGACGTGCTCGATGCATTTGATCGGTTCAGAGCTCCTGAGCCCAATAACACTTCCTTTTACCGGTGATTTTGGCAGTCCGAGAGAAAGGGCTTCCAATCTGATACTGCCGAAGCAAGGTAAACGAGACGGCATAGTCTATTCAAAACCGCGTCGGCCCTGCCAATGTCTTGAACGCGCCCTCGCTATATTGGCGCTCAAGCTCCATCAGGAGGTGGTTCAACCTCATTCGCAGGGCCTCTTGATCCGTCTCATCGTCGGTTGCGATGGTCAGGATCGCCTCGGCGATGACACCGGCCGCACCGACATTTCGCCCACGGGCACTGGGGATCTGGGTCCGCCGAAATTTGCCCTCAATCTCGACCGGTCCAACCGCGCGGGCAATACGAATCATGGCGTTGCGGATTCGGGTGGCAGATGCCTTGGCTTCATGGCTCATTACCGCGCCAGGGTTCGCCTGACCTGCATCCCAATATAGAGCAGACAACCGCGCGAGCACGAGCAGATCCCCGATCGACACATCGGGCTCGAATATAGTCTCTTTTGCCATGCTTCACCTCAGAGGCAAAATGGCAGCTTCCTGATAACAAATCCCTAAATTGAAGTTGTGTGGCCACGGCGCAATGGCAATGTGCCATCGGCGAGAACGGGCAAGCCATTAGCTGATGGCTTATGAGGGCCAAATTCGAGGAAGTATGAACCTCAACATACTGGCTGATGGCCTCAACCAAACAGCTAATGGCGTTAAGCCATCAGCCAGTGTTATTGAAGCGACAGGTAATGGCCTGAAGCCACTGGAAGATGGCGGTAGCGCGATCGGCACTGACGCTCAGGCGAACAGGTATTTGTGCTTCGGGAGTCACGGCGATGATGGGAAAATCCGATCGCAGCCATCCAAGCGCCGGTCGGTGCAGCGGCATCATTTCTTTTCAGATCCGTTCGGACCGACACTTCGCAAACTGTGCCGTCCGTCGAAATCAACAACGTCCTGTGCCTCGCTACGCCGATCGCTTGCTTCGGTTATGGAAAAGTTGTCAGGCGGCACCTGTATTGCTGGCCCAAAATGCAACGTATTTGGCCCTCCGTGCCCCCGAGAACCTCAGGTCGGTCCGAGACGATAAAAGCGGGAAAACGTCCTTGCCC
Source organism: Pelagibacterium mangrovi (assembly GCF_036662815.1). Taxonomy (NCBI): domain Bacteria; kingdom Pseudomonadati; phylum Pseudomonadota; class Alphaproteobacteria; order Hyphomicrobiales; family Devosiaceae; genus Pelagibacterium; species Pelagibacterium mangrovi. The sequence continues at coordinate 22,145 of NZ_JBAFXA010000007.1, read as the reverse complement.
ATCCGGCCGCGTGATCAAGGGCATAGACTTCGGACGTCACGATCGGCCCATTGTCCAAATAGGGATGTGCTTGAACGGTCGTAAGCGAGAAGCCCACCCCGTCTGGTGACGGCCGACATCCGGCGGTATTGGCACCCGAGAATTTGTGATGGGTGTTATGTTCTATGTCTACGACTATGCCTGGAGATGGAAGTTTTCATATGATCGAGGCGGTGCCTGATCGTATGGAGGGCGCGCCTGTCGCTCGGCGGCGCCGGTGGTCGGATGCGTTCAAGGCCGAGATGGTGGCGCGCTGTCTTGAGCCTGGGGCCAACGTGTCGGCGCTGGCGCGCGAGATCGGGATTTCTCCTTCGCAGTTGTTCGGTTGGCGCACCGAGGCATTCAAGCGCGGCGAGGTCGCAAAACGCGATGACGATGCAGGAGTGGTAGCCGCCGCAAGGTCTGAGCGCGGTATGATCGAGATCGTGGTCAGTGACACGGTGGTCCGGGTTGGCTCCGATGTCGGAGACGCCCATCTGCGGCGGGTAATCCGCGCTGTGCGGTCGGCATGATCCCTACGGGTGTAAAGGTTTATCTGGCCAGCCAGCCCGTGGACTTTCGCAAGGGGCCAGACGGTCTTGTTGGTCTGGTGCGCGATGCTGGAGCGGACCCCTTCAATGGCGCGCTCTATGTCTTTCGCGCCAAGCGGGCCGACCGGATCAAGATCGTGTGGTGGGATGGCACCGGACTTTGCCTTTACGCCAAGCGGTTGGAGAAGGCGGCGTTCTGCTGGCCGCGGATTGGTAATACTCGGGTGCAGATGAGCTACGCACAGCTGCTGGCACTGATCGAGGGGATGGACTGGAAGCGGGTGCGAACAGTGCCGGTGAACCGGCCGCAATCTGCTGGGTAAACGTCTGCGGCAGACTGACTCAGGGAGCGCAAGAAGCCAGGCAATCGGGGGTGTTTTGTGCCATGATCGCGGCATGAACCCGGCCGATTTGCATGCGCTCCCCGATGACGTCCACGCCCTCAAGGCGATGATCGTGGCGGCCCAGGACAGGGTGGCGTCGGCCGAGCAGCGGCGCCGGGCTCTGGAAGCTGAAATCGCCGCGCATGAGGCCGAGATTGCCGCCATGAAGGCGGACAAGGCTGCCGACGCGGAAAAGATCGGCCGGCTGGAATCCATCATCGCCCTGCTGCAGCGGGCCCAATACGGCACTCGCTCGGAAAAGCTGCGGATCGCCCCCCTTGATGACGAGCAGATGGCTTTCGCCTTTGATGAGTTGCGGACCGGTCTTGGCGAGATCGAGGCCAAACGCGAAAAGCAATCCGGACAAGCCGCGCTCCGTCCTTCGCGTCCCCGGAAAGGGTTTGCACCGCACCTGGAGCGGATCGAGGAGGTGATCGAGCCCGAGGTGCCGGCCGAGTGCGAAGGCCTTGATGCCGTGCGGATCGGTGAGGACGTCACCGAGCGCCTCGATGTGACGCCGGCCAGGTTCCGCGTCATCGTCACCCGTCGCCCCAAATACGCCTATCGCCTGGCGGACGGCCAGGATCGCATCGCGCAGGCTCCGGCGCCCAACCATCTCATTGCCGGCGGCATTCCCACCGAGGCGGTGCTGGCCCAGGTGGCGGTCAGCAAATACGCCGATGGCCTACCGCTCTATCGCCAGGAAGAGATTTACTCTCGTGATGGGGTGGAGCTGGATCGGTCTCTGATGGCGCAATGGATGGGGCGGCTGAGCTTCGAGCTCGAGCCACTCGCCCACCATGTTCTCAAAACCATCAAGCTCGGTGAGCGGGTTTTTGCCGACGAGACCCGGCTTCCGACCCTGGCGCCTGGCACTGGCAAGGTGAAAACAGCTTGGCTTTGGGCTTATGCCCGGGACGACCGGACCTTTGGAGGATCAAGTCCACCGATGGTGGCCTATTGCTTCGAAGACAGCAGATCAGGCGAATGCGTCGCCCGGCATCTGGACGGCTATCGCGGGATCCTGCAGATCGACGGCTATGCTGCCTATAACCGACTGGGCAAAGCGAGTGGCGCCAACGACGCCATGACGCTCGCCGGGTGCTGGGCGCACGGCGCAAGTTCTTCGATCTCCAGGCCAGTGACGGTTCGCCCTTTGCCGGTGCCGTGGTGACGGCGATGGCACCGCTGTGGGCCATCGAAGACGACATTCGTGGTCACGACCCCGATCTGCGCGCCGCCATCAGAGCCGAGAAGTCCGCGCCGATCGTGAGCGACCTGCTCGCCGTTCTGGACCGGGAACTGCCCCGCATCTCGGGGAAATCGAAACTGGCCGAGGCGATCCGCTACACGCTCGCCCGGCGTGCCGTGCTCGAACGCTTCCTCTCGGATGGCCGCATCGAGCTCGACTCCAATATCGTCGAGCGCGCCATCAGACCCCAGACCATTACGCGCAAGAACAGCCTTTTTGCCGGCAGTGACGGGGGCGGCCGCTCCTGGGCAACCATCGCAACGTTGCTCATCACGGCCAAGATGAACGATGTCGACCCACATGTTTGGCTCACCCAGACCCTCGAGCGTATCGCCAATGGCTGGCCCAACAGCGACATCGACGCCCTCATGCCCTGGAACTACGCCGGCTGAACGGTCCTGCCTTCTCGCTTACCGATGAGCTCGTGGCGATGGGGCAGTTCCTGGTCCTAAACAAGCGGCGCGGACGACCGTTCTGGCGATCTTTCTTCAAGGGCGACGCGCTGCCCGGCAGCGGCGAGGACAAGCAGTCCGGCTTCGATTCCGATCTCGGGGGCACCATCAAGTCGGCGACCCGTGGGGTGACTGTACCGTGGACGCTCGTTGGAAGCGCTGCCGTTGGCCTTTGGCTGATGTTCAGCCGTCTAGCGTTCGGTACCGAGCCACCGATGGCGGACAGCGATCATCTGGTCGGCGCGCTCATTGTCACCGTTGCCGTGATGGCTATGGCGGAAGTCGCGCGGCCCTTGCGCTTCATCAACGTAGCCTTTGGGCTGTGGCTGATTGCGTCGCCTTGGCTGCTTATCGGCGCGGCGCCGCTCGCTTCGGGGGCAAGCGTTATCACCGGCATTCTCCTGATCGGCCTTAGCCTGCCGCGCGGTCCCCGTAGTAAGGAGCATTATGGGAGCTGGGACCGCTATGTCGTGTGAGCCGTGAGAATCCGCGGCTTGTCGCGACATGGCAATCATCAGCCCGGCGCCCGGCTGAGCACGTCGATAATCGGGCAGTCGGCAGCCGTTCCGCCCTCACAGCGTGCGGCCGTATCGGCAAGCGTACGCTCCATGCGCCGAAGATCGGCAATCTTGAGCCGAATATGCTTCAGATGGGCCAGCGCCGCCTCCTGCACATCGCCGCAGGCGTAACTGCCTTCGACAAGTCCTAACAAATTGCGGATTTCGTCGAGGGTGAAGCCCAGCTCACGGCTGCGCCGGATGAACACCAGCCGTTTCCGGTGCGCGCTGGAATAAAGCCGGTGGCCGCCTTGGGTCCGGGGCGGCGATGGCAATAGCCCGACCCGTTCATAATAGCGGATCGTTTCGATATTGACGGCGGTTCGCTGTGACAGCTCCCCAATGCCGAACTCCCGGTTTTGAGCCAAAAATAACCTCTTGTATCTGTAGCCGCTACAGATTGTATCCTACAGCTTGAAGCCAACCGGATCGAGGGAAACTGGACGTGCTGCCAGCCCTCGCGGTCTTCACCGGGACTACGATTTACGCTCTTTAGAGAAAGCAACCGACGACATGGCGGATTTTAAGAGCACTCTCATCTGTCCGCGCTGTGGACACCAGGAAACCGAGATCATGCCTACGGACGCATGCCAGTTCTTCTATGACTGCAAAGGCTGCGGTACTGTCCTGCGCCCGCATGACGGCGATTGCTGCGTCTACTGCTCCTATGGATCCGCGCCGTGCCCGCCGATTCAGGAAGCTCGAAAACGCGGTTCATCCGGGAACTGCTGCGCCGCTTCAGGGGTTGGCGCATGATGACAGAGAAATTCGACCTGATCGTTATTGGCACCGGAACGGCCGCGCGCGTGGCGGCGATGCGCACCCACGCGGCGGGGCGTTCCGTCGCCGTGATCGACTACAAGCCCTTTGGCGGCACCTGCGCGCTCCGCGGCTGCGATCCGAAAAAGATGCTGGTCGGCGGGGCCGCCGCGATCGACCATGCCAGGCGCATGCAGGACAAGGGGATCGCCGGCATGCCGCTTATCGATTGGCCCGAGCTGATCGCCTTCAAGCGCAGCTTTACCGATCCCGTACCGGAAATGCACGAGGACAGTTACGCGGAAAAGGACATTGCCGCCTTCCACGGCCAGGCGCGATTTACCGGACCGAACAGCGTCGAGGTCGAGGGAACCGCGCTCGAAGGCGCCCACATCCTGATCGCCACGGGCGCAAAACCGGTGACGCTCGGAATCCCCGGCGAAAAACATTTGATCGACAATGAGGACTTTCTTGCCCTCGAATCCCTGCCGGAACGCATTGTCATGGTCGGCGGCGGCTATATCGCGGCCGAGTTCTCCAGTATCGCGGCGCGCGCCAACGCGAAAGTGACGGTGCTGCAACGCGGCGATCGGATGCTCACCCATTTTGAGCCGGAGCTGGTCGGCTGGCTGATGGAGAGTTTCGAGGCGGTCGGGATCGACGTGCGCACGGGCACGGAAGTGACGTCGATCGAGACGGCCGGAGACGGATATCGCATCACAGCTTCATCGGGCGGACAGAGCGTGACCATAGAGGCCGACTTGGTCATCCATGCCGCCGGGCGCGTCCCGAACCTCGACGGCCTCGATCTTGACGCCGCCGGGGTGGCGGTGAAGGATCGCCGCTTGCAGCTCAATAAGTATCTGCAAAGCGTCTCGAACTCGGCTGTTTATGCAGCCGGCGATGCCGCCCAGGTTGGCCCGCCGCTCACGCCAGTATCGAGTCACGACGCAAAATTGGTTGTCAGCAACATCCTTGAAGGCAACGGGCACAAGCCAGATTATCGTGGCGTCCCGCGCGTTGCGTTTACGCTTCCGCCGATCGCCGCCGTGGGCCTGAGCGAAGAAGAAGCGCAGCGGCAGGGGCTAAAATTCAGCATAAAGTCACAAAAGGCCTCGGACTGGTTCACCGCCCGGCAGACGGCCGAGCCGGTTTACGGGTTCAAGGTGATGGTCGAGGAAGGTACTGAACGGGTGCTCGGGGCGCATCTGGTCGGCCCGCACGCTGATGAAATCATCAACCTGTTCGCGCTCGCAATCCGGCACGAGCTGACTGCAACGGCGCTCAAGCAGACGATGTTCGCCTATCCGACCGGAGCCTCTGACATCGGTTACATGCTTTAGGAGCGCAGCGTTTAGCCTCGCCTTTGCGCGCGGCGCCCGGGAATAGGGTCCATCAAGGTGTAGAAGGCCAGCGGCGGCAACGTGACGACCTGTCCGTCAGGCCCTTCGAAACGGATCACGTCCGCGGCCCGATCCTGGACTTGCATGGCCAGGAACGGCGATCCGCGCCGGTGTGCTGCCGAGGAAGGTACGCCTCATGCGCGACCTGAAATCGGCGGGACCGCAAAATGGAGCGCTGCGCCAGCAATAACCCGCTTGGATCAGCTTGTGCCATAGTTCCCGCAGGTATCTACGGCGCACGCGGTCTCCGTCAGCAGCTCGTCGCTAAGCAAAAACAGATCATTCAGACGTTGATCGCTCAGGCGATAATGGACAAAACGGCCGCGCTGCTCGCCGGAGACGAGGCCGCATTCGCTGAGACACCGCAGATGGTTCGACGCGTTCGGCTGCGACAGACCCGTGATCGCGACGATCTCGCCGACAGACAACGGCCGCGTGCGCAAAGCATCAAGAATTGACAAGCGCGAGGCATCGGCCAATCCCCGGAATAGCTTCGTACGCAGAGCAAAGGTTGTATCCTTGATCCGCTCCAGCACTTCGACATTACTAGACATATCAGTCACGGATGATATATAGCCTCTCTCGAACAGGAAAGATAGCCATGACAATAGCAGCATCAGCGCACGATGCCGAGACCGCACGCTACCGCGTCACCGGCATGGATTGCCCCTCCTGCGCGGCTAAGATCGAGAAGGCAGTGCGCTCGGTTGGGGTGGACGAGGTAAAGGTTTCGACTGCCACGCAGATCATGACGTTGCACGTCAGCGACCCCGCGTCCTGCCTCCCGGAGGTCGAACGCGCTGTCAGCGGCATCGGATACCGGCTTGACCGTCTGGATGCACCCGAAACCGACACCGAGGGCGACATTGACGATCTGCCCAAGGACCTATCGCACATTACACCGGCCTATAAACGCGCGTTGTGGATCGTGGTCGTACTCAATGTCGGCTACGGAATCATCGAGATGTTCGGTGGCTTTATTTCTGGTTCGCAGGCGCTAAAGGCCGACGCACTCGATTTCCTGGGCGACGGCCTCATTACTTTTCTTGGCATCCTCGCCATCGGGTGGAGCATCGTCTGGCGCGCCCGTTCCGCCTTAATCCAAGGCCTTTTTCTTGGAGCGCTCGGCCTTGGGGTCCTTGTGAATACGGCCTATCGCGTGCTGGTGCAGCAGCAACCCGAGGCCGAGTTGATGGGCCTGTTCGCACTGGTTGCACTCGTCGTCAATGTGGTTGCGGTTCTTCCATTGCTGCCCCACCGAACGGGCGACGCGAATGTGCGGGCGGTCTGGCTTTTTTCGCGCAACGACGCGATCGGAAACGCAGCCGTCGTCGTGGCGGCAGGCCTGGTGGCTTGGACAGGAACGGCTTGGCCGGACCTCGTCGTCGCCGCCGTGATCGCCGGCCTGTTCCTGCAGTCGTCCTGGTCGATCATCCGCGACGCCCGCAGCGATTTGCGGGAAGCTTCGTCGACACGGCGGAGCGCTCCGGCATGATATCGAGCCGCAAACCCGACCGCTCCTTCACGAACCGCGCCTTGTCGATCAGCTCGATCCGGACAACCTGTCACGGAGGAGCATGAGCACTTGGATATGGGCTGCTGTCCTGTTGGCCGCCGTCTTCGCGGCGGCGTGGGGTTCCGATCATCTGGCGGAGCCCCTTCGTAAGTTGCGCAAACAGTGGGGGCTTTCGGCGGCTGCTGGCGGCTCTCTGATTGGCATCGCCACTGCAAGCCCGGAAGTCGGTGTCAACGTTACCAGCGCCGTGCGGGGCGTGACCGATATCGGCTTGGGGGCAATGCTCGGCTCGACCGCCATCGGCATCCCCGCGCTCGTTTCCGTCGGCTATCTCGCAACGCGCAAGCGCGACATTCCGGATGATCCGGGACATCAACAGCACCTGCGCGAGCACCTATTGCGTGTTGATCCGAAAGCAGCAACCGTGCAGGCTCTTCCATATCTCGGCATATTGGCGCTCGCGGCTCTCCTGATCCTTCCTGCGCCCTGGCAGGGGCTACAGCCAATTGATGGCGGGGTCCTGTTGGCCGCCTATGCCGCCTATGCCGCCCAGGCGTTTTTTCGCGGCCGCGAGAAGCCCGAGCAGGTCGAGTGGTCGCGCAAGGGGATATGGATGGCGGTCGCCGGCGTTGGGGTTCTCGCACTCGGCGCCTATTTCACCGTCATCTCGACCCAAAATCTAGTGCAGGCGTTTGGCATCTCGCCGATCATCGGCGGCCTGTTCATCACTGCGCCGGTTGCCGCCCTGCCAGAGATCTTCGCGTCCTGGAAGGTGTCGCGGAGCGGCCAGATCACGCCGGCACTCACCAACATCATCGGCGATCACGCCATGACCATGACGGTCGGATTTCTGCCCTTGGCGCTTGTCGGGACGCAGATCGACAACTTCCGGCTGGTCTGGGTAAGTTTCGTCTTTGTCGCGCTTATGCCTGCGCTCTACGCGGCGTTCGTCCGCTGGGGCGGGTCCGAACCCGGCTTCCGCCGCTGGCAGGTTCTTACCCTGGTTGGCGCCTACGCTACCTATGTAGCCGTCGTTGTCGTCTGGGTGCTGGAGCTGGTCTGATGGAGATTTCCAGTATCGGAATAGCGACAGCCTTCGCCGCAGGCGTGATATCCTTTTTGTCGCCCTGCGTTCTGCCGCTAGTACCGGGCTATATATCCTATGTCGCGGGGCGCACGATCAGCGCCGACGGGGTTCCGGCCCATTCCGGAATAAAGGCGGCGAGCCGAACCCTCGGCCTCAGCCTCTGCTTCGTTCTCGGCTTCTCGACCGTGTTCGTCTTGCTCGGGGCCAGTGCGACCGCGTTGGGCGGACTCCTGCGCACGCATCTTTACGAAGCAAACCTGATCGGCGGTGTGATCGTCGTCATCTTCGGCTTGTTCACAACCGGCCTTGTACCGATGCCTTGGCTCGATCGTGACGTGCGGTTCCATTCCAGTCCGAACAGCGGCGGCGCTTGGTCTGCCTACTTGCTCGGTCTCGCTTTCGCGTTCGGCTGGACCCCATGCATCGGACCTGTGCTGGGCTCGATCCTGGCCCTATCCGCCGCTAACGCCACGGTTGCAAGCGGAACGGCGCTGTTGGCCGTATACTCGCTGGGCCTTGGCCTGCCCTTTATCCTGGCCGCTCTGTTCATGCGCGGATTCATGACACGGATGTTGTCAATGCGCCGAACTGGCCGGGTGCTCAAAATCGTCGCTGGCGGGGTGATGGTGGTCATGGGTATCGCCATGATTACCGGCCATCTCTCCAGCTTTGCAATTTGGCTCCTCCAGACGTTCCCGGCCCTCGGCCGAATCGGCTGAGCCGGGGTTTTTAAGGGATTATGCGATATGCTCAGGCTCGGCCTTCCAATCGTCCTTGGCGGATTTCTCCTTGATCAGGCGACGAAATGGTTGGTCCTGAACCATGTCATGAACCCACCTCAGGTCATCCCTGTCACCGATTTCTTCAATCTCGTGCTCGGCTTTAACACCGGCGTGAGCTTCGGATTGTTCGGCGAGGCTCCGGCTTGGATCCTGATGGCGTTCACGCTTGCCATAGTCGCCGGGCTCCTGGGCTGGATCAAGCGAACCGACAACCGTCTCACGGCCGCCGCCCTCGGGCTTATCGTCGGGGGCGCGCTGGGCAATCTGCTCGACCGGCTGCGGCAGGGCGCCGTGACGGATTTTCTGGATTTCTACATTGGCAGCTATCATTGGCCAGCCTTCAATCTTGCCGACGTGGCGATCGTATGCGGGGCGGGGCTCTTGCTCATCGAGAGCGTCCTAGCCAGAGACGACACGAAAGCCCGTAGCGCCTGAACCAGTGCCTGCCCGACGAAGGACGCTCAATGCCTCAGATCCCCCGCACCGCAACGCCGGACGCCACTCTGGCCCTTATCAATGATCCGTATCGGTTCATATCGAAGCGATGTCGGAAGTATGGGGCAGACCTATTCGAAACACGGCTGATGCTGCAAAAGGCGACCTGCATGACCGGGCCGGAAGCGGCTCGGCTCTTCTACGACAACGACCGGTTCATGCGGCGTGGCGCCATGGTCGGGCGGATTCAAAAGACGCTGCTCGGACGGGGAGGCGTGCAGGGCCTGGACGACGAGGCTCACAAACACCGCAAGCAGATGTTCATGTCGCTGATGAGCGCTGAGCAGCTCGCTCGGCTGGTGGCGGGAACCGCCGAAGAGTGGCAGACCTGCGCTCGCGCCTGGACGCTAAAGGACGAAGTGGTTCTATATGACCAGTTGCACGGCCTTCTCACGCGCGCTGCCTGCGCCTGGGCCGGTGTGTCGCTCGCGGACTCAGAAGTCGCGCAGCGAACGCGAGAGATCACCGCGCTATTCGATTATGCCGGATCTATTGGGCCGAAACACTGGTGGGCTCGCTTGGCCCGCAAGAGGAGCAACCGCTGGATCGAGACCATCATCGGTCAGATTCGAAGCGGCCGGTTACGCCCCGCCGAACAATCCGCTGCCCATGTTATTGCATGGCACCGGGATCTGAACGGTGAGTTGCTGCCGCCTCACTTCGCTGCTGTGGAAGTGCTAAACGTGATCAGACCGATTGTGGCCGTCAGCGTCTACATCACGTTTGTAGCGCACGCCCTGCATCAATATCCTGAGTGTCGGCGCAAGCTCCAGGCCGGCGATGATGAGAGCTACACTGAACTCTTTGCCCAGGAGGTCCGCCGGTTCTATCCTTTCTTTCCTGCTGTCGCGGCACGGGTGCGCCGTGACTTTGAATGGCAGGGGTATCACTTCCCCCAAGGACGCCGCGTTCTCCTCGACCTTTACGGCACAAACCATGATGCGCGCTCATGGGAAACACCCGAAACGTTTCGGCCAGAACGGTTTGGTGATTGGGACAGGAGCCCCTTCAACTTCGTCCCTCAAGGTGGCGGCGATCACCATATGCATCACCGATGCCCAGGTGAGTGGATCACGATCGAACTGATGAAGCAGGCTTCGGAGGTTCTATCCAGAAGCATACGGTATGATGTGCCGGAGCAGGATCTGCGGATCGACTATTCGAGGTTGCCTGCTCTGCCGCGCAGCCGCTTCATCATCAAAAACGTTCGGCAGACTTCGACCCGCATTCCTGCTGCGTCGCCAAGCTGACGCCGTGCGTTCAACGGCAAATTTGGCTGGGTGCATTGGTGCCGGCGACGTCCGGCAACAATAAGCGAGAATGGACATCAAAATCGTTCTCCGCTCGCCGCGACACAAGCTCAACGAGCTGCCGGTTGCCAAAATTGCATAATCATAGCATCTTGAGTATTATGTTTAAAATCAATGGCTTAGTTCCATAATGTTAATTATGCGACAAACATGGATGGCTCGGCTTTAAGCCCTGACCGCGACTTTACGCGTTCCGTTCTCAACGCTTTCGAACGGTCCCAACAATTGCAGGAACCGGACGGAGTCTCACTCCCCACTCCTCAAGCATAGGAGCATTTGAAAGCTCAACTGCGCCGGGCTCAAATATGGTCATCTTCTCGAGATCGTCAGCAAGAGCCCGTAATTTAGAGACCGTCGCGAGGACATCGGCGCGCATGAAGTCGATTCTGGCCATTTCGCTTACTCGGGGTTTGATAGAGAAGGACAGTGTGAGGAGAAAAGCCCCGTTCACCTATGGTTTTGGGCCGTTCCGCTCGAGAATGGACAGAAAGTTCGACCCGTTGAGGAAGCGCTTGTCGATGAGGGCGTCGGCAATTGCACGAACGTCCCGTTTGTGGGTGACAATCAAGTCCTTGCTTTGGCCGTAGAGTTCTCGAAGATGCTTGTCTACCGCAGCGGAGTGTCGCTCACTTCGCGCAAGGATCATCGGCACACTCTCCTTGTCGGCACGAAAAATCATTTCCTCGCCGAGACCGGTGCCAAGGTGAAGCAGGCCGATGTGCATGGTTGCGCGAGCAAGGTCACTCGCAGAACTTCCACCCGAGCCGGTGCCAGGCTCACCGAGCAGCACTTCTTCCGCGGCCCGTCCGGCGAGCGCCTGGATGACGTGGCGTTCCAGGTCGGAACGCGTTGACAGGTAGGGATCAGTGTCGGTTTGGGTGTATCCCCCATGGTTTTGTCCCGAGATGATCGAGATTGCCTTGACCTCTCCCAGTCCAAGGGCGTGGCACACAACAGCGTGCCCGGCCTCGTGAACTGCCACGCGTTCGACATGAGGAGCGGTGCGGCGTTCGTCGGGAACGAGGACCTCCAGAAGGTCGATCATCTCCATGGCTCGCTTTGCGCGACGCGCCGTCCGTCGTGCTGACCTCACCCGGTCGACGACTTGGGCCCCGGTCGCTCCATACGCGAGTTCAGCGATATAGGTAAGGTCTTCGCCGACAAGGTCGCTGCCGAGATGTTGCCTGAAGATCCCCGCGAGAGCGTCGGCGTCCGGAAGTTCGATCTCAATGATCTTCGACAGGCGCCCAGGCCGGACCAGAGCCCGGTCGATACGGTCTCCATGGTTGGTTGCACCAAGGATGATCAAATTGTTGGTGGCGTTCGAAACCGCGCCGTCCAGCGTGATCAGCAGATGGGTGATCACCGGCAACCACCAGTCCGCTCCGCGAGGAGAGATGGTGGCACGATCAGGGACCGCGTCCAGTTCATCGAGCAGCAGAATGGCAGGAGACATCGCGCGAGCCGCCGCAAAGGTTTGGTCGATCTGCTTGATGATGCTGTCGAGATACCCAGGCGAATTTGCGAACCAGGCTCCGACGCTGGTGGCAATCAGGGGCAACCCCGCACTCTTGGCCAGACTGCGCGCGAATGTGGTCTTGCCCATGCCCGGGGGTGAGACCAGGACTGCGTTGCGGTCGATGGCTTCAAATGGGATCTCACCCCGGCGCCAACTTTCCAGGTCCTCCAGAAGATTGACTGCCCATTCTTTCGCTACACCGTATCCGTGGAGGTCGGCGATTTCGGGAACGTCAGCCAAGGTGGTGTCGATGCGACGTTTGGAGTCCACAGCGCGTCGCAGGCGGTTCAGACACTCATCGGCATTAGATCCCTGGCGGATACAGGCCGCCATTTCCTCAAACTCGAGACCTGCGATATCCTTGTTGTGGAGTCCCTCCGGGATAGTGCCGGTCACAGCCTTGATGGCGGCCGAGATGACGCGTGCATCCGGAGGTGGGAGTTTAAGCACTTGATCGGCTGAGGCCAACATCGCTGGCGGGAGCATTTGCGCGGGTTGATGGGAAATGCCGAAAGCACGACCGCCTGTGCCGAGGACGGCGACAAGTTGCTGTGAGGTGACGTCATCTCGCGAGGGTTTCTTGATGGCGGGCGGGCAATGGTGAAGGTCCCACGAACCCATCGTCTTGAGCGCGCGATGCAGAGGTTCACACCAATCGAATGACGGCGCCTCCACCACAAGGCAGAACCCCTCACGCGTGCTGATGTCGCGGATGCCTTCGATCCCGATAACGCTCTCGATCAATGCCCGCGGAAGAAGGTTCTCCACCGTGTGGCCGCGCTTGCGTGGAAACCTTGCGGTGGATGGTTCCAGTTCGAGATCAAGATCGTCCAAATAGTCGTCGTTATCGGCCATGATGTCTCCAGAGCACCTCACCTACCGGCGGGCGCGGATTTTGATGGATGCCTTGCGATGCGCGGCAGCGAGATCGGGTAGGCGGCCCTGTTGGTGAGGCCCGGGCCTCACGCTCTCGGCTGAGGGTTAGATCAATCCTGACTACTGATGAGATCAATTCGCGAATGCGGAAGAATAGGTTTGTCGAGATCGATCATCAGCGTGCCGTCGCTGATCATTTGAAAAACGGCGGCCACGGGCGGGGCGGACTTGACCTCACGGGCACAATCGATGACCGTTGAGTAGCCATTCTCGATGAGGTGCAGCAGGACGGCCATGCGATCTTCGGGAGGCACCCAGACCTGGGCGGCATTGCTGATATATTGGCTGTTCGAGAGTCGGGGCTGTCGATGAACGACCGATTCCGGTATGATGCAAACACGACGCGTGGCGGCACTACGTTCACGTTTGATCGCGCGGATTCGGAGCATAGGAAGTTTTTCGTGCCAAATGCCGCCCGGAACGACGATAATGGTCATCACGTTGGCTTTGTAGCTCACGCGATGCGCAATCACAGAAGTCAGACCTGCCGCATCGAGTGCCTTGCGAATGACGGCATCATCTCCCAAAGAGTGGGAGCAGGGACAGGCTTTGATGAGCGAGAGAAAGTTTCGCAGCAGACGAGGGGGCGGGGGGCCAGCGGAAAAGTTGCCAAGTTGAATCGGGATCATCTCGGGGTCGTGGAAGGCGCAGGACATCGGGTACCCTCGCAATGGTGGGATGGAACGACGCGAGAAAGCACGCGCCGGCCTGATTAGCCGCCGCAGACGCTCGATTGATGATGTTTGGAAGGACGGTGGTGCAGTCACCGTGGACAGGCTTGTTGCACAAAAACGACGAAAGATCAAGAAGAATGTCGAAAAACGATACTTTGGCCGCTGATTTGGTTAATAAATCTTCCTCTGCGACATCATCTGCGGGCAATCGAAAACGTCTACCCAGTGCAGCGCAGGTGCGCGCTGCGAGGGCTATTCTTGACTGGACTCAAGATGACCTCGCTGGCGCGGCGGGTATCACGCCACAGACCGTCCGCCTCCTCGAGACCGGTCAAAGAGTCCCGTTTGATCGCACTTTGCGCGCCATGAAAAGCGCCTTCGAGGCCGCTGGCGTTACCTTCGTCGTCGAGGCCAGGGGGGAGGGCGTAATCCTATTACAGGCAGTTTCCGAACAAGAATGAGAAGGGCATTTTCCGGTAAATGCGGATACCTCCGGTTGTGCGATCGTAGATGCCGCGCGGTTGTGAGGGCCTGGGAGTCGGCAGTGGCACCGAGAGCACCGGGAACGCCGAGACGAAAAAGCAGAAGACGGTTCTGGCAAACAGGTTGTTGAATTAGAAAGCATGCCGCATCGAGAGGGGCAGCGCCCCGGGTGTATTACCGTTCGTCGGGGAGCACGCCCCGGGATAGTCGCTTGAAAGGTCGGGGGTCGGGGTGATCCCGGCCGAAGCTGATTGCAGCAGGAAGATCAGCGTATGATCTGCCAGATTTCGGCAACGGAGGGCAGAAAGATCGCGACTCCGCCGCGCACCACATCGAGTGCAGCCAGCATGGCATTAACCATGGCAATGCCATGCTAAGGTAAGAAGGTGACCGGGATCGCTCCCGGTCACTGCCATTTATCGGGCGTCGAGCCACTCAAGCATTTCGGCGATCTCACGTTCCTGGGCGTCGACGATTTCCTCGGCGAGCTCCTTTACCCACTCGTCCTCGCTATACTCCAGGGCCGCGTTGGCCATCGCGAGCGCGCCCTGATGGTGTGGGATCATGCCGCAAATGAAGGCGACATCGAAGTCTTCGGCCATCATGGCCGCCATCATATCGTTATGCATGGCGCCCATATCGGCCATCATGGCCTGGTGGCCCTCGCTCATCCCTTCCATCATTGCACCCATGTCCATCGACATGCCGGCCATGTGGTCGGCGTTCTCGAGACAGATTTCGGGCAAATCCGAGCTTTCATTGGCATCGGCATCCATGCTCATTCCGTCCATGGACATGCCATCCATGTTGGAATGATCCATGCCCTGCGCCATCGCAATTGACGTTGTGCTGGTCAAGAGGATGGCGAGGCCGAGGGTTTTGAACGTCTTCATTGGTATTCTCCGGTTTGAAATTGATCGTTATCGCGGTTCAAACCAGTGGCTTTGGAGGAGGGGCAGGAACCTTGGGATCTTCGCCGCTTCTGTGCAGGACAGGATAGGCATCAACCAGAACAGCCGTTCGTTCCAAAAGTATCGGGCGAGCTGTGTTGGCAGGCATCAGGCAGCAGGCAATCGCTGCACACTCCTCGTGGCCACTTAAATCGTGCTCCACGTCGTTGTGGTGCGCAGCCGTCTGCTGCCCATCTTGCGGAGGCGAACTCATGGCGCTCGGCGCAGCCAGAAGGCTGAACACGACCAATAACGGAAGAAGAATCAATTTCGCAAATTCGGGCATCAGTCTGATGAGAAATCTTCCATGGTCGGCGCTTCAGCAGGGGAACGTCTTTGGGTGGACCTGATCGATTCGGTTCCCTATGGTGACAAGGTAGTCATCGTATTGGGGCAAATTGCGGCAGTGACCGGTCCAACGGCGAACGCCTCTTCGTGGAAAACGTTCTTGCGCCTGATCGTTGTGGCGTGGGTAATCGTTGTTGCGCTGCCTCTACAGGCGACCCACGCCCCGCTGCATGGCCCCACTGCGGAAACTCTCTTGTCGGGAATGGACTGGGCTGGAGATCCCCAGATCGATGAGGCCGGCACACTTGGTGCTGGCCAGCACGACAACACCGACCACGTCCATGAAACGCCCATAATCGTGAACGCCCGCTGGGCGAGTCTACCCGACTGGTTGCGGTCGTGGAAACATTCTCATGTCAGGACTCAGATATCAGATCGTCCTGCACCAATTGATCAGCCCCCGAGACCGGAACAGAGCGCATAACTCTGTTTTCTGACCCGCCGAACATCGGTTTCAGCGGTGACGAGATGTAATCCAACATCAGATTCCGGTATGACCAATGAACCGACCCGTCAATGGGCCGGCGTCAGCTTCTGGCGCGGGCACGCCCATGATGCTTTCGACCGCCTTCGGAAACCCCGACAACAGTTACAATGCCGTGCGCTTGATCGCTGCGTTGAGTGTGGTGCTCTCCCATTCGCTACTTCTGGGCTTGAACTCACCGAGTTACGATCCCTTGAGCTGGGCCGCTTACGATCTGGGGGCAACAGCAGTAAACGTGTTCTTTGTCATATCGGGCGCGATGCTCACCCACAGCGTGTTGCAGCGAGGACTCGGGCAGTTTGTCCGGAATCGATTCTTGCGGATCTACCCGGCGCTGATCGTCAGCGCTGCACTCATTTCCCTCATTATAGGTCCTTTCGGAACAGGTGCACGCCTTTGGGAGTATTATTCCAGCCCACAGACCTGGCTCTACCCTCTCAACGTCGCATGGAACTTCGAGGGGGCCGTCCTGCCGTCCATGTTCGAGCACGGCCGATATCCCGGCGATGTAAACGTACCGCTCTGGACCATAAAATACGAAATCCTGAGTTACATTGTCTTCGGGATTGCTGCGGCTTTGGGACTTCTGCGCCATCCATCCATTGCGTTTGCTGCGTGGGCGGCGTTCGGCTTTGCCCTTCTGGCCGACGTTGGCGTCGATCCCACCGGTGAAACGCCAGTCGAGAGCCTCTTCCGCTTTGGATTTGCCTTTCTCACCGGGGCGGTGGCGCGACGATTCGGCGAAGTAATTCCCCTGCGGTTTGGTTGGGCAATGGCGGCGCTTGCCTTGGCGGTGGCCGGCACGGGAACCCGGTTTGGCGAGGTGACCTGGATCATTGGGATAGGGTATGCAGCGCTCTACGTGGGCGCCAAGAACTGGGGTCGGATCGCCGAGTTCGCGCGGCGGCACGATCTTTCCTACGGCATCTACCTCATGGCATGGCCAATCCAACAGGTCCTGACGCGGGAGCCCATCTGGTTCGGGCCGCAGGTTGCTGTGCTTTTCTTGCTGTCCAGCACCATTTCCGGAAGCCTGGCGTATCTCTCTTGGAAATTCGTTGAGAAGCCAGCCCTTCGCCGCAAAGCGCCAGCCTCGGAGAAGGAACCGTGAAAGCGAAAGGAAAGAGCCGACGCCGGAAAGCGAGCGGAATCTCGTTGGTGATGATCTGGACAGTCGGGACCTTGTTTTTTGGCCTTGTCCTGATCCTTGCGAGCATTCCACTCGTTTCCAATCCCGCTCAGCGTGCGACCGGTGAGGACACCGTCGATACGTCGGGCATCACGGTCAATGTCAGTGCCAGCTTGGCGGACGATAGAACCCTCACCGTATTCATCAGGTCGCCCGTGGATCGAGCCGATATCATCGATCCACGGGTAAAAATTGAGATGCCTGGACATCAGATGACTGTAGATGCCGACGTCTTGTCAGCAGGTCCCGGAGCCTTTCAAGCCAGTGCGATGCTACCGATGGCCGGGCAGTGGGAGGTGCAGGTCAGTATCGGCGACGACGTCATAAGATTGCCGGTAGATGCGAACCCGGCTGGGCCGTAGCCACTAAAACCAACACCGACCCTCACTGATCCATCAAAAATTCAGCCATGTCCTCAATATGCTGATCCAACAAATAGCTGGTGGAGAGGTGAACGACTTCAGCCATCGCACCTCCAAAAGCATCGCCAGTCGGGGTGAGCCCGGTGCGCAGCGCCGCAATCAGGCTTTCCTCGGTCCAGCCCCCCTCGGCAAGCGCCTCGGTGGTGATCGGGGGTGCGGTCCAACCCGCAGTGCCGCCTGAAGCACCAGCGAACTGAGCGTCAGTATCCAAGCCGCCAGCAAAGTTTCTCGGTGTGTGACAGGCAGCGCAATGGGCCGGTCCCTCCACCATAAACCGTCCACGGTTCCACGATGTCGATTTGGTCTCGTCGACGACATAGTCCACAGGCTCGTAGAAAAAGGTGCGCCAGAGCTTCACGCCCTGGCGAATGCTGAATGGCAGTGGGACCTCGTTCTCTTCAGGCACGAAGTTGGATGGAGGAACCTCTTGGACAGCGGCCCACATGTCGGCCATATCGCGATCGGTAAGAGTGGCATAAAATTCGAACGGGAATGCCGGGTAATATGGAGATCCATCGGGCGCAACCCCGTGCCTTACGGCCCGAACGAAGTCTTGGAAGCTCCAGTCGCCGATGCCAAATTCTGGATCAGGGGTAATGTTTGGGGATACGAAGGTGCCGAAATCAGAGGCCAATGAAACTCCCCCAGCCCATGGGTCGCCGTCTTCGATCGTGTGGCAGGTGACACAGCCCGATAGGCGGGCAAGATACGCACCGCGCTTGGCGTCACCGGTAATTTGCTGCGACAAATCGGGAGTGGAGCTAGGCATGAGCATCCAGGTCACCAAGCCCAGGCCAAAGCCGCCCAAGAGCACCGCGGTTACAACGGGCCATTTGAGATCGATTTTTGGCCAGGTCACTTGCGAAACACCGTGTGGCAGGCCGAGCAGGTGCCGGCGATATCGGTTGCAACCGCGGCAGCGCTTCTGATCGATTGTGTTTCCGGGTCAGAGCTTGAATTTTCGGGGTCAGATTTCGGCGCCAGTCCGAGCAGCACCGAGGTATCCATGCTTGTCCAGTCATTTCGCGCCACCCGAGCGGTCTCCAGCGTCGGTTGGTCAGTGGTCCTTTCTAACTCTTGGGCCAGGCTCTCCAGTTGCTGGGCATACTGAGCAAAGAGAGCCCAGTCCTCCCATATTTCCGGACGTGCTTCCGAAGGGAATTCCGTAGTGCCTTGGGGGAACAACTCGGTCATTGCGTTGCCGGAGTGAGCCGCAATCATTGCTGCGGCCTCCTCAATCACCGCAGGGCCTGGATCGGAAGAGCCGTTGATGATTGGCGTCAGGACCTGCATCTGCTCGCCCAACATCATCATGCCCATCATCCTGTCGGCGACTATGCCGGTGGCGCCGTTATGCGCAAATGCGGACGCACAGCCTGTTGCTGCGCCGGCAAAAGCCAGCGCATAAAAACATGTTCGTTTCATAAGATATCTCTCGGTTGGAACTCGAAATTGCTGTCAATCAGACAGCCAAGGAGTCCTTCCGAGGAGGAGGGGGATCGACCACGAATAAATGAACCGTTAGCTCCAGCGCCGCACTGGTCCAAACCGTTGTCGTCGTATCGAGACGGAGCGCTGACGCTAGTGGGTGCGACAGCAGCAGAGGTCCGCAGTGTTTCGATCCGTGGCCCGAATGGGTATCGTCGGCTGCCGATCGGTCAAGAGACGAGGACGTGTGGACGTGGTCACTGATCTCGACATTTTGTGCTGCATGGAGGTGAGCAGTCGAGGCCACCATCAACGCAAGTGCCAAAAAAATGGTTCCCAGCGCCTTCAAACCCGAGCCTTCACGAATCGCCAACCTAATGGCCCATTGATACCGATGATGATGGTTTGATTAGGGCCGTCGGCCCCAATCGTGGCTCATTTACGGAACCGAAATATCGACTGACCCATCCGACGAAAGGAGAACAAGTCCACCTCCATCGGTTGCCGCTACATACCCGCCTTCAGGCATGGATGTGAGATGAAGTAGATAGGTATCATCGAAATCGTCGGCGACAACGGCGAAGTCGAGTTCAGTCTCAGGTGAATGCACCACGCCAACCCCAAGAACGAAGGCATGAACCCCGTTTGCGTCTACATGGACAGAAGAAACCGGCGCGCTTGTTTCATATATCCTGACCCAGGTTCTGCCCGCGTCCTCACTTTTGAAAAGACCTGAATTGGTCGCGGCATAGAGGGCATCCGGAGAGATGCCCGATGCGGCAAGATCGATAATGCCGTCCGGCAGCAGACCAATCTCCTCCCAACTGCGGCCGGCGTCTGTGCTCGTTTGAAGGGAGGCGCCGTGATGTACGCCATAAAGGACTTCCGGATTGGCGCCGCTGACCGTCATCTGGTGGAAATCGACCGGCCCACCGACGCCTTCAGCGATCTTGGACCAGGTCTCGCCTCCGTCGACGCTCTCGATGACACCTATATTGCCGCCCGCGATCGGATGACCGCTGGCCCAGTATCGTTCGTTTTCAGTTGGGTGGGTCGAGAACCCCATGAAGTCGTCGCGGCTGTCTCCTAAAAGCTGGGCAGTCTCGTTGTCGAGATTTACACTCCACAGTCCATGGTGGGTTGCCATAAGGACTTCGGCGGTATTCTCCTGCGACGCCAAGCCGTGGACGTGCGTGGTTTCCAGAACTTCGCTCAGCGGCTGAAGCTCCTGTCCTAGTGCGGCCTGAGAGAGCGTTGCGGAAGCAGCTATCAGAAGTGCGGTCATGCTGCGGTTCGTGATCATGAATATCTCCAAAAATAGTGGACCAGCCCCGCTCGACGGGGTCGGTCGGTTCTGGTTTAGGCCTGGACCCGGAATTCGGTCATCATGCCGGTCGACAGGTGCGGCATGTGATGGCAGTGCAGCATCCATCGAGCCGCCTCGCCTGCGTCCATGGCAATTGTTACGCTGGCCATCGGGGGGACATAGACAGTGTCGCGGACGGCTCCGGAAATCCGGCGAGCGTTAAGGCCGACGACCTGGAAGGCGTGCCCGTGCAGATGCATCGGGTGGCCCATCATCGACATGTTGTGGAACATCAGCTCAACCCGTTCGCCGCTCTTGGCCGTGATAGGCCTATGTTCGCCCCAGCCGCGACCATCGATTGTCCAGACATAGGGCGACATCGACCCGTCCAGCATAATCATCTGGCTGTTGCTCACCTCCCTGTCGGAGAGAGGATTGATCGCGCGGAACCGCCCTTCCTGGGAGAGATCGATGTCGAAAGCGGGTGACGACGTCTCCCCCAAGTCTGACATTTTCGATACTGCCGCCCCTGCCGGTGCAAGCATCAGACCGGTGCGCTCGCGCTCGCCTTCGCGGAGCGCCAGGATGGGGAAGGTGCGCGTCTCGGAAGGGAGGTCGAGGTCGATATCGAGACGCTGTCCCATCGCAAGTCCGAACCGGTTGCCGTTGAGGGGCGAAATCCTGTGGCCATCGACCGCTACTAAACGCCCCCCGATGCCGGTGTCGATCCAGAAGGTGGTCGCCGACGAGGCGTTGATGATGCGCAACTTGACGCGCCCGCCGCGTTCGACCTGAACGACTTCCGGGTCGTCGAGCGTGCGGTCGTTGGTGAGATACGCATCGAAGTTGAAGTCATTGAGATCCATGGCCATGGTCGACATGTTTGCCATATCGCTCATATTCATCTGCCCCATGTCCATGTCGCCATGGTCCATCTGCATCGAACCTTGTGGCGTCGCAACGGAAGAACCGTGATCCATGTCCGCATGCCCGGCGCCCTGGGTAATCTCATCAAGGACCGCTTGTGGATCCTTGAACGAGAAATCGTGCAGGAACATCACCACTTCCTGGCGGTCCTCAATAACGTCTTCTGTGCTGCGCACGATGAGCGGTGCAGCAAGGAGGTTCATTTCCTGGGTCGGCACGTGGCTGTGCATCCAGTGGGTGCCCGCCAGCGGCTCGAAATCATAGTCCCGGGTTTCGCCAGGCACGAGCTTGGGGCGTGGCAGATCCGGAACGCCGTCCTGGATATTGGGCGGTATCTGCCCGTGCCAGTGAACGATGGTTTCAACGTCGAGGGTATTCTCCAAGGTGAGCTTAAATCGTTCGCCGGGATCGAGGATAAGTCCCTGACCGCCGCCAGGGCCGGCGATACCGTAGACGGAGGCGGCCCTTCCGTTGACCTCGATGGTGCGAGTAGCGACCGTGAGTTGGCGAGACGATTCCTGAGCCCGACCTATGCGAGGAAGGACAGTGGTTGCCGCAAGCGCGGCAGTTGCCGTGAGAAAGCCACGGCGGGTCAGCACGTTTGTCATTTGAATAGTCCGATCGATGCGCTCAAAAGGCGCGACTGTACGTTACCGCTTGTGAGGCGGCGCGTTAGACGAGGATCGGATTGTGTTTCGGAGGGCGCCGGCCAGGTTCGGGAACAAAAGAGATTGGACCCAAGCCATGAGGCGGGGCAGATCTCAGGGTCAGAGCCAGAGGCGAATGCAAGCTCACCGGCTCAGACAGCGGACCGGCCACTGCACATGCGGTCGCGCACAGCGTATCGTGGTGCCGCTCGTGTCCGTCGTCAGAACATTTGGCACACCTCGCGGCGTAGATTAGCGGAGTGCGGG